>CAYVTV010000028.1:16033-23244 GCA_964454295.1 uncultured Bacteroidaceae bacterium
TGAGTAAATGAGTAAATGAGTAAATGAGTAAATGAGTAAATGAGTAAATGAGTAAATGAGTAAGACAAAGGGGACGAAGGGGACGAAGGGGACGGAATGCACAGTAGAGACGCACGGCTGTGCGTCTTTGAAAGAAAATCCCGGGGCATCAATTGAATAGCCAGGGGTGGCAACCCCAGGAAAAATGACAATATAAAAATCCGCCTTACAGACACAACATTTTGTCTCTCAACAACGAAACTATATCATCCTGCTGATTGAGGCGGAAAAGATAAAGCTGATTCAGGAAAAAATAACGTAAACAAACCAAGTATAGTATTAATCAAAAAAATGTAGACTTTTTTCAGGACGGTACGAAATATTATCAATCCGCTGAAGTATATTTTGTTTACGATTAATAAAGCAGATCATCATAAGGATATCTCCTGATATGAATTTCTTTAATTCTTTTGTAAAGCATGTCTTTTAGTTCCTCCACATTTGTTTTTTCCTTTGCGGAAATAAAAACCGATTCGGTGTTGTTTCTGGCAAGCCAGCTATTTTTAAGATCTTCCAGTGTCCAGTTGCTTTTTAGTTCAGGGGTCAGATCATCTTCATCCTTAACGATATAATTATACGCATCGATTTTGTTAAACAGCATAAACATTCTTTTATCCGATGCTCCGATTTCATTAAGAGTCTGGTTCACAATCTGAATTTGTTCCTCGAATCCTTTATGTGAAATGTCCACTACATGTATGAGGATATCAGATTCCCTTACTTCATCAAGCGTGGATTTAAAAGATTCCACCAGGTCATGTGGCAACTTGCGGATAAATCCCACTGTGTCAGAAAGTAGAAAGGGAAGGTTGCCTATTACTACTTTTCTGACAGTGGTATCAAGTGTGGCAAAGAGTTTATTCTCTGCAAAAACATCTGATTTGCTGATAAGATTCATTATTGTTGACTTCCCTACATTCGTATATCCAACCAGGGCAACCCTTACCATTTTTCCCCTGTTTTTTCTCTGAACTTTTTTTTGTTTATCAATTTTTTTTAACTCTTCTTTTAATCTGGAAATTTTATCACGTATAATACGCCGGTCTGTTTCAATTTCCGTTTCCCCCGGTCCTCTGAGACCTATTCCTCCTCTCTGCCTTTCAAGGTGAGTCCACATGCGGGTTAGCCTTGGCAACAGGTACTGGTATTGTGCCAGCTCAACCTGCGTCTTTGCATGCGCAGTCTTAGCCCTCGATGCAAATATATCAAGTATAAGATTGGTGCGGTCAATTACCCGGCAATTCAATTCCTTTTCCAGGTTTCTGAATTGTGAAGGTGAAAGCTCATCATCAAAGATCAACAGGTTGATCTCATTTTTTTCAATAAAAGTCCGGATTTCATCAAGTTTCCCGGATCCGATAAAAGTTCTGGAATTAGGAGTATCCAGGCGTTGTGTAAAAATACCTGACGGAACAGCACCAGCAGTTTCAGTAAGAAACGCCAGCTCATTAAGATAATCTGCTATCTCCTCTTCTGTATCTGATGGAGTGATAACTCCCACAAGTATTGCTTTCTCAGGTTCATTTGCCGTATTGATAAGTTCGGCCATAAGAATTTAATTAAAATTGCAAAGTTAGGAAATGATTTGTAGTTACACGCATGTTTATGTTTCATTGATAATCAGCGGGAACATTCATTGTAACCTTTACTCACGGTTTTACGTTAAGTTATAAATTTGAAAGTGAAATGAATATATTGAAAAAAACATTTATATTTATACAGATTAAAATAGTTTTTTAATTTTATTGCAAAATTATCCAAAACCTCAGCGTTATGAAAAAAATTATACTACTTCTCCCGGTCGTTTTTCTATTCTCGTGCAGTTCCATAAATAAGCAAATGCAGAGAGGACAATATGATATGGTTCTTGAAAGAACTGTCAGGCGGCTAATCAAGAATCCGGATAACACCGAGGATGTAAGGACACTGGATAGGGCTTACAGGCTGGCTAATGAGCGGGATCTTGAAAGAATAAAATTCCTGAAAATGGAAAACAATCCAAATAATTATGATGAGATATTTCTGAGATATGACAACCTTAAAGCCAGGCAATCCAGGGTAAGAACAGTCCTCCCTCTGAATATGAAGGGAACAGTTATCAATTATGAATATGTGGATTATGACGCTGAGATAGTACAGGCTAAGAGAAGCGCTGCAGAATACTATTATACCAATGGACAGAGGTTATTGCAGAATCCCGACAGAATATCGAATCGTGAAGCCTATTACCAGCTGATAAGAGCAAGAGATTATTCGGGTGATTCATACCCCGGTCTTACGGATATGATTATTGAAGCCAGATATAAAGGCACAAGTAAAACATTGGTCCAGGTAACTAATTCCAGTGCATTATCCATTACCCCCGAATTTGAACAGGAGCTTTTAAACTTTAACACACAGGGATTGAGCAGTGAATGGGTAGAGTATCATTTTCGACATATTAATGAGGAAATTGAATACGATTACCTTGTAGTTGTGAATATCACGGATATTTTCCTTACCCCTGACCAGTCAAAGGTAAACGACCTGGTTTACAAAAAAGAGGTGGAAGATGGTTTTAAATATGCCCTTGATGCCCGTGGTAACGTAATGAAAGATACAGCAGGCAATGATATCAAAATACCCCTCTATAAAACGCTTAATGCTACACTTATTGAAACCCAGCAACGTAAAGAAGTAACTATTAAAGGAGTGGTGGAAATACTGGAGATGAAACCTGTAAGAAAACTGCTGGTAAAAGAACCTATTGGTGCAAATAATGTATTTCAGCATGTTTCAGCGAGAGTTGTTGGAGATATGGCTGCTCTTGATGAGGAAGGAAGGAAAAAGATTGAAAGCGAATATATTCCTTTTCCTTCAGATTTTCAGATGATCTATAATTGTGCGGAAACACTGAAACCTGCGATACGGGATGCTATTTATGCAAACAGGAGGTTTATTCAATAGGCTTTAGACCATAGACTATAGAGGCAATGTTTTTTATGAAAGTGACATGTGACGGGTGACAGGTGACAGGTCACCCGTCACCCGTCACCCGTCTCGGATCAAAGATATTGATTTAATATTGGAGCAATAGTTTTAAATTATAAAAACTATTGAAAATATGCCCTGATAAGCGGGTTGAGAGTGAAATATAAAGTTGTTATAATACCTGCTAATGCAACCATAGCGATAATGCGGTAATCGGTATATTGCTTAATAATTATTCCGGTAAATGCCCACATTACTGATAGTCCAATGAAAGGATTATTAAGCCGGACAATGGTGAGTGATGTAATAAAAACACCTGCCGCAATCATTATTACAGTCCATGCTTCCTCTGATATTCCCGATCCGCTCAGGTTATAATGTACCAGCACAGCAGTGACATTGGCAATGGTTGCAATACATATCCAGCCAAGATAAATACCGAATACAGCTTTGATAAATCCAACAGGAAGGTCTTTAATCGCAATATTTATAAATATCAGACTTATTAAAAGCACTGTCATTATACCCAGGGAAAGTGGCAATTTTTCATAATGCCAGGCTATAATCCATAATCCATTCATAACACATGAAAGGGCAAACAGCCATCCTATTTCTTCCGCAATGGACTTTGAACGGGGAGAAAATTGCAAAACACAATATACAGCCAGTAATAAGTAAATAATTCCCCATATGGAAAAGGTTATGCCTGCCGGCACAAACAAATTGGGAAACTGGTCAGAAAGCTGACCGGTAGTTTTGTTATTGAGAGGCAATGCATTTGCCAGATAGTTCATTATGATCATTCCGGCAAAAAGTATTATATTCAGATAACGTATCATGGTATTACGTATAGTGTAAAAATTTTTATTCACACAAGTTAACTCAAAGATAGGAAAATATCTATTGTATAAGTTGCTAAAATAATCTATTTTTAGCATTAGTTTAACTCATATAAAGTTAAGGTATTAACTGGCGATAATTGCGCTCCGGATTGTATAGGGAAAAGAGTTAAATGACAACAAATCATAATCTGAAATTTTAATACTTTAAATCCCATGAAAAAATCTAATCTGCTTGTCCTGGCATTGATTTTCTTGTTATCCTGTAAAAATATACCGGATGAACAAGTTTCAGTTAATATCATTCCAAAGCCGGTTTTAACAGAGCTCAGGAAAGGTTCCTTTGTAATTAATTCCAACACGAGTATTTACAACATTTATAAGGATCCGGAAATTGAGCAGATCATTTCAATATTTTCTTCAGATGTTAACCGGGCTACAGGCATCGATATTAAGAGTGCTATTACCAAGGCTATGAAGAACCAGATCATTCTTAATCTTGATATACACGATGATCTTCATCCGGAGGGTTATATAATGAAAGTTACGCCAGCGATGATCTTCATTTCCTCCCCAACGGTTCAGGGTCTGTTTCACGGATTACAATCGTTGAAGCAACTTATTTTTACATCTGCAGCTTCACAAGATAAAGGGATACCTGTTCCTGCGTTAAAGATTACTGATTATCCCAGGTTTTCCTGGAGGGGTATGCATCTTGATGTGGGAAGGTACTTTATGTCCAAAGATTCTGTAATAAGATATATAGATTTTCTCGCATTATATAAGTTTAACAAGTTTCATTGGCATCTGACAGAGGATCAGGGTTGGAGAATTGAAATAAGGAAGTATCCAAAACTAACTGAGACAGGAGCATGGAGGAAGGAAACCATAATTGGGCATTTAAAAGATACTCCCAGAGTTTATGATGGTATTCCACATGGAGGTTATTATACACAGGAAGAGATAAGGGAGGTAGTGGAATATGCGGCTGATCGTTTTATAACTGTTATTCCGGAAATTGAGATGCCGGGGCATGCTCAGGCTGCCATTGCTTCCTATCCTCACCTTGGTGTTACCGGCAAACCCGTGGAGGTAAAAACTGAGTGGGGTATCTCCAACATAATTTTTAATCCTGTTGAAGAAACATTTCGCTTTCTTGAAGATGTTCTTGAGGAGGTGCTGGAACTTTTCCCTTCAGAATTTATTCATATTGGAGGTGATGAGGCAAAAAAGGATCAGTGGAAGGCCAGTCCTGCCGTTCAGAAACAGATCCGGGAACTGGGACTGAAGGATGAAGATGAACTGCAAAGCTGGTTTATCAGGCGGATAGAGAAGTTTCTCAGTGAAAGAGGCCGGCGGTTGATCGGATGGGACGAAATTCTTGAAGGCGGACTTGCCCCAAATGCAACTGTTATGTCCTGGCGCGGTATAAAAGGGGGTATTGAAGCAGCTGAGATGGGACACGATGTGGTTATGAGTCCTACTACCCATTGTTACCTTGATTATTACCAGTCTGATCCTGAAAATGAGCCGCTGGCTATTGGGGGATTCCTTCCCCTGGAAAAGGTATATTCATATGAGCCTGTTCCCGAAGAACTTGATGCAGAAAAAGCAAAACATATACTGGGAGCTCAGGGCAATGTATGGACAGAATACATGAAAACCTTCAGGGATGTGGAATACATGGCATTCCCCCGGATGACTGCAATAGCTGAAGTGGTGTGGTCACAGCCTGAAAGTAAGGATTATATTGATTTCAGTAACAGGCTGAAGATGCATGTGCCTCTTTTTGAAGCTCTTGATATAAATTATTCGAAGACGGGGATGCCCTGAAGAAGTGACATGGGACATGTGACAAGTGACATGTGAGGTGAGGAATTAAGGAATTAAACTGCAAAATCGTGTATCCTGACATTATTCTTTAAACATATATGCAATTCAGTAATATCTCACCTAATCCCCTTGACCGTGTTACGCCGGAAATGAAACGTATCCTTAAAAAGAAGGCATGCAGGTTTGATGTTCATACCCACATTTTCAACTATCGTGATGTGCCTGACAGGTTTCTTGGAGTGCGGCTTCCTTTTAATGAGAGATTCCTTGCATATATAGAGAAGAAACTTCATGGTTTTTTTAAAAGGAGGGATACTGATACCTTAAGTAATCTTGCCTATTTTATTAATGTATTTAAAACACGGTCACCTGAAGAGATATTTATCAAACTTAAAGACTATTATCCGGGTGATAACACTGTATTCTGTACTTTAATGATGGACATGAGCGTGGGAATAGCAGGAAAATCAATACATTCCTATACGGATCAGATTGAGAATATGGTTAATGTAAGGGACAGATTTCCTGCTCAGATACTTCCGTTTTTTGCTGCCGATCCGAATAACACGGAAATGAAAAGTATGTTTCTGAAAGTCTTTTCTCAGGATGAAAAGTACCGGTTCTTTGGTGTGAAGATCTATCCTTCGCTTGGTTATCTTCCTTCCCATCCTGATCTGATGGCTATATTTGCCGTATGTGAGGAAAAGAATATTCCCATAACGGCGCACTGTGGCGGAGCTGTTGTTCATACATCCAGAAGGCACATAAGGGATATCCAGGGATATCAGTATATTCCCGGAGAGGGTTTTTCTGATAAGACTGTTTCAGTATCATTCAGGGGAAAGAAAGATTATGCAACCTATTTAAATCATCCCCGGAACTGGATACCCGTGCTGGAGAGATTCCCGAAGCTAAGGCTTAACCTTGCACATTTCGGCGGAGATGCGGAATGGGGAAAGTTTTTAAGAGGAAAGGGAGATAGCTGGGTCTCAAGGATCATTGACCTGATGGAAAGGTATGAGAATATCTATTCCGACTTCTCTTATACACTTCACAATAAGTCATTCTATACCGAACTGAAGGCACTTATTTTAAATAATGAATTGTTAGCCGATCGTGTTTTATACGGCTCCGATTACTATATGGTAGTAAAGGAAGGATTCTTTCGTGCCATGCGGGTAAATTTCCATACATCTATGGGGGATGAGATCATGAAAAAAATTGCAGGGGAAAATGCGGGGAGGTTTTTGTTTGGATAGGCGGGGAAAAATATAAACCACAAAGGACACGAAGTACTGCACGAAGGCGAAAATACGGCGAGGTTTTTGTTTGGATAGGCGGGGAAAAATTTAAACCACAAAGGACACAGCGCCTCCGCTGAGTAGCTTGCACCTTCGCTAAAGCTACGGCAACACGCAGTCAGCGCTCGCGGAAAGGATGCACCAAGGTACACAAAGAATTTCCGTGATCCCGTTTTCATCCACCGTCCGCGTGTCGCTGAAGCTTTAGCGGAGGCACAAGCTTCAGCGT
>CAYVTV010000029.1:0-6463 GCA_964454295.1 uncultured Bacteroidaceae bacterium
CCCCAGAATCTCGAACTACGCTTCCTGATGAGCGCAGCCGATGCATCTACCCTCTGGGACCTCAGAGTCCTTATCCGCGAACGCCTCGTTGAATACCTGCAGAAAAATCACCCTGATAAATTGCCTAAAACCAGGGTGGAAATGAAATAAATATCTATGACCCTTCCTGATAAATTATATGCTTTTACTACGCTGGGTAAATATTTAATGCAGTTTACTTCTTCAGGTTTTAACGAAAATCCGGAGTTGTCGCAACTTAATGCGCGGTTTGCGGTTATTACAGGAGACCTGATCAGGGATGTTCACTATCATAACCCATGGTTTATCGCCGAATTTGTTACCTCCGCATTTAGCTCAATCGCCGTCGCCATGGAAGAAAAGAATTTACATCGCTGGTTGTCTGCCTACCCTGACCTGGAAACAGAAAATACATCACCCCTGAATATAGGAGTGATCATGGCAGGGAATATCCCGCTCGTTGGATTTCATGATCTCATGTCGGTATTATTCTCGGGAAATAAACTCACGGCACACCTCTCTTCAAAGGATGACAAGCTCCTTCCATCCATCCTGGCCATCTTAAATGAAATACATCCGGGCTTCAGGGAACTCATTTCTTTCGACGATCTGGTGATGAAAAATATGGATGCCGTAATTGCTACCGGCAGCGACAATTCAGCACGATATTTTGAGTATTATTTCAGGAACAAACCTCATATTATCCGGAAAAACAGAAACTCAGCAGCCGTGCTTACAGGAGATGAAGCGGGAACAGACCTGGAACTTCTGGCTGACGATATTTTTATGTACTTTGGACTGGGATGCCGCAATGTCTCTAAACTATACCTGCCCAAAGGCTATAACATACCCGGATTGCCTGATCATTTCAGTCATTACGCCTGGCTGGCCAATCATAATAAATATGCAAATAACTATGAATACCAGCGGGCAATCCTGCTTATTAACCATGAACCGCATTTCGACACAGGGTTTCTTCTGCTAAAGAAAGACCCTTCCTGTAGCAGCCCTGTCGGATGCCTGCATTACGAACTCTACAACGATACCGGCATGCTTCAGAAAAAACTGGAGGAAGATCATCAATTCCTGCAATGCGTTGTAAGCCGGTCAGAAAATATCAAAAACGGGATTAAATTCGGGTCAAGCCAATATCCAATGCTGTGGGATTATGCCGATAATGTGGATACATTAAAATTTTTACTTAACTTGTCTCAAAAATGAGGTATGGTTTACAGATTGAAAATGATATCCAATGAGGTGAAAAACTTCGTAAGAGATATTGAGATATCTTCCGGCCAGACTTTCTTTGACCTCCATAAAATAATTCAGGAAGACCTGCATTATGACAATACCCAAATTGCCTCATTTTTTCTGACCAACTACGAATGGGAGAAAATCATTGAATTCACTCTTTTCGATATGACTGATAACGGAAAGATACCCACCATCCCAATGGAAAAAGCAATTCTCAGTGATCATATGAAAGATAAATTACAGCGAATACTTTATATCTTCGACTTTTTTAATGAAAGAGCCTTCTTTATTGAGCTGATGGCTGAAATAAAAAATCCGGAACCTGTTGAGTATCCGAGAATTATATATTCCAGGGGAAATCCTCCCCGGCAGATTCTTTTCGAACTCAACTTTCCTTTGAGTGCTGACCCCGATGAGGAATAATTATCTTGTAGTTATCGCCGGACCAACCGCCTCGGGCAAAACCAACCTGGGTATTGAACTGGCAAAAGCATTTTCCACGGAAATCATTTCCGCAGATTCGCGCCAGATCTACAGGGAACTTTCCATTGGTACAGCTGCTCCCGGAAAGGAACAGCTGAAGCAGGCGAAACATCATTTTATAAGGAGCATCAGCATCTTTGATACCTATAATGCATATAGATACGAGGTGGATGTGCTTTCTCTTCTGGATAAACTCTTTATAAAGCATAACATTGTATTCATGGTTGGAGGTTCAGGTCTGTATATTGATGCGGTTTGTAATGGAATTGACTATTTCCCTGATACCGACCCGGCGCTGAGAGTGAAGCTGGAAGAAGAATACAGAAACGAAGGGATAGAAGCACTGAGAAAAAAATTAAAAATCCTTGATCCCGTAAGCTATTCAAAAACAGACCTCAGGAATCCGAAGAGGATCCAAAAAGCTCTGGAAATCTGCCTGATGACAGGAAAACCTTATTCATCTTTCCTCTCGGGAACCCACAAAGAAAGACCCTTCGAAATTATCCGCATCGCTCTCGATCCCGGCCGTGAAAAACTGTACAGGAATATTAACGAAAGAGTCCTGGTAATGATGGAAAAAGGACTGGAGGAAGAAGCAAAAAAACTCTACCCGCATAAGAATATCAGTGCCCTTAATACGGTAGGTTACCGTGAGCTATTTGAATACTTTGACGGATCAGTAACCAGGGAGGAAGCTATAGAAAAAATCCAGGCTAATACTAGAAAATACGCACGTAAACAAATGACATGGTTCAGAAAAAATGATATATACAAATGGTTTCATCCTGATGAAATAAAAGAAATTGAGATGTATATAAAAAGTTCTGTTAATTCCCTGTAAGATGTAACCGGGGTTAACAATATGAGGAAAAGTACCAGGTAAGAAATCTTAATTTTATCTTTTTGTGCCTTTGTGTTATCCTTTGTGTTCCATTTGTGGTTAAACACGTATTATATATTAACCACAAAGGCACACAAAGTTTTTATCCAACTTTTAAAGTTCCACTTTATCGAACTCAGGTTAGTTTATTACTATCAGACAAATGGAAAATAAACCCATAATACACTTTAACATCCGCGTATACGGACTCATAATCAACGATCATAACCAGGTACTGGTAAGTGATGAATATATGCTAAACCGGTACATGACTAAATTTCCGGGAGGAGGATTACGTTTCGGGGAAGGGCCTGAAGATTGTATAATAAGAGAAGCCATGGAGGAGTTTTCTCAGGAAATTGAAATAATAGAACATTTTTATACCACCGGTTTTTTCCAGAAAGCAGAATTCTTTGAGGACCATCAGTTAATAAGCATTTACTACCGCATAAGATTTAAAGAACCTCCCGCCTTTAGAATCTCTGACATACCCTATGATTTCCCGGCACAAATAAACGGAAGTCAGTCATTTCGATGGTTGCCGGTGTATACGCTGAATGAAAAAGAATTTACATTTCCAATAGACCGTAAGGTGGCGGAAATGCTTAAGGCAAAATTCAGCCAAGGATTGCTTTAGCATAATTATCCCAGCTCATCTCCTTCGAAGCCAATGCAATATTCTTCCTTTTAACCGGCTTTTCAATGATCTTTTCCATGGCCTCTGCCATTGAGGCAGTATCATTAAGTTCAGCCAGGTATCCGTTAAACCCATCCTTAATGGTTTCCGGGAAATGGCCGGTACGTGTGGCGAGTATGGGGAGCCGGAAATTATACGCAATGGATTCAACACCCGAAGGTGTAGCCCTCGAATAAAACAGAAGTATGGCATCACTCACCTGGAAATACTTGTGCACATCTTCGTTTGGTATATATTCAATGACAGAAGTAACCTTATCATTAATACCAAACCCGTTTATCAGTTCCAGTGGGAAATAGTCGCGCTCATCATCCTCCTTATTCACAACCAGGAGTTTAACAATGCTGAACAGAAAATTCTTGATCCGGGTAGAAAATTTCCTTTTATCTAGTGTCTGCCAGAAGGCTTCCCCGACAATCAGAAGGGACACGTCATTCCTCTTCTCTGCCAGTTTTGCAAATGCCTCAATGGCATTATGCAGCCCTTTATATTTCCGTATAAACCCGAAAAATAGAAAAACATACCTGCGAAGGTTAAGCTCCTGTTTCAGCTTCACCGTATCCAGCGAATCATCCGGTTTAAACATGTCGTATACCGGATGGAAAAGGCGGATACAGGGTATACCGGAATTATCTTTAACCTCTGAGATATCTCTTACAATATCAAATTTTCTTCCCCTGAATAATTCCTTTAATTCCTCAGCCGTTTGAAGAGAATGGACAACATACTGATGTGCATTTCCAATACCCATTTTTGTCAGCCACCGGTCAATCCGGCTTCCTTCTTTCTGTTTCACAAAATGCAGGTCAAAAACCACCCTGACCGGGCTATTGCGCATAACCTTCCCTGCTATCCACCCAAGCGGTATTCCCTGTATTGATAATGACCACTGGAAAATTATCAGCTCAGGCTTGATATCCCTGATTAACCTGTATGTTTTATACCATGTAATGGGATTATTATAGTTAGTAAGGTAATGAACCCTTATATCAGTGCCTTCCAGCTGGTCGGAACGGCTCTTCCTGTCTTTAAAATCCCTGGGGATGATGGCAGGATACTGTTGTGTCCAGGAGAAGATATGTATTTCCGTCCCGGGGATCCTTTGAAAAGCCTTGGCCAGCGAGGTATTGTAATTGGCAATACCGCCCTTGAAAGCAGGACCCGGACCGAAAACAGCTATCTTCCTCATCAGAAAGTTATTTCATTTATTATTAATCTGTTGCAAAGCGTTATCATACACCCGGCGCATTCCTTCTTCAAGAGAAATGGAGGGCTCCCATCCGAATTTATTTTTCACGATTGAAATATCAGCATACCTTGAATGCACTCCCGCAGGTTTATCGGGCAATGGTTTGATCACTGGGGAATATCCGGCGAAACCCGTAAAAATATTTATCAGATCGATAAATGTTGTAAGCTTCCCCGAACCTATGTTATATGCGGAGCCATCCATAACATGGTTCATCAGGATAAATATGAAGTCAATGACATCGTCAATATGAACAAAATCGCGTCCCTGTTTACCGGTACCCCATACTTCGAAAGGGTCTTCTTTCCTGGCTGCCCGGGCTGCAATTGCCGGAACAGGATAGGTAAGATCCTGATCCTCACCGTACCCTGAAAACGGACGTATACAGGAAACCGCGACACCATAGTGCTGTGCAGCAATCTGAGCAAGAAATTCGCCTGTAAGCTTTGACCATCCGTAAGTCATATCAGGTGTTCCCAGATTTGAGGTAAAATCAATATCTGACTCCTTCAGTGCTACAGAACCATGGGACGACTGCAGGTTAACAGGATAGGCAGCACTTGAACTCGGATATAGCACCCTTTCAGGCTTATGCCGGCATACCCAGTAAAAAAATTCGGCATCAATGGATAAATCCAATGCAACGGACATAGGATCGCCTTCTATTTTTAATCGCCCCCCGACAATTGCGGCGAAATGGAATACATCAGCAAACCTGTCAAATGCAATTCCATAGGTTTCCTGTATATACCGGGGATTTTGTCTCATGTAAAATAACATATCCCTGAAATCGCCCTTCCGGAATATCAGTCGCTCATCTTCCCCTATGAATTCAATATCCTTATACTTCCTGCAAGTGTAACTTTCAAGCCAGTGCGAAGGATGCAACCCAACTGAAAGATCATCAACCATAAAAATGAGATCATTATTTATCTTCAGCAGTCTTTTTATCATATTCCGGCCTACAAACCCGCAGGCACCCGATACCAGATGAATTCTCATGATTGTAATACGTTAAAGTTGTGGGAAGTCCGGAGTTGAAAGACCGAAATTGACAGCCCCGCAATCCGTTTAATTAATATCTTCATCAATAAAATATGTGTTTCTCTCAATGGAGGACCTTGAGATCAGTTCTCCAAGGAATCCGCTTACAAAAAGTAAGGTCCCAATGATCATAGCTGTGAGCGACAGAAAAAAATACGGGCTTTGGGTAAGAAGAATGGTTTTAATGCCTTTATGTAATAAATAAATTTTCTGAATACCCAGGTATGCGGCAGAAATAAGACCAACAAGAAAAACAACTGTCCCCAGACCTCCAAAGATATGCATTGGGCGTTTCCCAAACCTTGCAATAAAAGAAATGGTAAGGAGATCCAAAAATCCGTTAATGAACCGTTCGAACCCAAACTTGGTGACCCCATACTGCCTCTTCCGGTGGGTAACTACCTTCTCCCCGATCCTGGTGAATCCGGCTTTTTTAACAATAACCGGTATATATCGGTGCATTTCTCCAAATACTTCTATGGACTTTATCACATTACTGCGATAAGCTTTTAATCCGCAATTAAAATCATGCAACCTTATTCCTGTAATCATCCTGGCAGTGCAATTAAAAAATTTGCTGGGCAGGGTTTTGGTAAGTGGATCATGTCTTTTCTTCTTCCAGCCTGAGATCATATCAAACCCGTCTTCAATGATCATTTTTCTGAGTCCGGGAATTTCATCAGGGCTGTCCTGAAGATCCGCATCCATAGTAATTACAACGTCACCTGAAGCTTTTTGAAACCCAACGTGAAGTGCAGCAGATTTACCATAGTTCCTCCTGAAACGGACTCCTTTAACCTCCGGATGCTGCATCGAAATTTGCCGAATCACATTCCAT
>CAYVTV010000029.1:6473-22382 GCA_964454295.1 uncultured Bacteroidaceae bacterium
ATGGGTATTCCCGCCGGAGCAGGTCCGCTGTACCATCTGTACTGCCATCATCAATAAAAATGATCTCATAGGTGAGATTATGTTCCTGACAAACTTTAGCGATCCACGTAGCGAGTTCCGGAAGAGATTCCTCCTCATTTAACAAGGGAATAACAATACTCAGATTCATATTTATTGTTCTAATTGGAAAAATGGTTACATCATATTACATCCCTGAAAGGATCTTCATCCTCTTTCTTAACAAAAGCAGCAATTACCAGGGATGCAATACTCCCCATCACTACAAAATTCACAATGGCCATAAGAGAACTATAAAAAGGGGTACGAACCCATGCCGACTTCTCAATGGCAAACTCTATCTGGCGAGGGTCAATATTTTTATTGATTAACTTCTCCTCAAGAACAACCTGTGCCTCTTTGAAAAAGTCAGGATTAATAAAAGCAGTATATATATAGTTATACACCGCTACCAGAATTCCCATTATTAACATCATAGAAACACCCATTCCAAAAGCCCGGCCGTAGGAAATATGATTACCCAGGTACTCCTTCCTGTACATAATAAGACAAAAAATAATCCCCACAACGGGAAGAGCAATATCCACAACCTGCCGGGTAACTGAGAAATTTGCATTTGCTATGCTGAGAATAACAGAAATAACAATATAGATAACACCTACAATGCTGCCATATATAAGTGCAGGCTCGATAAATAATGTATAAAAATTCCGGTTCATGGCTTTATCTTTTAAACAAAGATATTCATAAAACTAAAAAAATCAGGCGAATGGAACTGATAATTTTTCCAATACTTTGTTCTGCTATTTTATGTAACTGATTATAAATATTATGCAAAATTACAATTGCAACCTAAGAGCTATTATTAAACTGAATTTTGCACCCCCATCCTTTTTGTTCTTATTCACGTCCTGCACTACCCCTATTCCCTGCGCCTTTGCCTCTGCGTCCTTTTTTGACGTTCTTCACCGCCTTTTTTTCTGCACCTTCACGCCTCAGCGTCTATTTTTAACGCTCTGTATACCCCTTATTTTACTGCGCCTTTGCGCCTCTGCGCTTTTTTTTTTGACGTTCTTCACCGCCTTTTGTTCTACACCTTCACGCCTCAGCGTCTATTTTTAACGCTCTGTATTCCCCTTATTTTACTGCGCCTTTGCGCCTCTGCGCTTTTTTTTTTGACGTTCTTCACCGCCTTTTTTTCTGCACCTTCACGCCTCTGAGTCTATTTTTAACGCTCTGTATTCCCCTTTTTACCCTTCCCGCCTTGCCTGTGCCTGTAATATAATTTAATTAACTATTGTTTGAATAAAGCATGAAAATTCGTATTTTTGCATTTCCGGGTGAGTCTTATACGACCAGCTCCTGCTTAATCCCCCCAGGTCCGGAAGGAAGCAAGGGCAGGCGGTTGTAGCGGTGCGATATAAGTAGCTCTCCCGGTTTTTCATGTTAATCTGTAAGCTTAACAGGATAAACAGACAGGAACACATTTCAATTTGTTAATTTTTTACTCACTATTCTGACATTTCGTAAGCAAACATATTTTTTAACACGAAATCTTTTTTATATCAATATATATGATTTATATTTGTGCCTTTAAAAATAATTCTGATGTTCAATAGTAATTCTATAGTTGTGATCCTTCATGTTGTCGTCGTCCTTCTTTTGAAGATGACCTGAGGGTGGTATGACTATAGATGGAAAAAATACTGGCCATTCTCAGGTAAAGAGAATGGCCTTTTACGTTAAAAAAAGTAATGTTAATATTATGATACCCCTAAGAAGTAATATTTCTACCAGCGGCAGGAGAATGGCCGGAGCCAGGAGTCTTTGGAGAGCCAATGGCATGCAGGAAGAGCATTTTGGCAAACCTATTATAGCAATTGTCAATTCTTTCACGCAGTTTGTGCCGGGACACACCCACCTTCACGAAACCGGACAGAAACTGAAAAAAATATTTGAAGAGGCAGGATACTTCGCAGCAGAATTCAACACCATTGCTATCGACGATGGTATTGCCATGGGGCATGGAGGCATGCTCTATTCTCTCCCGTCCCGTGATCTTATTGCCGACAGTATTGAGTATATGATGAATGCCCATGGAGCGGATGCAATGATATGTATCAGTAACTGCGATAAAATAACCCCTGGTATGATCATGGCTGCCATGCGCTTAAACATTCCCGCGGTATTTGTTTCAGGCGGACCTATGGAAGCGGGAATTTCCGGAGGGAAGGCATACGACCTGGTTGATACCATGGTAATGGCAGGAGATGAATCAGTAAGTGATGAAATCATCGACCGTATTGAAAAAATCGCCTGTCCTACCTGCGGTTCATGTTCAGGAATGTTTACTGCTAACTCCATGAATTGTCTTAATGAAGCTATCGGACTGGCTTTACCAGGGAACGGAACAATACTTGCCACTCATCAGTTCAGAAGCGACCTGATAAGGAGGGCGGCGCTGACACTTATCGACATTGTTAATAAATATTACTACCAGGGTGACGTATCCGTCCTCCCGCGATCCATTGCTTCCAGGGATGCTTTCCTTAATGCCATGACTCTCGATATTGCCATGGGAGGATCAACAAACACCGTATTACACCTGCTGGCCATCGCACATGAAGCCCGGGTTAGCTTTTCAATGAAGGATATAGATGAACTATCCCGCAGGATACCTGTTTTATGTAAGGTGGCACCAAGCTCAGGCTATCACCTTGAAGATGTAAACCGTGCAGGAGGTATCCTTGGTATAATGGCAGAACTGGACAGGGCAGGACTCATAAACACCTCCCTTAAAAGAGTGGATGGGCTCACCCTCAAAGAAGCAATACAAAAATATGATATTATGAACCCGGATGCAGACAGTGACGCTGTAAGGATATATTATGCGGCACCTGGCGGTGTGAGATCAACTGTGATGGGAAGCCAGAACAAAATGTATAAGGAAACCGACAATGACAGAAACAATGGATGTATCAGGAATGAAACGCATGCTTACAGCAAAGACGGAGGACTTGCAGTGTTGTATGGCAACATTGCCAAAAACGGGTGTATTGTTAAGACAGCAGGTGTGAGCCCGGAGGTTTTCGATTTTAAAGGAATAGCCAGGGTATTTACATCACAGGAAAGTGCATGCGATGCAATCCTTAATAACATAATTCAACCCGGAGACGTAGTAGTAATAAATTTTGAAGGCCCAAAAGGCGGACCGGGAATGCAGGAAATGCTGTATCCTACTTCATATATTAAAGCCAGAAAACTTGGCGACAAATGTGCTCTGATTACCGACGGACGTTTTTCAGGCGGCACATCCGGTCTTTCAATCGGACATGTATCCCCTGAAGCAGCCGAAAAAGGAGAGATAGGACTGCTACGCGACGGCGATATCATCGCGATCAGTATATCCAAAAGAAGCATTAATGTGCTGCTTTCCGAAGAAGAATTAGCAAAACGCCGTTCAGAAGAAGACTCAAAAGGGACCATGGCATGGATCCCTGCCGGCAGGAACAGGGAAATTTCTGCTGCATTAAAGGCGTATGCATCGATGGTGACTTCTGCGGATAAAGGAGCCGTCAGAATTATTTAATTGAATCTGTAACCATTTTTAACATAATAAATCATGGAAACGCAAACAAAAGATCACACTGCAGAACAGCAAAAGAAACCTGCAAAAAAAGTAACAGGATCAGAAGCTCTGGTAATGGCATTACTTGAAGAAGGAGTTGACACGGTCTTTGGTTACATTGGCGGCGCCATAATGCCTGTATATGACGCACTCTACAAGTATAAAGCACAGATCCATCATGTTATGGTCAGACATGAGCAGGGGGCAGTACATGCAGCCCAGGGTATGGCAAGAATTACCAAAAAACCAGGTGTATGTTTTACCACCTCCGGACCGGGAGCAACAAACCTGATTACCGGCCTCGCTGATGCAATGCTCGACTCCACCCCTCTGGTCTGTATTACTGGTCAGGTTACATCAGGACTACTGGGTACCGATGCATTCCAGGAAACAGATGTTTTAGGTATATCCATTCCGGTTACAAAATGGAACTTCCAGATCACAAGGCCTGACGAAATACCCGAGGCAATTGCAAAAGCTTTTTATTATGCACGGTCAGGCAGACCCGGCCCTGTGCTGCTTGATATTACAAAAGATGCCCCGTTTGGAGAACTGGAATTCAACTATGAGAAAGTTACCAATACGATCAGCTATGTCCCCTATCCAAAGATTAACCAGGAAAAAATACTGGCAGCTGCCGAACTGATTAATAAGTCAAAAAAGCCACTGGTACTTGCAGGACAGGGAATATTACTCTCTGAAGCACAGAAAGAATTCAGGGACTTCGTTGAAAAAGCCGGAATCCCTGTAGCAAGTACACTGCTTGGACTTTCGGCATTTCCATCAAACCACCCCTTATTTACCGGCATGCTGGGTATGCATGGCAACTATGCACCGAATATCAATACAAACAAATGCGACCTTCTGATCGCCATCGGCATGAGATTCGACGACAGGGTTACAGGCAATCTTAATACTTACGCCAAACAGGCAAAGATCATCCATATCGAAATTGATCGCGCAGAAATAGATAAGAACGTAAAAACCGATATCGCTGTCAATGCTGATGCAAAACAAGCCCTGAACGCCCTTCTTCCACATATCAGGCCGGCAACACATACCGAATGGCTCGAATCTTTCAACGAGCTGGCTAAATTTGAATTCACAAAGATCATTGAAAAAGATTGCTACCTTGCATCCGGAGAAATCCATATGGGTGAAGTCATCCATCAGTTATCAAATAAAACAAAAGGAGAAGCTGTTATCGTCACCGACGTTGGCCAGCATCAGATGACAACTGCCAGGTACTACCAGTTTAACAGGACTAACACCATTGTTACTTCCGGAGGCCTGGGAACTATGGGATTCGGGTTACCGGCATCAATCGGGGCAAAGCTTGGATCACCTGAAAGCATGGTTATTGCTGTTATCGGTGACGGAGGATTCCAGATGACCATACAGGAACTCGGAACACTCGCACAATTGAATCTGCCTGTTAAAATTATTTTACTGAACAATGGTTTCCTGGGAATGGTACGTCAGTGGCAGGACATGTTCTTTGATAAACGCTATGCTTATACTGAACTTACCAACCCCGATTTTATAAAAATCGCTGAAGGATTCGGAATCCCAGGTAAAAAGATCAGACGAAGAGAAGAGTTAAGTCAGGCTCTCGATGATCTGCTTGCATTTGACGGACCTTCCCTTCTCGAAATTAAAGTTATGAAAGAAACTAACGTGCTTCCCATGGTACCTGCAGGAGGTACCGTTTCAGAAATGAGATTGGAATAATAATTATTTATATAATAAAACATGGAAAAAGAATTCACATTGTCTATTTTTACTGAGAACAAAATAGGCCTTCTTCAAAGGTTATCCACCATCTTCACAAAGAGAAAAATCAACCTTGACAGTTTTAATGCTTCCGAATCGGAGGTTAAGGATGTATTCCGTTTTACTATTGTTATTAAGACAACCGAAGATCAGGTTCGTAAGGTAACAAAGCAGATTGAGAAACAAATAGGAGTTCTCAAAGCTTTCTACCATGAAGATCATGAAATTGTACACCAGGAGATAGCATTGTATAAAGTTCCCACACAAGCCATGGCACATGGCAGTGATGTGGAAAAACTAATTAGGAAATATAATGCACATATACTGACTGTTGAGCCTGAGTATATCATAATTGAAAAGACAGGTCACAAAACTGAAACCCAGGAATTATTTGAAAAGCTTCTGCCTTTCGGTATACTTCAGTTTGTAAGGTCAGGAAGGGTGGCAGTAACCAAGCAGATAAAGGAAATTACAGCTTATCTGAAAGATCTTGAAGAAGCATCCAGGCACTCAGAGAAAGAATTATTACTACTTAATTTATAAATTTAATCATATGGCAAAAATTAATTTTGGCGGAGTTTCAGAAACCGTCGTTACCAGAGAAGAATTCCCGGTATCAAAGGCTCTTGACATCCTTAAGGATGAAGTAATTGCAGTTATTGGTTATGGAGTACAGGGACCGGCACAATCGCTGAATATGAGGGATAACGGATTTAAAGTTATTATAGGTCAGGCCCCTGAGTTCAAGTCAGACTGGGATAAAGCTGTTAACGACGGATGGGTTCCGGGCGAATCACTTTTTCCTGTTGCCGACGCTTGCAAGAAAGCAACCATTATACAGTACCTTGTTTCTGATGCAGCCCAAAGGACACTGTGGCCTGTTATAAGTCCTCAGCTTACTAAAGGTAAAGCCCTGTATTTTTCGCATGGTTTCTCCATCACTTATAAGGATCAAACCGGAGTTATCCCTCCCAAAGATATTGATGTGATCCTGGTTGCTCCTAAAGGATCCGGAACCAGCGTTCGTCGCAACTTCCTGGCAGGAACAGGTATCAATTCAAGTTATGCTGTATTCCAGGATGCAACAGGGCGGGCTTTAGACCGCACTCTCGCTATCGGTATTGCTGTTGGTTCAGGGTATCTGTTTGAAACCACCTTTGAACACGAGGTGTTCAGCGACCTGACCGGAGAACGCGGTGTGCTTATGGGTGCTTTGGCAGGCATAATGGATGCACAATATGATGTTCTCAGGGAAAACGGACACTCACCATCCGAAGCATTTAATGAAACCGTTGAAGAACTTACTCAAAGCCTGATACGCCTGGTGGATGAAAACGGCATGGATTGGATGTATGCAAATTGTTCAGCTACAGCACAAAGAGGAGCCCTCGACTGGCGACCCAAATTCCGCGATGCTGTAATGCCTGTTTTTAAAGACCTGTACACGCGAGTGAAAGATGGCAGGGAATGCGCACGGGTACTCCAATCTACCAGCGGCCCGAATTACCGCGATGAACTTGAAAAAGAACTTAAAGAGCTAAGAGAGAGTGAACTGTGGCAAGCCGGCGCTGCCGTGAGAAAATTAAGACCAGGAAAATAAATTATGGTGCAGTCATTATATTCTTTGCTTCCTTTGTGATATCCTTTGTGTACCTTTGTGGTTAAATGTAATATAGTTAACCACAAAGGACACTATGGATTACACGAAGGAACACAAAGTTATTATTATTCTTTTATCTCCTTTGTTTCAATATCTTCAACTTCTTCTTCCTCTTCATCAATCCTCATAATATCCGGAACAGGTCCTTCATTCCGGTAACGGAACGCCAGGACAATACCCGTGATCGCTCCCATAAGGTGAGATTCCCAACTTACCCGATAATCATAAGGAAAAAGTCCCCAGACAAGACTTCCGTATAAAAAAATTACAAGTAAAGAAATAGCCATCAGATTGCGGTTTTTGCGGATAATCCCCGAAACAAGAAGAAAGGCTGCAAAAGCATAAACCAGGCCGCTGGCACCAATGTGATATGCCTCCCTGCCCACAACCCAAACCAGAAAACCCGTAACAAACCATCCAAGAAAAAAAACATGAAAAGCCACCTCACTGTAAAAGTAAAAGACAGCCACACTTAAAAGAAAAACGGGAATGGAGTTATCCGTAAGATGCCTGATATCATCATGCACCAGGGGTGCAGTTATAACTCCCACAATCCCTTTCAATCGTAAGGGATAAATACCTAAAAAGCTGAAATCAACCCCGAGTCCGAATTCGGTGAATTTCACGAACCATATTAGAAACAGGAAGAAGCCCGGAAATATCATGCTCCTTTTGAATTTTTCCTTCTCACTGGTAAGTAAATTGTTATTTTCCAATTTCTTGATATACATTATTTTCCCAACAATTCAGCAAAATGTCTGTAAAAATGAGGAATAGTTTCTATCCCTTTAAAAAACTGAGATAAGGGATAATTCTCATTAGGTGAGTGTATGGCATCTGTATCCAGACCGAAACCAATAAGTATGGATTTTATACCCAGAACTTCTTCGAAATCAGCAACAATGGGAATGCTTCCCCCTGTGCGCACAGGTATTGGCTGTTTTCCGTATGTTTCCTCCATTGCCAGGCTGGCAGCACGATACGCCGGTGTGTCGATCGGAGATACGTATCCTTCCCCGCCATGCAGACTTGTAACTTTTACTTTAACTGATGCCGGAGCTATGGCTTTAATATGATCTTCAAATAGTTTATCTATTTTTTTCGACTTCTGATGTGGTACCAGCCTCATCGAAATCTTTGCCCAGGCTTTTGAAGGCAAAACAGTTTTTGCTCCCTTACCGGTATACCCCGACCATATCCCGCAAACATCAAGACTTGGACGTATACCGGTGCGTTCATTTGTTGAATACCCCTTTTCACCTGCAACCTCATCAATATCAATATCAGATTTGAATTTTTCAATACTGAAAGGTGCTTTTGCCATTAATGCACGTTCTTCCTTACTTATCTCAAGTACATCATCATAAAAACCGGGAATAGTGATCCTTCCGTCACTATCAATAAGTGAGGCTATCATCTCAGAAAGGACAATAGCAGGATTTGCCACCGCCCCGCCGTAGATCCCTGAATGCAAATCTCTGTTTGGCCCGGTAACCTCAACTTCCAGGTAACTTAACCCTCTCAGACCCACGGTAATGGATGGTATGTCGGATGAAAGCATAGTTGTGTCGGAAATCAGGATAACATCTGCTTTCAACAGGTCCATATTCTCCCTGCAAAAATCTTTGAGACTGGGAGAACCAATTTCTTCCTCCCCTTCAATCATAAATTTCACATTACAGGGAAGTATTCCCATATTATTCATTAACTCAAAAGCTTTCACCTGCATGAACAACTGTCCTTTATCGTCGTCTGCACCCCTGGCAAAAATCTTACCATCCCTTATTTCCGGCTCAAAAGGAGGTGATGCCCATAAATCAAGAGGTTCAACAGGCTGCACATCATAATGTCCATAAACAAGAACGGTAGGCAGCTCCGGGTTAATGATCTTCTCCCCATATACAACCGGAAACCCCTTTGCAGGCATAACAGATGCCTTATCGGCACCCGCATCCAAAAGCGTTTTCTTAAGGTAATTTGCAGCTGCTACTAAATCAGACTTGTGTTCTTCCTTTGCACTGATGGAGGGAATCTTTATAAGCTGAAATAATTCTTCGAGGAATCTTTCCCTGTTGCTTTCAATATAATCTTTAATCTGGTTCATATGTATTGTTTTAATTAAATTATTTATGTTTGGTTCCTAAAGATCCATAGTTCGTTAAATAAAAAAACACAAAGGCGCAATGTGTTGATTGTCAATAGAATGGGCGAACTGTTTGATTTATCAGAAAAAAATTTAGTTATGTTACTGTTAATTAATGCGTTCTGATAGCCTGTCCCGCCTGAACTGGAGAAACCCCATTTTTTGTTCATGTCTTTGATGTCCCGAGCACTCGGGATGGAGGTCTCATCAGATTAAGAACTTTCTGCCAGCATTTGATTATAAACATTTTCAAGTTCATCATAGAATGCTTTCCCCCATACCCGTATTATAGCATCCCGTAAAAACCGGAAGACAGGGATACTTTTTACCTCACCCCTCTTCAAGGCTTCATCACAAATATGCCATTTATGGTAATTCAGGGCTAAAAGCTCTCCCACTTTTGTTACACGAATGGGATATAAATGACAGGAAAAGGGTTTCTGAAAATTAATCTCTCCATTATCATAAGCAATTTCAATTGAGCATCTTGCAACTCCCTCCTCAAAAACAGCATATGCACATTCATGTCCGCCAATCAGGGGAGTTACCTTGTCCCCGTCATCGTCAAATACCCATGCCCCCTGCCTTTCAATAGTTATTATACCTTCAGGAGAAATGCGATGCATAATATTCTCAAATTCTTTATCCAGTAGTTCAGCCTCCCATTCCTCCAGAGGCGCACCCGCGTCCCCATATACACAACACGATCCAAGACAACGTTCAGGAACGCAAATAAACTTTACCTTAAAGATCTCAGAACTTATTATCTTATCTCCTATCTGTATCATAATAATCTAAGAAGTGGATAAAGTAACCACTTTTTTAATCATGTACAAAATTATATATATTTTGTATCTGAATTTACTTTGCTATTAACCTTATTTACGCTTATTTCTGCTATTTTATCTGTGCTTCATCAGCGCGAAATAAAAAAATGAATCTGCCTGAATTATCAAGTAGTATTGCGTATGGCTCATTTTGACAATTTCAGCCATTTAGATACCTTTGTAACCTCATATTATATTAATATCTCCTTTAATGTTTAGAGTTATCATTTCTTTTTTACTGCTGTTTTGTTTAAGCATAAATACATCTTGTCAGATCCGTCTGCTGGAAAGTAATGATGTTCTTGATGAGATAAAGAGAAGTCTTTCGCATCTTTATAATTACCAGTTTACAGAAGCAAGAAGCAGCCTGTCGCTGATAAGGGATAAGGCAGACGGACATCCTTCAATCCCCTTTCTTGAAGCTTTAATTATTTACTGGGAAAACTACCCTATGACAATTGATAATCCTGACACTCCTGAATTTCTACTCAGAGTTGAAGAAGCTTATAATTCAGCAGGTCAGCTATTAAAGACAGACCCTGATGACCTGGAGGGCATATTTTTCGATCTCTTTGGAAAAGCTTTTTATGTAATGTTCTGGGCAGATAACGGTAAACCGGGAAAAGTACTCCCTTACCTTAGTGTAATGTACAAACAGACAATTGCGGGATTCACACTGAAAGAATCGTTTAATGAATTTTACTTTACAACAGGTTTATATAATTATTATATTACGGCATATCCGGAGAAGCATCCGTCCTATAAACCTATTGCAATGTTATTCAGGAAAGGAGACAAAGAGGAGGGCCTCAGACAACTGGAATACTGTGCGGAGAATGCCGTTTTCCTGCGTGTTGAAGCCCGGTTTTTCCTGTCATTTATTTATTTAAGCTATGAAAATAATGTCAGGAAAGCTTCAGAGTATGCCTCAATGCTTTATCGGGAATTCCCCGGAAACTCATTTTATACCGGCCTGTATGCCCAGATATTGATGCTTGATAATAAATTCCCGCTGGCTGAAGTATTAATAAAAAATCTGGATAAGAAGGATAATAACTTCTCGTCCATGCAGGCTTTTGTTTTACGTGGAATATACCTGGAAAAATATAAGAAGGATTATGAAGCTGCCTTCAGCGAATACCAGAAAGGACTGGAGCTGTCACAGAAATATGGTCCCCTGACAAAAGACTATACTGCTCTGTCCTTAATGGGAATAGGACGTTACTACCAACGGAATGCGAATCTTTCTGCTGCGTCAGGATATTATAAAATGGCGAAAAACACATGCAGTTATGATTATATTATAACTGACAAATAACGAAACATCAGAAGTAAACTTCCATCCCCCTGAGGCAGGTTTTAAATTTAACCAAAAAATAAACCTGTCTGGTCATAATCTGTCAGCCATTCCTCACTCAAAATACGTCATTCAACATAAACCTGGTTTTTTTTCTTACTCAATGGAAGATATTAAGTAAAAAAGCTTATCTTTATTTTAAGAAACCATGAAGATAAAAATGAAAAATATTGCCATTCTCAGTGGTGGAGATTCTTCTGAATATGAGATCTCGGTTAAAAGTGCAACACAGATCATGAAATGGATAAACAAGGAGAAATATAATCCTTACCTTATTCATGTTAAAGGCACAGACTGGAAGGTTGTTACAAACAGTAAGGCATCAATTCCTGTTGATCTGAGAGATTTCAGTATTGTTATAAATGAAAAGAAGGTAAAATTTGATTATGCATATATTATTATTCACGGAGATCCTGGTGAAAACGGGAAGATACAGGCATATCTCGAAATGCAGCATATTCCATATAATACATGCGGGGTATTAACATCTGCGTTGACTTTTAATAAATATGCCTGTAAATTATACCTGAAAAATTCCGGAATACTGACCCCTGAATCAGTTTTACTTAAAAAGAACTCCGAATTAAATCCTGAATACATCAGAGAAAGAGTTGGTATGCCATGTTTCGTCAAACCTAACAATGGCGGATCGAGCGTCGGAACTTCCCGCGTTAATAAACCTGAGGATCTGGAAAATGCAATAGCACTGGCATTTAAAGAAGACACCGGAATTATTGTGGAATCCTATATTAAAGGTACTGAACTTAGTTGCGGATTAGTAAAGACACGATCAGAGGAGATCATTTTCCCGGTGACTGAGATAATTCCTAAAAATGATTTTTTTGATTATGAGGCTAAATACAAAGAGGGAATGTCAGATGAGATAACCCCGGCAACAGTTCCGGAAGAAATACAGAAAAGGTGCAGGCAGCTTTCATCTGAAATATACGACATATTGGATTGCAGAGGAATAGTAAGAATTGATTATATTGTAAAAGGAAATCAGTTGTATTTTCTGGAGTTGAATTCGATTCCGGGAATGAGCAGGGAAAGTATTGTGCCTAAACAAATACAGACAATGGGATTAAATGTGGAAGACATTATTAACCTGGTAATTGAAGATACTATCGAAAACTAACCCCTCTCAATTTCCAGGATCACATCATCCTTCATAACTGAATCATTTGTTTTAATATTGATTTTTTTGATCCTTCCGTTAACATGAGACAGGATTTCATTTTGCATCTTCATTGCCTCGAGGATTACAACCGGATCTCCTTGTCTGATCTCAGAGTTTTCTTCGACCATAATATCAATGATCTTTCCCGGCATCGGAGCACTCACTCTCTCAATTTTTGAGGAAGAGGCTGTTTTTGCAAGATATTTCCTGCGCTTATAAGATATGGGTGTTTCAACAGTAAAAGAATACCAGACACCATTTATCATTATGGTATACTTATTTTGATTTTTCTCCAGTATATCAACCTGGTATTTCTTTCTTTTCCAGATAATATAATTAAACCCGTCGGGCTCCTGCACAATACAAATATCCAACTTTTTACCCTTTACTCTTGGTTTCTCAAGCAGGGGCTGAATAACCTCAAATTTCTTATTCCCACTACCGCAGACAATGAATTTGTCCATTCCGGATTTCCCATTTCTTTCTGCCATAATGTTTAAGTTTATAAAGATCTAAGTCTTTTGTTTAATAACCAGGGAGTTATAGCTTTACCTTTCTCAAAATTCACCTGCATTTCATCCTCACTTTTCAAATTGTGTGCATAGTCGTATGCTGCAAAAAAGGCAGCAAGCATTTCTTCTTCCGGGTCTTCATGGTAGTACATCTTCATTTCCTTCTGCAGGAAGGAGGTGTCGAATTTGCCATTACGGAAATTTTTATTTGCCAGCACCGACCTGCAGAAAGGAATAGTTGTTTTCAAGCCTTTAATCCATAACTTCTTTAAAGCATTGGAAGATAAAACAATTGCTTTTTCACGATTTTCGCCGTGAACAATAAGCTTGGCTATCATTGAATCATAATAGGGTGTAATAACAGAACCCTGTTTAACCCCTGTATCAATTCTTATATTCTTGCTTCTGGGGTATGAGATCTTTTCAATTATTCCGAGACTAGGTGAGAAACCTGCCTGAACATCCTCAGCATTTATCCGGAATTCAAATGCCCACCCGTTAAAATTCACATCCTCCTGCTTAAGAATAAGCTCTTCCCCCATTGCAATCCTTATCTGCCACTCAATCAGGTCTAAGCCCGTAACCATTTCGGTAACAGGGTGTTCCACCTGTATTCTTGTGTTCATCTCCATAAAATAGAAATTATTCCGGTCATCCAGAAGGAACTCAACTGTTCCTGCACTGTAATAATCAACGGAACGTGCAATATTAACAGCTGCCTCACCCATCTTAACTCTCATGCTCTCAGTCAAAGCCGGGGAAGGCGATTCCTCGATCAATTTCTGATGCTTTCGCTGAATTGAGCATTCACGCTCTCCCAGGTGGATTATATTGCCTTTTTTATCACCTAAAATCTGGAACTCAATATGTCTTGGGTTTCTGACATACTTTTCAATAAAAAGGGAGGGGTCATTAAATGCCTTTTCGGCTTCAGAACCAGCCATTCTAAACATCTTTTCCATTTCTCCTTCCTTCTCTACTACCCTCATTCCCCTTCCTCCACCACCTGCAGCTGCCTTTAAAATTACCGGATAACCAATCATCCCCGCAACTTCCCTGGCTTCAGAATGTGTCATAACATTACCAATACTGCCCTGCAGAAGGGGAACATTATGTTTGCGGGCAAGTTGCTTTGCAATGGTTTTATTCCCCATCTTGTAAATAGAATCCGGAGAAGGGCCTATGAAAATAATATGATTTTGTTCGCAACGTTCGGCAAAAAACGGACTCTCCGCTAAAAAACCATATCCCGGATGAACAGCATCAATTTTATTCTTCCTCATAATTTCAATAAGCTTCTCAACATCCAGGAAAATAGGAATATCTTCAAAATCCTCGCTTAAATCAATAATTTTATCAGCGTGTGAAAGATACCAGGCACCGGGTTCCCTGGAAGTTTTAACTGCCCAGGTTACAATACCCATTGCAGAAGCTGTTCTCATAATCCGGACAGCAATCTCACCCCTGTTGGCAACTAAAAGATTTTTAATTTTCATTTTTCCAGATCAATTAAAGAGGAATGTTACCATGTTTGCGGGAAGGCACATTTACATGTTTATTTTCCAACGCTTCGAAACCAATGATCAGCTTTTTTCTTGTAACAGCAGGATCAATAACTTCATCAATATACCCCTTTTCATCGGCAACATAAGGATTTGCAATTTCACTCCTGTATTTGTAGGCCAGCCTGTTTCTCAGAGTCTGCGGATCTTCAGATTGTGCAAGTTCATTTTTATATATTATGGCCACCGCACCCTCAGGCCCCATAACTGCTATTTCAGCTGTCGGCCAGGCAAAGTTAAAGTCGCCACCCAGATTCTTGCTGTTCATAACACAATATGCTCCCCCGTATGATTTTCTCAGTATTACCGTAATACGCGGAATGGTAGCATCAGCAAATGCATAGAGCAGCTTTGCCCCATGTCTTATAATGCCATTGTGTTCCTGATCTATCCCGGGCAAAAATCCAGGCACATCTTCCAGTGTCAGAACCGGTATATTGAAAGAATCACAGAACCTGACAAAACGGGCTGCTTTCAGGGAAGAATTAATATCGAGAGTGCCGGCAAGACACTTTGGCTGATTGGCGACAATTCCAATGGTTTTGCCCTTAAGACGCCCAAAACCAATTACTATATTCTGGGCAAATAATTCAGATATCTCAAAAAAGCTCCCTCTGTCAACAAGTAAATTTATTACCTCCTTGACATCATAAGGCTTATTTGTGTCATCAGGAACAATATCACGCAATTTCTCCTCAATGTCTTTCTGAGGTTCATTTTCTTCAACAATTGGGGGATTTTCCAGGTTATTGGAAGGCAGGTAGGAAAGTAATTTGCGAACGCCAAAAAGAGTGTTTTCCTCATTCTCATATAACATATGGGCAATACCACTCTTTCTGGCATGAATCTCAGCACCCCCCAGGTCTTCAAAACTTACATCCTCATTAAGTACTTCTTTAACAACATTGGGACCCGTTACAAACATGTAACTGGTTTTATTTGTCATGAAAACAAAATCCGTAATGGAGGGAGAATACACTGCGCCACCGGCAGCAGGCCCCATTATAACACTTATCTGGGGAATAACACCTGAGGACTGAACATTCCGGTAAAAAATTCCGGCATATCCTGCCAGACTCGCAACACCTTCCTGAATTCTTGCACCTCCTGAATCAATAACACCAATAAGCGGAGCCCCCATTTTGAGAGCCATATCCTGTATTTTTGAAATCTTGGCAGCATGTACAGCTCCCAGGGAGCCACCCATAATATTGAAATCCTGTGCGAAGGCAAAAGCTAACCGGTTGCT
>CAYVTV010000030.1:0-17868 GCA_964454295.1 uncultured Bacteroidaceae bacterium
TCTTTTCAATCCCTGCATTGTTTAATCCTTCATACGCCAATCCTCCGGTTAGGGATCCGTCACCTATTACTGCTACAACCTGTCGTTTTTCACCAAGATGCTGAAGCGCAAGGTCAATACCCAACGCAGCAGAAATAGATGTGGAAGCATGACCTGTACCAAAAGCATCATATTCACTCTCACTGATTTTTGGGAAACCACTTATCCCTCCCCATTTTCTGTTTGTAGGAAAAACATCCCTCCTGCCAGTGAGTATTTTATGTGCATATGCCTGATGCCCGACATCCCATACTATTTTGTCATGCGGTGTATTAAAAACATAATGCAATGCTACAGTCAGTTCAACTACACCAAGGCTTGCACCAAAATGGCCCGGATTTGAAGAAACCTCATCGATAATAAACTTTCTTAATTCCCCGCTTAATAATAATAAATCCTCAACCTTAAGCTTTTTGAGGTCAGCAGGACTATTTATGCTTGTAAGAAGTGGAAAGTTTGATTCCTGATTCATACTTTTACCCGCAATAAAAATACTGCACAAAGATAATTAATTCTTTATCACCCTTAAAGTTATTTGCAACTATCGTATTGAAAAAAACTTACAGATTTTTTGTTAATACTATAATTAATTACTTTTTCCTGAATCAATTTTATTTATTCCGCCTCAATAAAATAATTTCCTAAGAATTGTTTCTATTGTTCGGCGGATTAACGTTGCGTCATTTTTCCAGGGGTAATTACCCCTGGCTATTTTATTGAAACCCCGGGGTTATTCATTTGCACTCATTTACTCAATTTCTCAACCAGGACATACAGCCGTGCGTCCCTACAACACCACCCAACCACTCAATTATATCCGATCCCGTAATCCCATGATCCCTTACTAACCTGATCCCCCACTTGATCCCGTGATCCCTTCATCTCCTTTATCCCGTAATCCCATCCGCATAGCATGCATGCTATAAGGCTACGTAACCACGTATCCACGTAACCACTCAACCACTTATCCACGTATCCACGTATCCACTTATCCACTCAACCACACCAAAACCTTTTCCCCTCCGCTATATGAAAACCAAAGTTTTTAATTTATTTTTGTGCCTTCTGAATTTTCATAAACTGATAATATTTATCCATGAACCAGGAAGAAATTTTTAAAAAACTCATCGCACATTGTAAAGAATATGGTTTTGTTTTTCAATCCAGTGAAATCTATGACGGACTGTCGGCTGTGTATGACTATGGTCAATACGGGGTTGAATTAAAAAATAATATTAAAAAATACTGGTGGGATTCCATGACATTGTTGCATGAAAATATCGTTGGGATTGACTCTGCAATATTTATGCACCCCACTGTCTGGAAAGCATCAGGACATGTTGATGCTTTCAATGACCCTCTTATTGACAATAAGGATTCAAAAAAAAGATACAGGGCTGATGTGTTGATTGAAGAAGAACTTAAAAAACTTAACACTAAAGCAGAGAGAGAAGTTGAAAAAGCTTTCAAACGCTTCGGGGATAAATTCAATGAAGAATTATTCCGTCAGACAAATCCCAGGATCATTGAAATTACTGAAAAAATTAATCTTCTTCATTCCCGCTATATTAATGCGTTAAATGACAATAATCTGAAAGAATTAAAGCAGATCATTCTGGATTTTGAAATTGTTTGTCCGGTGTCAGGGACCAGAAACTGGACTGATGTAAGACAATTTAACCTGATGTTTTCCACTGAGATGGGATCCACCTCAGATGGGGCATTTAAAGTATATCTGCGTCCTGAAACAGCACAGGGTATTTTTGTAAACTATTTAAATGTTCAGAAATCCGGAAGGATGAAGATCCCATTTGGGATTGCTCAGATCGGGAAGGCATTCCGCAATGAAATTGTTGCCCGTCAGTTTATTTTCAGAATGCGGGAATTCGAACAGATGGAAATGCAATACTTCGTGAAACCGGGGGAGGAACTGGAATGGTTCCGCATATGGAAGGAAACCAGAATGAAATGGCACAAAGCGCTGGGTTTTGGTGAAGACTGTTATCGTTTTCATGATCACGATAAGCCTGCCCACTATGCAAATGCAGCAACCGATATAGAATACCGTTTCCCGTTTGGATTTAAGGAAGTAGAGGGTATCCATTCACGAACAGATTACGATCTTGGAAGCCATGAAAAATACTCCGGGAAGAAACTTCGTTACTATGACCCTGAAACCGGGGAATCATATATTCCTTATGTCATTGAAACTTCAATTGGTCTTGACAGAATGTTCCTCCAGATCATTTCTGCTTCCTATTGTGAGGAAGACCTTTCTAAGGAGGAAGGAATAAAAGACATGAGAGTGGTAATGAAAATTCCTCCCGCATTGGCTCCTGTGCAAATTGCAGTACTCCCGCTGGTTAAAAAAGACGGCCTGCCTGAAATTGCCAGAGAAATAATCGATAAACTCAAATTTGAGTTTTATTGTCAGTATGATGAAAAAGATTCTATCGGGAGAAGATACAGAAGACAGGATGCCATAGGCACCCCTTTTTGTATTACTATTGATCACCAGACATTAAAAGACAAAACGGTTACCATAAGATACAGGGACAGCATGCTACAGGAACGCATTCTTATTGATAATCTGAATGCCATTGTTGCTGATAAGTTGAGTTTTAGAAAACTGTATGAAAAATTAATCTAAGGGCATTTCTAAAAACATAAAATATATGAAAAAAATCCTGCAATTAATAATTCCTGATCTGCTGGCTATTATTGCTTTTGTGATAATATCCTGCGTTTATTTCAGTCCTGTCATCGAAGGTAAAGTATTGCCGCAGAGCGACATGATCCAGGTGCGCGGTATGATAAAAGAGATCAACGATTACCACGAAGCAACAGGTAAGCATTCCTTATGGACTAATTCAATGTTTGGAGGTATGCCTACATACCAGATAAAGGGTCTTGACGTGTTTAATTTATTTGCTAAACTTCAGTGGGTTGGACGTGTATTCCTGCCATATTTTACTATAGGTGTGCTGTTTGTTTATCTTGCCGGCTTTTATTTTCTTCTCCGTATATTACATATCAGGCATCTGTTATCATTTGCAGGAGCAATTGCCTTTGCATTCATATCATATAACCTGATCATTATTTATGCAGGTCATATTTCCAAAGCTTATGCTATAGGATATATAGCTCCTGCAATAGCAGGAATTATCCTTCTTTACAGAGGAAAATTCATATCGGGGGGAATAATATCACTGGTAAGTATCGGAATTCAGATTTCCTGTAATCATTATCAGATAACCTACTACATGTTTCTCACCATTGGATTATTTATCCTTTTTAAAGCCATAGAATCATTTAAACAAAAACAACTCAGAAATTTTTTTATTGCCTCATTCATTTTTGCATGCTCCGTTATTATATCTCTTTTTCCTAACATTGCTATATTCTGGATGACTTATGAATACGGAAAATTTACTACAAGAAGTCCATCAGAATTAACTGATAATAAAACGGACAAAACAACAGGACTGGATAAAAGTTATATTTTAAATGACTACAGTTATGGCATAGCTGAAACCATGAATCTTCTGATACCCAATTTCATGGGCGGGCCATCCGCTTCTCCTCTTCCTTCCGAGGGAAAAGTATCCAGCCTATTAAAAAGAAGCGGATATCCGGAACATGAAATACAAAATATTATCTCACGAATGCCCACATATCACGGCCCCCAACGATTTACAGTAGGCCCTGTTTACATTGGTGCAGTTAGCATATTTTTATTCGTCATGGCCCTTTTTCTGCTGAAAGGGACTATAAAGTACTGGCTCGTAACTGCCTTTACTTTTTCAATAATGCTGGCATGGGGTAAACATTTTCTTTTATTATCAGAATTTTTCATAAATTATGTTCCGGCATACGACAAATTCAGAACGGTATCAATGATCCTGGTCATTACCAGTTTTGTCATTCCTTTTGGCGCCATTCTGGGCCTGAAAAAAATCCTTAATCCCGAATATCCTTTAAGGAATGCTTTTAAATCCCTGAAATATGGATATTTTATTACAGGAGGGATCTGCCTTTTCTTCGGGTTAATAGGATATAATATGTTGAATTATTCATCTTCCGGAGATATTAATATGCCGGCTCAGATATTGGATGCACTGAAAGCCGACAGGGCTTCCTTACTCCGTGCAGATGCTTTCAGATCACTGGGTCTGATTACAGCAGGTGCTGTACTTATTTATTCTGTCCTGAAAAAGAAGCTGTCTGAAAAATATTTTCTCATTGCCATATCAGTACTGTTTTTTATCGATCTCTGGCCTGTCGGAAAAAGATATCTTAATAACTCCCATTTTGTAAGTAAAAAAGCTGACAGGGAAATAATATCTCCCTCAGCTGCCGACCTTCAGATACTTCAGGATACCACATATTACAGGGTGCTGAACTTAAGTCTCGATCCTTTTAATGATGCGTCCACTTCATACTTCCATAAATCAATAGGCGGATATCATGGGGCAAAATTAAGAAGGTATCAGGAGATTATTGAAAAACATATATCCCGATCCAATTTGGCAGTAATTAATATGTTGAATACTAAATATATAATTCAACCTTCAGATGACCGAAAGTCGAGAACCGTGATTAATAATCCGGATGCATTAGGAAATGCATGGTTTGTTGACAGCTTATTATGGGTTAATTCAGCAGATGAAGAAATCGAAGGATTAAACCATATCAACCCCATGATAACTGCAATAATTAACAAAAAGTCCGGCAACAATATAAATGAAAGTATTATATTTCCCCCTGATTCTGCCGATCATATCACACTTTTGTCCTATGCTCCTGATGAACTGATCTATATGGCAAGTACCGGAGGTAACCGGTTTGCTGTTTTTTCTGAAATATATTACCCCAAAGGCTGGAAAGCATTCATTAACGATATACCTGCAGAACATGTGCAGGTTAATTATATTTTACGGGGAATGGTTATTCCTGAAGGAAATCATGTCATAAGATTTATATTCCAGCCTGATTCATTTTTTATAACAAAGAAAATCGCCGGAATATCTTCCGTTCTTATTTTACTTCTTATTTTTGGGGGTGTTTATCAGGAGATAAAATCCCGATATAAAACTGTCGACAATGATTTAAATGCGGATTAGAATATAATGATCTCAGAATCGGCTGTGTTTTAAAAAATAAATAACAAACCTTCCGGCAATAATAAAGTGTTGAAAAAAAGCAGGGAAAAACCCAAATTCTTTGATCATTATAATAAACCTCTCCTTTAATGCACGGATAATGTTGGATTTGTTCATGCCTCCATCCATAAAACGAGAGATAACAGTACCCGTATTAACAATACCCTCAGCACTCTTTAAACTCTGCAAAACCCATAAATAATCAGATGCTATCCTGTATCTTGTATCAAAAAAAGGAGTAATACTTCTTCTTACAATAACAGACTGATGGCAAACCACCATCCCGTTTTTCATCTCTCTCCATTTAAGCTTTTCCGGAGCCTTAAGCCTTCGCAGGCCAATCTCCTTTCCCTGCTGATCAACTATCATTGTTTCACCATAATATATATCTGCCTCTGTTGCCGATGATGTGAAAATTAAGCTTAATACTTCATCATTATAAAGCATGTCGCCGGCATTCAAAAACATAACATATTCTCCGGTTGCCATTTTTAAGCCTTTATTCATCGCATAGTACAATCCTTCATCTATTTCGCTTATCCATTTACTGACCAAAGATTCATATTTCTTAATAATATCAATTGTGCCATCTGATGACCCTGCATCAATAATAATAAATTCAATGTTTTTATATTTTTGATCCTGTACACTGCGGATAGTGCTCTCAAGATATTTAACAGCATTGAAAACTACTGTGATTATTGTGATTTTGGGATATGTCATATTATTGTATGAATTGATAAAACATATTCTCCTTTGTGTACCCGTTTGAACATAGCAGTAAGATGGTTCAATGAGAAACAATATGCATAAACCCTCCTTGTTTACCGATGGACAGGCATCAGAAAATTAAGCCTGGAAAATACTCCTAAGAATAGTCTTATAAACATTATCAACTGAACAAGATCAAAAATAATCAAAATTTATTACTTAAATCTAATCTAAATATTATAAATTTGATTTTATGCAATTGCTAAATTATCTGTTTCAGTACTATCAAAGGTAATATTAATTATTTACATATTCTTTTTAATATCCAATACAATGAAAGCAAAAATTATTGCCCTTTTTCTATTCATACTTGTATTTCCCAGTTTATATTCTCAAATTACATTAGTTCTTCAGAATGATTCCACATCTGGTATGGATACAGATATTAATTACTATTACCCGGATAAGAACTGGGGAGATCTTCATCGATTCCGAACCGAAGCCTGGACTTATTTTGGTGATCTTTCCATCATGAGATGCTTAATATATTTTGATTTAAGTTCCATCCCGATAAATTCACATATTGCTTCAGCAGTACTGTCATTATATCACGATAATGATTTGGAACATTCAACATTATCAGGTTCAAATGCGTGCTGGCTTCAAAGAGTTACCTCCCCCTGGGATGAATATTCAGCCTCGTGGAACAGTCAACCTTCAACCACAACTGTAAATCAAGTGGCTATTGAAGCATCTGAAACAACAGATCAGGATTATCCTCATATTGATGTTACAAATTTAATTCAAGATATGGTAGATATTCCAGATAGCAGTTATGGTTTCCTCTTAAAATTGCAAACTGAAGAAATATACAGAAGATTATCCTTTGCTTCAAGAGAAAATATTGATCCTGCTAAACGCCCTAAACTTACAATAGATTATTATGATTGTATAGCTACCTTTTATGACACAATAAGAGTTACAATATCAGACACCCTGAAAATCACTGTAACTGATACTCTTATTATTAATGTCACCTTAACGGATATCGATCTTAATGACGTTTATAGTAAAATTAAAATATATCCAAACCCAACCCATGATATAGTTTTTATAGATGTAAGTGATCATGCCAACTTAACTAACTATAAAATAAAAATTATTAACACCTTATCAGAAACAATCTTTATCTCTGCTATTGATCAACAAATTTTTGAAATAAGCATTAATCAATTTGGAGCAAAGGGCTTATATTTTATTCAATTATTTGATGAAAGTGACAATATTCTGGATATTCGAAAGATAATATTACAATGATATAATCGACGGATTATATTCTTTCACAATATACTATATAATATTGAGGTACTATAAGCCTTAATATGGGTCGAATTCCTAACTTTCTTAATGGTGTAGTCCATTTCTCCGAATCAATAATTTTCCAACCGGTTTTTTTTAATAAAAAATCGAACTGCCGGCTTTCAAATTCATGAAAATGCTTGTCACGATCATCATCCTCATTCCAGTGAGCCTTAACAAAAAACATATTTAAGGGTACCGAAGCAATTAATTTGTCTGCCTTGATTTCTTTTAAGATATTATATGGAGCAAGAAGGTGCTCAAACACTTCAAATGATGTTACAACCTCGATAGTCTTATCATGCACGGATTGAAAATCCTTATCAAGATCTTCTCCCTGAGTGTTTTTTACATCAAAACCTTCAGAGATCAAAATCTCAGATAAAGGATTTTTAACACCTAAATCAAGTATTCTGGCCGGAGGGGATATATGCTTATTTACAAAATCCAGGGTTTTCATATATCGCCATCTAAGTAATCCCTGTTGCTTATTCATGCTTTACTTATTTTTAACCGGACATTCCTTTAACGATCGCGTCTATTACTCTTTGAGCTGTTCTGCCATCCCATTTCTCAGGAACTTTACCTGATTTCCATTTCCCATTTAAAGCTGCATCAACATACTCCAGCATTTTATCAGTATCAGATCCTGCAATAACATTTGTTCCCATGCTCACCGTAATAGGTCTTTCAGTATTCTCGCGCAATGTAATACAAGGTATTTTCATTACAGTGGTTTCTTCCTGTATCCCCCCTGAATCGGTTATTACCAGACGAGAGCAACTTGTCAGCTTTTGAAAATCAAGATACCCAAGAGTATTTTCAATTATGAAGTTATGCATAGTTCTAATTTTCCTGTCTAGTCCAAACGCATCTATGTTTTTCATAGTTCTGGGATGAACGGGAAATATAACAGGAATTTTTTTCTGAATAATATTAAATGCATCAAAATATCTTTCAAGTTGTTCTTTTTGATCTACATTTGAAGGTCTGTGCATTGTCAGTAATATATATTCCTTTTCTTTCAGTCCATGTTTGTCCAGTATCTTACTTTTAGCTGACAGCGGCAAAAAATGATATAGTGTATCAATCATAATGTTCCCTACACATACTATTTTCTCAGGAGATATTCCTTCTCTTAACAGATTCCGGCTTGCATCTTCTGATGGTGTAAGAAGCATATCGGCCAGCACATCTGTTACCAGGCGATTGATCTCTTCAGGCATAGAACGGTCATTGCTTCTTAATCCGGCTTCAAGATGAACCAGTTTAATTCCTGATTTTGCAGCTACCAGGCTACATGCCATAGTTGAATTTACATCTCCCACAACGAGAATTATATCAGGTTTTTCTTCATTGCAAACATCATCGAATTTCTCCATGATTTTTGCTACCTGTTTTGCCTGAGAATCTGAGCCAATACCAAGATTAATATCAGGGTACGGTATATTCAATTCTCTAAAAAACTGCTCAGACATATTCTCATCATAATGCTGCCCGGTATGTAATAAAACAGGTTCAATATCCGCATGAGCATACATAGCTGCCATAACAGGCGCAATCTTCATAAAATTAGGTCTTGCCCCGACGATATTTAAAATTTTCATTCTCTTGTTGTTAACTCAGTATATGCAGGTTTTATGTTCAATGAAAGTTATTGACCCAGAACGTACTTAAAAGCAGACACATAACAATCTGCTACCGTCCTGAGATTTATTTCTTCTTTAATAATATGCACAGAATTTTTACTAAAAATACCTATTTTTTCAGGATGAGTAAAAAGATAGTCTAATTGTTCAAAAAGACTTTGTTCATCTCCATCTTTAAAATACAGACCATTATAGTTGTGCCGTACCAGTTTCTTCTCAGTGCCATCTGCAACACTGCAAATTACGGGTTTTCCAAAGCCCATAGCCTCATTTATGGATAAACCCCCGTAACCAGCCAATACATATACAGTTGATACCATAAAATATTTACCCAGGCTATCATAATCATATAATGCACCCGTCCATATGAGTGAATCTTCAATTTGCATTTCCCGGGCAAGTTGACGAAGATTATTCTCTTCAGGGCCATCTCCAACAATTACCAGTTCTGTGTCAGGGAACTTATTTTTCAGTTTTGCTGCCACCCTGATAAGCATGTCTACTCTTTTCCATTTTACAAGTCTTCCCACATGCAACATCCGGAAACGATTTTCAGGTAAAACAGGAGGACTCTTTAATAACCTTTCTTTTGCTTCAAATAAAGCATCTGTATCAGGGGTATTATCGCAAACAAAAATATTTTCCCTGGCAACACCATAGGTGGGTATAATGTCAACTGCAATATCACAATAATTGACAGTAGCATCACAATGAGAATAATAAAATTTCCTGATCCTGCGCATAGCCCAAATGTTAACCAGTGAGGGCCTCTGAATTGTGTGATTTTCATCAAATATGTAATTGTCCCTGTAAAATTTCCATTCTTCGCGATAAGGAGGAACCTGAAATGGAATTTCACGAATAATGATCTTTATGTTGTTTTGTTTCAGCAGGAATAAAAATGCCGGCTTAAAAAATAACGATAACATATATGGCCAAACCATAACAATAATATCAGGCTTTATTTCCTTAATAACAGAATTTATTTTCTTAAAGAAATACTTCTGATATATAGTTTTATACTCTTTTAATTCTATTAGATTGAAATATATTCCCTCTTTGGTCATTTTTACGTTTTGTCCTACAGTTTTGCTTTTTCCTGAAGGAATAACAACATTTACATCTACTCCTTTTTTGCTGATAGCATTCAATAATGCAGGAAGATAATGTGGCATTCCGCCGAATAAGAATAGTACTTTCATTTATGTAATTCAATAATCAATTCGTGCAAAAATAGCGTTTTTATTTTCCAGGGATATTTACATTGGTTCAATTAATATCATTAAAGGGAAATTCTGATGGTCTTTGCAGGGTTCATTAATAATTGACCGGCATAAATATCTGATTCAGTAATAATATCAAGTGAGTATGTATCTAAAAATAATCAGTTTTAAAAATTTGATTTAAAATCCGGTTTATGTCAGCAGACAAGCGTAAAATTACAGTTAAAAACACATAAATTACTCCCGTCACAAAGCACTTTATAATTATGTCTATCAAATAATTAGTTGATACAGGAATAAAATATCCTCCCAGGAAGGAAGCCAAACCTGCGAGGATCAGTAAGAAAATTCTGTAATTAAAAGGATCCAGCTGAAATTTTACTCTTAAATAAATATATCTCAATAATGATATTAACCCGTAAGATACCATTATAGCAATAGCTGTACCTGTTATTCCTGCCACAGGTATTAAAATTAATATGAAAACCACCATTAAGATAAGAAAGAGAAGGATAAAAAAGGTATTAATACGATAATACCCGGATGTCTGCAGAATAGTGCTGCTGATCCCGGTAGCCATTTCGATCACATTTTTAATACCAATAAAAAATATAACCCATTTACCCGATTCGTATTCTTTGGGTATTATCATAAATATATTATCAATATTAACCCAAAGCAAAATAAACAGCAACACGGCAACCCAGGTCTGTATATTTGTACTTTTTTTATAAATCCGGCTGATTATTTCCAAATCGTTATTTTTCCAGGCATCTGCAATAATGGTAGTAGAAATTTTTAATAAAGGTCGTGATGGAATTAGAATTATAGTAGCGAAGAAGAACGTTGTTGCATAGATCCCGGTGAGTGAAATCCCAAGATAATGATTTACCATTATGCTGTCAAGCTGCAAGACGGCGATGGCGCCAAATCCTGTTAAGATTCCATGAAAGCAGAGATTGAGAATTTCACGCCATAAAACAGGATTAAAGATATTCCCGGGTTTTTTGAATTGGAATTCTCCGTTAACTATTATTTTAAATATCAGTATCAGGGTAGGAAGAGATAATGCTAACACATACAACAGTACAAGAGTATGAAAGCTGACTTTGTCAAAAAAATAAAAAACAACTGCAATAAGAATGAATACCCGCTGTACCAGCTCTTTCAAAACCGTGCCAATCACAGCATCATACAGGGCTTTAATATAACTGTCAAATAATCCGAAAAAAAGTGTAAAAAAGATCAGTGGAATGAGGTAATTAAAATACCTTATGAAAATAGCTGACTCTTCTAAATTATTACGGATAATCATAGGTTTCAGGATATGCAGAGTCAGAATGGAAAGCAGAAAACCTCCAAAAGATATTGTCAGTGCAACCACAATAAAACCATTATGACCCGATTCTTTATCTCTGAAATATGGAAACAGACGATTAATAACATTAGGAAAACCAAGACTGGCGAGTTGGGCGAAAAGCATTGAGAATGAAACCAGCAACTTAAGGAGACCTATTTCAGAAGCAGATAATATTCTTGGAAAAAGAATAGCTGTTGTAATAAAACCAATCCCAACACCTATGTATGAATATATTGTCCCCTTAATTGACTGTTTTTGTATAATACCCATTAGATCAAACTATAGATAAATTATAGTGACAGGTGACGGGTGACGGGTGACAAGGGCAGAGAGTCAAATTTTATCCGTCAGTATGCAGTATATGTAAATCACATCTCATCCCCCGGAAAGCTTTAACTGTGACACACCGTCACCCGTCACCAGTCACCCGTCACTTATTGCTCATACCTCCCCCTGGCTATTCAATTTTACCCCCGGGGTTTCATTTATAAAGGACGCACAGCCGTGCGTCTCTACTCAACCACTTACCCACTCAACCACTTAACCACTTTTAATACCTGTTCACCCACCTGTATCTTCTCGCATTATCCCCGATTTTCAAAGAAAGAAATACTTCATGTGAACCGGAATTATATTTGCGGATAGAAGATAAGGCATAATCATAAGCATACCCGATATATAACTGATTAGCCCTGATACCGAAAAGTGCTGATAATGATCCGTTGGTTCTGTATGATAATCCAAACCAATAATCATTTCCATAATTCAGTTTACAGGAAAGATCAGCCTGGGGCAAAATCTGTTCAGATGTTTTAATTAAAAATGAAGGTTCAATATCATACCCATTCTCAAAGAAAAACTTATACCCACCCATAATAAAATAATGCCTGTGCATTTTCAGGGCTGCCAGATCAGAAGTGCCTATTTTCAGGACAGATTCAAATAACTGATTTGCACTAAACCCAATATAATATGTATCATTAGAGAAAAATACCCCGAAATTGGCATCAGGGATTAACGCTACGGTGTTCAGATTAGCCTGTGCAACAGGATCTGTAATATCCATGTAGGTTAGTTGGGTTTCATCAATCTTATACTGGTACATCTGCCCGCCTAACCCAAATGAAAGCTGATTACGATGCATATAGATATGATATGCATAAGTAAACTGCGCTCCTGTGCGACTCACAAGCCCGTTTACATCATTAAAAAAAAAGCCTCCTAATCCAACCCTTCCTTTTGTACTGGGTTTTAAAACATTGTTTCTTACGGGCCGGTTTTTTATGTGGTATGATTGCCGCAACAATCTTGTTTGTCCGCTCAGAGAATACGTCAGGGGAGCATTTTCAAACCCTATCCATTGCTTTCTTGATGTCAGGTTAAAGGATGTATACCCATCATACCCTGCCATTGCAGGATTTATAAGGAATCCGTTATTCTTATATTGAGTAAATAAGGGGAGTTGCTGGGCATTTAAATTAAAATAATTTAACCCGGCCAAGATCATCAGAATTATATATAATAATTTTCCTTTCATTCTTCCAGTCCTGTTATACTAAATTATCTGATAATAGTTACAACTCCGACCACAGGATCTTTACCTTTTCTAAGATGAAGTATATAATGATACGAATCAATCGGCATATCCCGGCCTTTATAGGTCCCGTCCCATTTTCTTTCATAACCATTACCTGAAACAAATATCAGCTCACCCCATCTGTTAAATATTTCTACCCTGGCTTCCGGATAAATCTCAATATTCCCAATTTCCCATGTGTCATTATATCCGTCACCATTGGGGGTGAATGCGGTAGGAATGATCAGGCAGGAATTGTTGACACTGGCAAGATAGGTGGTGTCTGTAAATAAACATCTGTTATTATCTTCAATATTAACAATATAAACTCCCTCTATAAGTGCATCCAGATAATATCCCCGTGTACCGTCCTGCCATATAAGCGTAAATGGAGCAGTACCTCCTGAAATATCAGTAATCTCAATACTTCCATCATATGTATCAGGGCAGAATGGCATGGTTAATTCCTTGTTTATTTTTATCGGGTCGGGTTCATTTAGCGTCGTGAAAGTATCTATGCTGCAATCGTTGAGGTCTGCAATTCTGACTTTGTATTCTCCCTTTGGAAGTCCGGTTACCAGAGGACCTGTTTGAGAAATGTCCTCCCATATAATAGAATATGCCGGAGTACCTCCCCAGACAATTAGATTTATCTCGCCGTCTGAAGAACCATGACACTGGGGATCATCAGGATAGATCTCTGCCATAACCGGTGTGGGTTCAACAACTAATACTGAATCAACCATTCTGCAATCGTTCTCGTCAATAATATTCAACACATACATTCCTGCAGGCATATTCATTAGCAATGAATCAGTTTCAGTTCTTCCTTCCCATTCATATGCATATAGGCCATAACCCCCTGTTACAGTGGTATATATATCAGCATCAGATCTGCCAAAACAGGAAATCATCCTGCCATTATATTTCAAAGGAACTTCAAAGTCAATTTTTATCTCAGGGGGTTCGGCAACTTCAACTGTATCACTTAGTTGACAATCATTTGCATCAATGATGTCTACATAATATATGCCCATAAATACCGAATTCAGATCCTCCAGAACATCACCGGTATTCCAAAGATATGAATAACTTTCCACGCCCCCGCTCACCGTCAGATCAATTGCCCCGTTATTAAACCCAAAACAATTTACAGGCACTACAACAAATGAAGATACTAATTTTTCAGGCTGAACCAGTTCAAATGACCAGTCACCGGCACAACTATTTTCATCAATGATATTCACATGGTAAGAACCTGCCGACAGCCCTGTCTGGTCTTCTTCTGAAACATCCAACCCACTTCCATCCGGTGTTGCCCATGTAAAATTATACGGAAGAACACCCCCTGATGTATTTAGACTTATAGCTCCATCCGAACCATTGAAACAGGAAATGCCATAGCCGTTATTATCAAACAGGACCGGATTAATATTCAGGGTATCGGGCTGGGTAATTTCCATATCCCAGCTGGCCTGACAGTTTATTTCATCCGTAACCTGTAATGTGTACAATCCGGCGGGCAACAATTCCTGATTTAGCTTTGTATCTTCTGTAATTATCCCGTTTGATGTAGTCCACAAATAACTGTGATTTCCATAACCACCTGTTAAATTAAGTTCTAAAACAGAATTATTAAATCCGAAACAGGAAACATTGTACCCGTTGTAATCTGAGATAAATATTGTATCAAGGAGGAATTCATCCGGTTGCAGAAGGGTATACGAGCCGGCAGCCTGACATCCCAGGGAGTCATTAACCACAAAATTATAGGTGTCGGCAGGAAGGTTGAATATATCACGGGTGGTTTGGAAGAAAGCCGGATCATTATCCCTTGTCCATGCATAATGAATATTAGCCGGCCATTTTTCAGTATGTCCTCCGGTAATAGCAAGGTTAATAACTCCATCTTCGAAGCCGAAGCAGCTAACATCAAAGGGAGGGTTCTGCAAAGCCCCTGTTCTGGTTACAACTACAGGATCAGGTTGTGAAAGCTCAACCCAGTCAGAAAACCCATAGCATCCCAGATTATCGATAACTTCCAGTGTATAGAAACCGGCTTTCTGATTCCATATCCTGTCAACACTGGAATATAACGGATCAACAGAACCGGTGTTAAGTTCTTCCCAGAAATAAGAATAGGTTGAAACATCACCGGTTCCTCCATCCAGACTTACCTGAATAAATCCGTTACTTTCATCATGACATCTGATATTATAATCTCCGAACTGGCTAATGCTGGTAACAGTGACAGTTATTGGTGTCGGGGGATCAAGGAAATAGACCCTGTTTGTAACGCAAGCATTTGTATCTGTCAGGGTAAGTATATATTGGCCAAACCTAAGATTATCCAGATCTTTTGTGTACCATACCCCATATTCCGGTCCATTCCACTGGTATTTATAATCAGGCGTTCCTCCCTCAACAGTAAGATGAATTGAAGCATCAATAAGCCCGCAGGTTTGTTGCTCAATGGTTTCAGTAATTATCACTTTTGGTGGCTGTGTAATGGTATAAGCTGTATTATATGAACAACCTATCAGGTCATGTACATTTACTGCATATGTTGAAAATAACGTGCTTGTATCCGCCCTTATATTGTAAAGATCTTCTATATCCGGATCAGTAAGCGGGTTACCGTCTTTTGTCCAATAATAAGTATAAGGACTGAGATAATACCCGCCATGTACTGTAAGATCAAGGTAAGTAGTCAGATTAAAACATTGTATGTTGTATCCTCCTATGAATGTATCAGTTTGAGCGACAGTAAACAATTCAGGAACAACCTTGACCACTACTGTTGTATCGCGGCCTTTCACACAATCAAAACCGGGTCTTGCATTATAAATAACCGGCGTAAATATATAATGTATCTCCTGTATACTGTCGCTTGTGTTTTCCAGGATATCAGTGAAAGCAGAAAGATCATTATCTATATCTGATTTCACCCCATTCACAAATTGATAAACGGTACTGAGTTTATATCCTATCACACCTGTAGTGATCTGTTCATTGAAGAAAGAGAACTCAACAGAAGAATTATTGCAGAGTACGGTATCTTCCACAGGAATGAATGCCTGGATTATTGGGGTAGGATTAAGTGTAAGTGTTACAGTTTCCTTTATACCCATCCCGCAGTATTCATCAACTCCCCTGTTCCGGTAGTCTCTGAAAACAGGAGTTAACCGGTAAGTCACCGTTTGCAGGTGAATCCGGTTATTAATAAGGAAATCTGTTATATCTGCCAAAGGATAATACCCATCCGGGGATACTCCGCTGACATCACCGGTAAACGATGATTCAAGATAATAATATTTTTCACCGGTATGTGTAGGATTCCCGGATAACAATTCAATGAGAATTTCAGATGAATCGCAGTAAATATCAAATTCCGGAATAGCTGTGAGTCTCGGCGTCGGATTCAGATATACGGTAATTGTGGTGTCAAACCCGTTTTCACAATATTCAGAAGGATTATTTCCCCTGGGATCCATAAACCGTGGCCTTATGGTATAACTTATTTTCTGAAGCGAATCAGTATTGTTAACCAGATCATCAGAGAACAAATCCAGGTCATTCATGAAATATTGCCCGGGAACAAGTGTGTTGCTTACCGCTCCGGCTTCATAATCAATTTCAATCCTGTAAACTTTATCACCTAAAACAGGTCCGTTAAGTGATTCAATAGTAAACGTGAACGAACTGGTATCACAATAAATGGTATCCGGTATCTGAACCATTAGTTTAGGCCTTGGATTCACCCATATCCTGATTGTCCTGCGAACCCCGTTTTCACAGTATTCTCTTCCGGCACGAGGATCTTTGATTTTCGGAATAAATATATAATCAATATATTGGAGTGAATCAGAAATATTTCTCACCGTATTCTGAGGATAATTAGGCATATCTATGTCGGTATCTCCGGAAACATTAATAAATGCGCCTATATTGGAAGCTACAAACTGCACATCATATTTCCATTCCCCATCTCCAACCCAGCTTGTGTTACCTGTCTGCACATCAAAATCGACCCCCTCATCATCACAAATGATGGTATCAGGATTGGGGGTCACAATAATCCGCGGTTGCGGATTGATATAAACCTTAATGATCCTTGCGACTCCGTTTTCACAATAATCCTTGTTTGTCTTAACGTCTTTGATCTTAGGCATAAATGTATATTCAATCCATTGAACACCGGGGCTGTTATTTATCAGATTCTGATTAAAGATTCCATTTTCAAGGTCAAATCCTCCCTGTTCTCCATCAATAGAAGCAGCATCACTTATGTCAGATATAATGACATCATATACCCAATTACCCTGAACATGTCCGTTCCCTGTAGCAACACTAAAGGTAATTCCTTCGTCGTGGCAAAGAATGGTATCGGGAAGGTAATCTACAAAAATGCGTGGTTGCGGATTAACGATAACGCTGACTTCCTGAACAATACCATGCGCACATTCTGCAATAGTGCTGCTAACATTTATTATACGCGGGATAAAGCGGTAAACAACGGTCAATGCCATGGTGTCGGTATTCATCAGACCTGATTGATCGAAAGTTCCGGGTGCAAATCCTGCTCCTCCGGAAGCATTAATAATTCCTGCCGGAGCATCCACTTCTACATCATACAGCCATGTTCCAATGGTGGTGGGATTTCCGGATGCCACGGTGAAGGTGATGCCGTCGTTGTAGCATAGGGTGTCGGCGGTGGGGGAGACTATTAACCGTGGCGTCGGGTTAACGTAGATCGTAAGGGTCGTGTCGCCGCCCTGGTCACAGTACC
>CAYVTV010000030.1:17968-22267 GCA_964454295.1 uncultured Bacteroidaceae bacterium
TGGTCGAGACCGTAAGCTTCGGCGTCGGGTTAACGTAGATGGTCAGCGTCGTGTCGCCGCCCTGGTCGCAGTACCCAAACGGTGCCCCCGGACGGTTATCATAAATGCGTGCCTTGAAGGTATACGTTACCGCCTGCACATCGTCAGTAAGGTTGATCAGCTGGTCGGCAAAGTCCGTGCCCGCCACTGCCTGCGTAACCCCGGGGACAACCCCTCCCTCTATCTTTACCTTCGTGTCATCATAGGTGCGCGTCAGACGGTAAACCTTATCGCCCAGCACCATGCCCGTGCCGTCGGTAAGGGTAAAGTCTACCGTGGTAGAATCACAGAAGATCGTATCTATGGTCGAGACCGTAAGCTTCGGCGTCGGGTTAACGTAGATGGTCAGCGTCGTGTCGCTTCCATCATGACAATAAGGAATTCCATTCTTTGGATCTCTTATTTTTGCAGTAAACCTATAGCTAACTGTTTGAACTTCATTTGTGTGATTTATTAATGTATCAGAAAAATCATTAACGCCATAATATCCATCCGTACTAACTCCGCTAATGTTTCCGGGTGTATAGGAAGTTTCCAGGTAATAGTATTTTTCACCTATCACAATTCCATTTTGACTTTCCAGATCAAACAAAACAATTGTCGAATCACATACAATCGTGTCTTCAACTGAAATAAACAATTCAGGTGTTGGATTCACCCAAACAACAAAATTCACGCTTTCTCCCACACAATAGGTTGACACAGGCCCTGTCGGTGTAACAACAAATACCATCTTCCCAACAGAATCAGTATTGTTATTTAAGAAATATTCTATTCTATCTCCGCCTCCATCACTCGCCCCTGTAATCCCGGCATCAGCAATAACCGTCCATATAAAAGTTGTTCCCGGAACATCACTCTCCAGATCAAAACTGAAACTTCCATCATTACAAACAGTATCAGAAAGTATAGTATTGGTAACTTTTGGAATTGGATTTACAGTAAGCTGTGCAGCAGCACTTGGATGCGGGTTCATGTATCCGTCAAGTATTCTGACACGGTAACGGAATCCATCGAAGGTAAGATCTGCACCTGTAATCCTCAGGGTATCCGTATCAGTTCCCGAGTACACGCCCCCGTCATTAATATCAACCCAACTGCCATCATGTATCTGCCATTTGTAAGTCAGATCAGGATAGCCACTCGCACGCACAGCAAACCATGCATCTGTACCGTCACAAATGGCTGTATCCCTTGGCTGTTCGATTATTCTCGGGCGTACCTTTCCCAAGCCATATTGCGTGCCCGAAGGAGAAATATCCCCGGTTAAATTGAGCCGGTTAAATACAGGAATGACAGCAGCACTGTGTACACCATCCATCTCCCAGTCACCAGAAACTGTAGTTCGCTTAATAACTCTCGTAATATCAAATAATGTGGCAGAAGTGAACCCGTTGCCGGTAAGACTTATATTGTAATCTGCTACGGAAAACCCGTTTTTTGAAGTCAGACTCCAGTAGCCGTCTGAAAAAGCCTCCCATACTTCAAGGTTGCCATCGGGCAGTGGAAGACCGCTGCTTCCGGGATCTTCGGTTTTAAACTCTGATAACACCGAGCCGCCCGAAGAAATATTATTGATAAAAAGATTAATTGCATTGTAATTAGTTGCTGTTCCCAGGGGGAAAAGATAGGTAGCATTGGAACCGACTTCTCTCTCAAATTTTCCGATAATACGGCTCTCTGTTGTTGAAAAATATTCGAGTGATGGAGCATCCGGATTGGAAAGCAGGAAGCTGTTTTCCCCCGAAAAAATATTCCCTTTTGAAATGGTAAGTTTATTTAAAATATTGACATCATTTGAAAAGATCAACCTGTTATCCGGATCAGCCCCTTCGTTTGAGATCACGAGATTATTGAAAGTTTCGCCTCCGGCAGATGTAATGGTTTGATTCACGGAGCCCTGAAAAGTAACTGTGGAATTTTCCGCTTCAAAGGTACCTGAGTTTGTCCAGTCGCCTTCGAGGTTGATTTCACCGTCCCCTTTGGTAACAGCCGTATTCTCATTAGCAAAATCTCCGCTCAGGATAATTGTTCCGTCGTTATCAATGGTTCCCTGTTTATTTTCGAGATCCTCTGAGGTGACAAATGTTCCTGAAGTGATGGTAACAGAAGCTCCGTTATTGGAGATGACCTGGGCATGTGTTGCCGGTTTATTAATCAACACTAAAATAAAGCAAAGCAGGAGTGTGTTCCACAAAAGGGAACAATTCATTTTGTTTAAGAAGCGACCAATATTTTTATCTGCCTTACCCATTCAAATAAATTACATACTTATTATATAGCTAAAAAATATCTTTTATTTACCAATAATTTCTGCTTTATCAATACTTGCTTTATTAACTCCCAATGAATTATCCAAACCTAAAATGAAATCATCTGTCACCATTATATTGTTTATATCTATATGAAAAACTTTCTGAAGTTCATTTTTAATAAATAAAATATGTTTAGGAAAATCACTGTCATTATTTACAAAAAAGTCCAGTTCTTCACGACTGTCTGCCGCAACTCTTCCTCCGGATAAAACATTATCAGTTGCCTGAATTCCTCAAGTGTTCCCCGGGTAAACACGCGCTCAGTGATCAGCAACTTTGATGATTCTACATCCAGCTTTGCCGGGTCTACATCCCAGAATAAGGTGTTGCGTAGATTGAGGGTTTTGGTATGGTTTATTAACTTTAGCATTAACAATATTTTATTCCATTTACAAGAATGTTTAATTAAATATCTATAATTCAACTATTGATACACTAATATTAGAGGCAGTTGCTGAATTACTATCAGAATAAATTGCCAAATCCAAATAATAGGTTGTACCTATATTTAATCCTGTAACAACTGATGAAAGAGAAAAAGATCTGATTTGAGTATTATGGGCAACAATCGTATTTGTCCCCAGAGCAGTAAACCCTTCAGTAACAGGATCAACATTAGGATTAGAAGCATTATTTGTATTATAATATAACTGAGCATACATATTTGTATTTGCACCTACAATTCCATTTCCAGTAAGAATTACTAATATTATCCCACTTTTTGATGGAGTAATCGTTACGCCATTTATACCATTTAATTGTAATAATCGTGGACTTGTGTTAGTAATTGAGGCCGGATTTAAATTATTAACTTGATTTGTAGCTGTTGGAGAGGAAACAAAATTAGTACCGTCAGACCTTAATACATTACCAACATTACCTGGTGCATTTGGGTACGAAGGTGTTGACTCAACCCAGTTTGTCCCGTCACCAATCATAATTTTCCCGGATGAAGCTGTATTGGGAAATGTGGGTGTTGACCAGACAGGTGTGCCGGATCCTGCACTACGTAATACCTGGCCTGAAGAACCAGCTGCTGTAACAGATGCAGCGCTTGTTGATGCACCATAAAGAATACCTCCGGCAACAAGTTCAGACGACTGACCTGTCCCTCCATTTGAAACCGGCAAAGTACCGGTAACATTAGTGCCGCCAAGATTAATGGCATTTGCCGTTATCTCCTGGCCAGACAGAGTCAGGTAATTCTCCCCCGCCAATGTTACATCCCCGCTGTTGGTTCCGCTGGTATTGTCAATCACCGTTAGCTGGGCATCTGTCACATAATTCCTGTCAGCAGAAGGGGCAATATCCGCAGTGGTTGCATCTGCTCCGGCTGTAACCAGACCTTTTGCATCGTAGGTGATTTTTGTTCCGGTACCGGCAGTAATGGCCGCATTGGGTTCCACATAATCTGTTCCTGCCACAGCAGTGGAAAGAGCTGTTCCATTCCCTTTAATCAGACCTGTAACAGAAGTCGAAAGTGTTATTTCAGGAGTTGTAGTTGCATTTGTTACAGTACCTGCAAAACCATTGGCCGTGGCAACAGATACGTTTGTAACAGTTCCATTAGTGGGATCAGCCCAAACAGGGGCATCTGTTCCTCCGGCAGAGGTAAGTACCTGCCCGGCGTTTCCGTTCGGCAACATGGAAGTAGTATTTGCTGCCGACTGGTAAGGAATGGTTCCTCCTGCACCCCCTGAAAGATTTGTTGCAGTGGATGCAATGCCTGTAAGGTTGGCTGTTATATTTCCTGCCTCAAAGTTGCCGGAAGCATCACGTCTTACAATGGCACCTGCTGTATTAACATTGGTTGCATTATTGGCAAGTATTGTGGCAGTATTGATATCTGTAGCGGTTGATCCTCCCACAGAATTAACCGTTGTTACCCCTGTATTACTCATCGTCGCATCACCGCTCATCAATACCTCCTGTGCTACATTACTCC
>CAYVTV010000031.1:0-22102 GCA_964454295.1 uncultured Bacteroidaceae bacterium
TTCAGGATCGTCAGATTCAATGTCTTGTTTGATTTTCTGTTGTTAAATTCATCGGATGAAACAAGAACCTGCCTTTTTAATTCATCCAGTATCTTTATTTCAAGCGTAATTTTATTCCGGAACCTTCCAGCATCGTTGAATCCTATAAAGACCCTGATTTTAAGCTGATGCAAGCCATCTTTCTTCCGTGGAGGTGATTTTTTGAATGGATTTGTACGGATTTCAAGGTTTTCAAATTTCATTGATAGCGGAATTTATACAAAGATATAAAAATCTGCCACAAAATCCGCCACAAAATCCGCCACAAGAAAATGCTATGATGCTCATTAAATGGCAATTAATATTTTTGTTCGAGTCCCGTCCGCACCGCTACATGGTTTTCTGAGAGCCTCATTAAATGAGGCTTTTTTCATTTCAGAGGGGGCCAGTTGTGCAACCGTTGTGCAACCGGACTCAGTTCTTAGTAGGTGAATCAAAAACAATATCCAGCGGGTTTGATAATCTGCACCTGAAAGTGTTTTGATACTTCTCCGGGAATGTAATAGCGAACCAGTTCATATGTTTATGTGCCCATAGTGCCTCTTTTCTCCAATAATTAATTCTGGCGTATAGTTCAGCTTTTTGTCCGTATAGGTCATGGATGATTCTTGTCGTCTCATTCAATTCTTTTTGCTGGGCACCCAGCTTGCCCTTTAACCGGTTAATGATTTTCCTTGGTTCCATAATTTAAAATATAAAAGGCCCTTCATCCGACGGTCGTCACCTATCCCTTGCAGGAAGAATGCGCCAGAATCCGGGCCGATATATCTTTCGGTTTCATAAGAGATAAGTAACGACATTCAAATGTAAACCTTTTTTTCTGAATCCGACAAGTTAATTTTCAACTTTTTTACCTTCCGTGTAAAGCAATGGTCGCCGTGGTTTAAAGCAAGAGGTAAAAATATTTACGACACCCCCCATCCCTTCACTATTCGCGTAATTTGTGCAGGTATTCAACCTCGTGTTCACTTAGTCGTTTATAGATAGCCTCTGCGCTCGCTGGTATGCCGGAGCGTACAAAATTACTAAAAGGATTAATATTCATCTCACTCTTAATATCTACCATGAGACCATTAACATCTTTAATCCGGAATATATGTTTGGTTTCAATATGCGGCTCCATGATCCTGTAACAGCTGTGGTCCAAACCATGATCTATACCATCATTCCATATATGCCAGTCACATTTATCCAGCAATTTGGCAGCCATTAACTTAGCAGGACCGGCAACCCTGCGATACGGCATATCCCAAAACCGCACACGGGCGGATCTGGCTTCATAGAAGTACAGGCCAATACCCCACACCAAATCCTTACTTTTATGTTTAAGCATTTCATTGATGTAGTTATTATCAATTATATCATCGGAGCCCAGGTACAATACATGACTCACCCTTCCTGCGAGTTTACTCAGTATGAAGTTATGTTTATTACTTACAGGGTTATTGGGGTATACGTAAGTCTCCACGCCATGATCTTCAAACAACTTAGCCTCCTCTGGTACTGATACCACGCACACGGGAAGGAATAAACCCGGGTAATCTCTGTTAATCCTGTCTATCATCAGGCAATATGCCTCATCTATTTTTGGCCTGTTGTGTGATACTGTTAATATTCCTATCATTCTCAATAACTTTCATATATAAACCGGTCAAACAATGCATGAAATCTGTTTCTGCATTCTGAACATTCAGAATAAATTTGTCTGTACTCTATGATGTATAACTGTCCGGGCATTCTGAGAAGTGCAGCATTTGTATCTGAGAAATCAGCCATTCGCTTTTTAAGACCGCACTGAGGACATATTTTATAACTGCCTGATAAAAGTTTGAATTTCCCATAATCAACTTCTTTTTTTATTGGCTTTAGTAAAGGACTTACTGGTACTTTCTCTTGATTTTCCAGCGCCCTGAGTATTTTATCTGCCTGTTTACTTAAATCCGCCCTGGTAATATGTGCTCTTTGCCATCTTAGCCTGGCTATTTGCTTATTTTTATCTATTAAATTCCGGTAGTTTTTTGTTCTAAGATTCGCACAAAACTTACAGGGCATTCTTCTTAAACCTGCCTTCCGACCGCTTTTGTGATAATAATAATCATCATAGCTTCTGAGTTCTCCGCATTTTGCACAACGAAACTTTTCCTTTGAAGGATCTTTAGTTTTAGCCAGGGGATTTTTCAGTTGAAAAAGTTCTCTTCGTCTCGCATTATAGCATTTTTTACAAATCCCCTGTCGTCTTCCTTTCACATATAAAAATTCCCGGGGTTCTTTAAGTTCACCGCATTTGGAGCAATGAAAATCATCTTCATTAAAAATTCTTTTCTCAGCGAAGGGATTTTTATGGTGATATAATTCTTTTTTCCTCGCGTTGTAGCATTCTCTACAAATTATGCCACGTTTCCCTTTGATATGTGACAAATATTCCTCAACATCTATTGGTTTTAAACATTCCCGACAAATTATTTTATTTGCATCTTCCATGGATTTATCTTGATTATTTGCCAACAATAATCAAACCATGTTCCTTTGGCCTGAATGGTATTAATTTTCTTCTTCTCCCCTACGAAGCAGGATCATTATATCTTTTCCTTCTATTCTTATAGGATCAACTTTTAAATGTATCGTTTGATCCGTCTTTCCAGCAGGTATAACTCTTTCACCTGAAGAAAGCATGGCCGGGAAGGTATCATTGGGGTATCCTGGGGGGATAATACCGCCGGCGGCAAATTTCGGTACCTTTTTCTGCCATAAAGCCTCCAGGGCAGCAACGCCGACTGTGGCGAATACAAGTCCCAATGGCAGTTTTGCATTTTTTGCTATTGTCGCGGCAATGGCCTCTGCAAGGTACGCGTTTATGATCTGGCGTATTGATTGCAGAACGCCACCTACCATTCCATGTAATGCACCTTTCGTTCCTGTGATAACTCCTCCGATAGTCTGACCAAGGTTGGAAAAAGCATCTGTAAGCATATCAGTCTTGAAAGTGTTATCAACAAGTATATCACCAAGAGATGTGAGAACCCTTATTTCTTCCTCGCCAGGACCGATGGTCGAAGTGCCGGCAAGAGTTTTTCCACCTGGTAAAAGCCCGGCTCCTTTGACCGGCGCTTTAGGTTCCTTGCCAAGGTCAGCAAAAGTTGGTATTTTAACTATTACCTTATAAACATCCTCATATGTTGCCTTGAGTCCTTTCAGTGCTTCTTCACGTTTGCGGATCTCCTCCTGCTCGAAAGTTGAGATCTTGCTGATATTACGCTTATTTTGCACATAGAATGCAGTATCGGCATCAATCCATCCCGCATAAAGTTTTTCAATTTCTGCAAACTTATTCTCATAGTTATTCCTGAGATTTTGTAGTGAGCCTTCGGCAATCGCCTGTTCCTGGTCGGTCATGCGGATGAATGCCAGAATATCTTCATCTCGGATATTATTCTTATCAGCAAGATATTTTATCTCAGCATCAAGTTTTCTCTTAGTAAGATCCTTATGTGCCTGAGCTTCCTGCTCGGATAACTTGATAGCTTCCATGAGTGCAGCCTTGCGGACCGCTGTGGATTGGGTTTTGTCCTGAGCTGTATATTCCAGCTTGGCAATCTGATTCCTGATTTCTGCAGATTGAGAGACATAATTGTTTTCGGAATCACCGATAGCATCAATAGCGTAAGCATAATCCCGGGCTGCCCTGGTAGCATCTTTTAATTGATCTCCTATTCCGGTTATAGCAGCCTTGAATGATGCACCCGCCTCTTTCCATTCACCTTTAAATATATGTCCAATAGCATCCGTGACTGAAATAATCCTCTGACGAACAACATCCACGACAGCTTTTATCTGCTCAAGCCGGGCAGCAAATTCAGTTCCACCTTTATCTGTCGACTTGAATGCCTTCAGCAAGCCTGCCAGGGCCGCTACAATGGCCGTTAATGCTAAAGCAACAGGATTTGCCAGCAGTGCCTTAAAAGCGTCCGACATGCCTCTTACAGCCCTCCCTATGGCTCCTCCCATACTTTGAAAGGCAGCTGCAATACCTTTGCTGTCACTGGATGCTTTGCTCTTCAGTGCCGCAGTGGCTTTCTGTGCATCTTCCGCAGCAGATTTGAAACCTTTTGCGGATCCGGTTATCTGAACACCAACATCGATTCCCTTTTTTGCCATCACATAGATTTTTCAATTATAGCTCTGTTCCTGCTTGCCTTTTCCATAACTTCTTCTTTTGTCAGTCGTTTGCTTTTTTTAATCCCGACCCGGTTCTTATCCCACGGAAGAGAAAACACATCATGAGGTTTCTGAAAGGTTTTTGAACCTTGCTGTGCCACGAGACTATAAAAGCATATTATCCTGGTCTGCTCCCACTGGATCCTTTCAGAATCAACCCTTGCTCTACAAATTGCTCTCAGTTCATCCTGGCTCATCTCATCAAGAAAATATCCCGGATCAATACCTATCACGCCCACGCAATAACCATAGAGCTCTTCAATATTTAAGTTCTCGGGCTCTTTTTTTTTTCACCATCATCTGCTGAGAAAACCGCCTCGTAAAGATTAGTTATGAAATCCAGGTAATGATCATCAATTAAATCCAGAAACTCTTCATAAGAGTAATCGAATTCCTTTTTTTCACTTCTGGCCCCGGCTTTCGCAATGACATAAAAGAACTTCATGAGTTTTTCAGTCTGTCCGCCTCGCATATCAGATAATGATTCCCCGGTCAGATTTTCATATTCGATAATTGCCCTGACCGAAATGCGGATAGGAAAAGCATTCTTTGCTACCTTAATCTCTTTACCTTCCAGTAGTTTCATTATGCAGCAGGTTCACTTATTACAACAGTTGCCTGTGCGGTATTCGTATCATCATCCGTGACCGTAACAGTGTATGTGCCGGCTGTTTTGCTTGTGATATACTGAGTCTCTTCTTCATCCGGGCTCCACAGATAAGTGTATGGAGGTGTCCCACCCAGAGGCAGGGCAGCAGCAAAACCTTCTGTGCCTTCATGAGTCGTACAGTTCGAGTGAGTAATCCTTACAGTCAAACTGCCGTCTGATACATACTGGAATCCACTGGCATGTTCAAAACTAACATTATAAGTAGCGTTGTCTCCGTCCGGAGCGCCCTCATCAAGACCGGTGATATAAAAGTTACCCGTGGCATAGATCTTAGATTCATCCAACGCTCCTGCAATTTGTTCCCCAAAATCCACTGTCACAGGAACCCTTGCAAGAAATTTGGTACGCAGGATATCAATATCACCATACACCTGCATTCCCTCACAGGAAGCCGTGACCTCGATCCTGCCTTCTGCTTTGGTTTCAAATATACCAGAGTCTTTGTTTGTTGTCTTTCTGGTACTCATCTTCGGGCTCAAAGTGTGTGAAGTAGCATGTGCTACCACAACCCCGTCAATAAATACAAATAGATCTGTTCCATTAATCTCATTCATAATAATTTAATTTTTAATTTGTTATACATTTACATACTGGAATCCACTGGCATGTTCAAAATGAGCATTGTAAGTGGCATTATCTCCATCTTGCGCCGATTCCTCAAGGTGGATCAGCAGGAAGTTACCCGTGGCATAGATCTTGGATTCATCCAACGCTCCTGCAATTTGTTCCCCAAAATCCAGGGTTAAAGGCTGTCCCAGGATCATAGCATTTCTTAATAATTCAATGTCACCGTATACCATCATGCCCTCACAAGAGACATTAGCATCCAAAAAGAAAACTGTCCTGGTCACAAATTTCTCCTCATTCGCCCCGGTAGTGGTAAGGCCGGTTTCCGCTCTTACGCTTAGTCTATGACTTGTTGCATGAGCAATTGGTGATCCATTCATGAAAACAAAAAGATCCGAGCCATTAATTACTCCCACCTCTAATCTCTATTTAAGTTAATAATCAAAAATTCTCACTGAAAATGTCAATTTATTGAGGAAAACATTTTCTGTTATATTATAACCCTCGCTCTGGCCGACAAGAGTTATCCTGTGGGTGTTTGTGCCTTTTTTTAATTCCAGAGCTTCCCTGACCTGTGTTACAATGTTCTGCAAAGACGCATAATCAGCACTGAAACTTACTACACTGAAACTGCAGTCATCCGCGACCCAGCCATCTTTATTATATTCTGAATCAAGACTGTTTACTGTATAAATGATGGCAGGGAGCGGCGTATTTTCATTGATGACATACGGATAAATTGATGTTTCCGGAACTAATAACATTAATGCGGTATTAGCTTTAAGCAACTCTGCTATAAAAATTCCTATCGTCATTTCTTAAACTTTTTATTTGTTCGTATTATGAAACGATCAATTTCCTGATGCCATTCCTTCTCTATATTGGAAAACACCTCCTGCTCAGTGGCATTATAGGCGTTTTCAAAGAAGTGAGTTGCAGTCATCCTGCCTGTCGGAGCTCCGCCTTTTTTGCGCCTGAATCTTTCTGCCGTTCCATTCTCAATGAAATGAGCATGCCAGCCTTTATGTGCACCGCTTAGTTTTGCACCAACAAGAATTGCTATCTCACCAGGGACCTCAACTGACCCTATGGATTTTCTCAGTTTTCCTGTCCTCTGAGGTGCCCCAGCCCTGGCAGCCGCAATTAAAGGCCTGGAAGCCTTTCGGAATCCTGCAAGGAAGATTCTACGCTGGTCCATAGTTGAAAGTCCCTGGAAGAAATCTTCAAGTATCTTGATCTGATCAGTTTTAATCTCCAATTCCATTATACATTGATTTTTTCAAGCGTGATCCTGAGGCCTTCTTTACGTCCAATCTCTTCAATGGGAGCATTTATCAAATACCTCTCATCAGAGTCATCAACCTGAACCCTCATTGTTTCAACAATACCACTACGGAATCTTATTATAAGCTCCATGGTCCGGGAGTAAAATTTCTCCTCATTTGTGAGAGTCCTGCCCCCTCCGGTATACCTTATTTCTCCTCTGGTGCTTATTGTTGGTGTGGGCCAGGAATCAACTGAAGCATTATAATCATCCCTGGTAGTTACTTTTGGATAAAACTTTACACGGTGATATAGTGATCCGGCTCTCATTTAATAGTATAATTTTTAAATGGTGCAAGAAGATATTCATATCCCAGCAACAGTTTTGTGACACTGACCCCGATAACAATGGCCTCCCTGTTGTTGTAAAAGTGACCCAGGAGAAGCAGCATACTATGGCGGAGCCTCGGCGGCAAACGACCGTTCGCATCTTCCAGGTCTGCCAGATCTTCGCCTATCTCAATAGCAACACAATCCTCGACCATACTGATAAGATCAGCTATCAGGCCGGTATCAACCTCCTCGTCCACGTTGAGGTGACCCCAGGCTTCATCCATTGTAATATACATAGCAGGTAAATGTTAAGGACAGGGGCTTTTCACAGCCCTCCTGTCCAGGTTTATTTACGAAACTTTTAAGGCTCTCGTGGTGAAGGAAACGGCATAGTAATTCTCCTGAGTTACTTCATTATGAACATCAGTTGAAGCAGATCCGCGCAATCCTTTAGCATCAAAATATGCATTGATAACAAGTCTCACCTGACCATCACCAGCCACACTGTATGGGTCAACTGTAATGTCATAACCGCCCCACTGAGCAATAACCAGGTCTTTCCAGTTACCGAAAACAATCAGATCTCCTGTGTCCTCGCTTCCGGCAATAGCAGAACATCCATTGGTAACGAGCAGGGGGTAACCATTTACTTTGTTATCTTCACAAAGCATAATGTCATCAGATGAAGATCCTTTGGCAATGGTCTTTAATATACCACGTCCACCGGAATTGGTAATATATGCAAGATTCCCCTGCAGAGCATTTACAGCATCAATTTCGCTTTCCATGGCCACCATTATGGCCCATGTCGGGACAACTGAAGCTGCTGCAGTGTCTACGCCCGTGGTGATGGCATACCCTATACCCTGAGGCCTGTCTGCGGTCCCGACTAAAACACCAAGGATGGTTTTCTGCAATTCCGTGGCAACAGCCGTGGCTATGTTATCGAGTAACATCTTCTCTGCACCAACGGAATCCTGAATAAGAAACCGCTTTGAAACATCGAGTTTTGCCGTGAGCCTTTTGGGCTTAAGCTCTACGTCTGCAAAAGCACCTCCTCCATCATCAGCAGGGTCAACCTCACCCTTCCAGCCAACGGAAGTACCGGCATAGTTGGGAATAGAAACATCACCAACGAGTCCTGTAAGGAATGTAGCACCTGCCTGGGCAAACACCAGCTTGTCGGTAAGCGGCGGGAGTATAGTTCTCACATCGGTTCCAACAATCTCTGCTCCCTGAGTAGCGGTGCCAGCGAGTATGTCGGCACGAACTTCGTGAGGAATGACAATAGCACCCTCAGTTGTGATACCGGAAGATCTGAACTCCTGACGCCCTAATGTGTTAACGTCTTTTATAACATCCTCCAATGGCCTGTTCTCGATCTGGCAGCGGATAGCTTTGAGCAGTGAAAATTTTTCTTTGGGAGGATCCATAGGAACGCCTGATTTTTTAATCTCAATTCCTGTTCTCATCTCCCGGAACCCTGCAGAGTCTTCTTTCAACCGAAGCTCTTCAAGTTTCGCCAGGTTCTTATTTACCGTTGACTTCTCATCATTGGTCAAACTTCGTTTTTCGGCATCCGCCCTGGTAAAGATCTCATCGTTCTGATCCAGGAGTATGGTCTTGGCATCCTGAATTTCCAGCAGGGTCATTACAGCGCAGGTGATGTACCCGGTACCAAGGAGAGCTGCCAGGGCAATCTCACCAATAACAAGCACAGCGAAACCAACCATAATGGAGAGTATCGCGTATGCTATACTTTTTAAATTCATTTGTTTCATCTTACAAGTTTTTAATTTTGTTAAAATATATTTGTTGTCTGGCGAGCCTGTTTTCAATACTGTTATCGGCTTCATTGCACCGCCATTCTGCAATAGGCTCCACGGCAGGATCCTCTGCTGCGGGCTTTGCGTCCTCGGGGGGCTTGTCCTTAATAGTATTTTTGTGCTCATCCAGGCTCCTTAAAGCCACAGTAGTATCTTTATAAGCCTCCCGGTAGCAGGGGCTTATGTCAAAAATCCGATCGAATTTTTTTATAGTCCTGAGGGGTACGGGCTTATTGTTATAATCCCACTCTTCTTCAGCAACTGCAAAACCGAATGAGCTGCCTTTGATATCGCCCCTTTTCACCCCTTCGATAAGCTCATCACCCAGGTCGAACCTGGGAGCTTCGAATTCATACTTGACTCCTTTCTTATCAGGCGATAAATTCAATGTTCCTTTGCCATTTACTGATCTTGCAAGTACGCCACGGCTGATATCATGGTTCAACAAAGTCAATATGTCACTTCTCTCAAGCACACCCTCAACAGCTTCCGGAAGAATCATTTCCCTGAACCCTCCCAGATCTTGAGACAGGCTGTTGAAAACTATACCATAGCCCTCAACCTTTCTTGAATTACCTACGAGCCTTACCTCAGCAAGCTCCTCGGTTATGCTCCGTATTTCTTTATTATTCAGTTCCATTATCATTTAGTTTTACTTTTTTGTCAACAGGTTTTTGTCTGGCAGCCAGGGCATCAATAGGCGCCATATTGATTTGAACCATAGGTTTATCGGAATTTTCAGATTTATGCTTCGGGTTGCGGCATTCTTTCCTCACTTCATTAACAGTATATCCTCCGCACTGGAACATCTTACTGACATAATTGGCCCGTGCATCCATATTGGCCCGGAGCAGTCCTTCAATATTCAGGTTCAGCCTTGTTTTTAATCTTTGTGACGGCCTCAACAGTTTTCTGTTGAACTCCGCCTCAATCTTTGCATCGAGAGGGCTGGCCGTGTCTGTAAGAAAACCAAGCTGAAAACTTTCAATATTTGAGTATGTCAGGTTACTCTGATCAAATACTTTACTTGGATGCACTCCAAAAAACCTGCAGAGGTCAATAACATTGAACTGCCGGGTCTCTAACATCTGGGCGTCTTTCGGGTTAATGGTAATGGGTTTGAAGTCGAGTCCTTCCTCCACGACTATTATGCCACTCGGATTACCGCTTTCGGTATCAAGAGCCTCGATCCAGCTTTGCTTGATTTTCGTGGCTTTCTCTTCAGTCAACCTGCCCTTGACGCTAATCATCCCGCTGGCATTTGCCCCACTGCTGAAAAATCCTTTTGCAGATGCTTCTGCTGCACTGGAAAGGTTCATCGAGTTAGCGGCATGCCTTAGGGTGCTCACACCTGTATAACCGTTATAAGTGAAATTAAGCAGGTGGATCATGTTAACATCCTCCACGACTCTTGTCTTCCCAGGGCTGCCAACTTCATAATAGATGCTGCCGTCCCTGCGCAAAAATGTCTTAACATTTTCGTTAATGACACTGAGCCGAACCGGATCACCCCGGGGATCCCTGGCTATTTCCGCATATGCATCTCCGTTAAGCAGCATATTTGCAACCATAAGTTTCAAAAGAGTAAAGCGCGAATAGCCCGGGTTGGGTTCGAAATTCAGCATGTAGGCAGTCGGATGAAAAGGATTATCAACAAACCCCTCGGCATCATTGTACTCTAATACCTCCCAGGACTGGCTCGCTACTGCATCGGATATACATTCCACGCACCGGTAAACAACTGATAACTGCATGGCGACCTGTACTGACAAAGGAGTTTCGCTAAATCCATAGGGTAGTCCAAGTGCGGACGTAGGACTAACAGTGATACTTCTTTTTTCCGGTATTATTCTGTTTATTATTCTCGTTACTATATTCATTTTCAATAGATATTTGTTCCTACATGAACACCCTCGTCAGCCATATAAGCTGCTAAACTCTGTAACATTGCTATAACACCATCGATCCGTTTTTTCCCGGAGTTCTTCATTGGTTTCTCATTGTCGCAAAAATCCTTTTTGATCTCTACATTTCGCATGCAATACCGATTTATTGGATTATCGTCAATAATTACTTTGCCGCCCAGGGTCAACCGCTCAAACTCTTTCGTGCACCCGTTAAAATTCCCGATATTCTGACTAAAGGGTTCAAGTGGTAATCCAGCGTCTGTACATTGTATCGCCCATTGAGTAGCATTATACCGGTCATAAAATATTTTTCGTATCTCTGTCATCTTATCCATTTCGAGAATATCTTTTGAGACATAATCATAATCGGTAACATTGCCGGCAGTTATCTTTAAATATTTATGATTAACCCAGTCACGGTAAAGCTCTTTTTCCGGCTGCGTTTTCAGGCTCTCGCCTGGCAGGTAATAATCGACGATAAAATAATATCTTTCATCTTTTACAAACAGGTAAGCCACAGCTGTAAGGTCCCTGTTACTGCTCAGGTCAACACCTACGTAACAGTATTCCTCTTTAAAATCATCCCTGTTAATTTTCTTGCTCGCCTTTATTATGTAGTCATCCGGGATCCAGACGGTTGCGGAGTCACACCACATATTAAGATTCTTGGTTTTAACACCAACCTCATCAGCCGGGCAGTTGATAGCTTGCTGGACCTGCTTGCTTAAAAAATCCGTACTTATGGTGATATCCAGGTTGGGATTTGACTTTATCCAGTTTCTTGGATTCTTCCAGTCATCCCCCTCATCAAGAGAATATATTATTCCAAAGAATGAGTCATCTCTCTTTATGCCGGCAATTATCTCTGTCGTTACAGTCCTGAGCTCATAACAGGGGAGCGATTTATCATACCCTGCTGTCGTTATGGTTACAAGCATGGGATGCTTGCGCATTCCCTGAGAGCTTCTTATAACATCCCTTACCTGGCTGTTTGGTGCGCTGTGAAATTCATCCACAACACCCATGGAACAGTTGTAGCCGTCGAGCTTACTTGAATCCGCCGCCAGCACCTTGATAAAACTGTTTGTTGCAGGAAACAGGATGTCGGCACGGAATTTCTTAAGGTACTTCTCCGCCGGATCAAATCCCTTGGAAAAACCCCTTACTGTATTAAAGCCGATTTTTGCCTGGTCTTTTGAGTTTGCAGCAAACAGGATCTCGGCTGCAGCTTCTCCATCGGCAATAAGATGATAAAGACTCAAGCTTGCTGTAAGGGCCGTCTTACCCTGTTTTTTTGCCATTTCAATATATGCCGTCTGGAATCGTCTTTGCCCTGAATTCTTCCAATAGAACCCGTAAAGGTTAGCAACGATGAACTGTTGCCAGGGTTCAAGTATAAATGGTTTGCCGTCGTGTTCTCCGGTGAAATGTTTTAACAGACCGATAAAATCCAGGACCCTCTCCACAGCTTCAGGCCGGAATTCCAAATCACTCCTCAGCAAATCTGACTCAAATCTTTCGACCGCATTACGGACGTGGATCCCGGTCGGGATCTTCCCGGATTTTACATTCTGGCAATATTTTTCTACAACAGATATCACTTTTTACTCTCTCTGCGCCTGGCCATACTGGCCCGGATCTTTTGCTTTGTCTTTTCTGACAGTGGTTTGCGCCCTTTCCTGGCAAATGGTTTTGCCTGATCAGGTTCAGGTATAGCTTCAGGAAACTGTTCCGGCTCCGGTATATCAGGCAATGGTTTTTCAACAGGTTCCGGAACCGGAATTGGTTCAGGCTGAGGCTTCGTCTGTACCGGGATTATCTCAACGGCTTTAAGACCATGTTTTTTAATGAGTGCCTGCAGCTGCTTATTGGGGTGTATTCCATTTTTCAGGTACATGAAATGATATTCCCGTGCTTTTGCCAGGGTAATACAACTTGACCTGAGAATCACCTCTCTCGATCCGTCAGGTTTTTTGATCTGCAAAACATACTGTATCATCGGATTTCTCTTTTAGTGTTTATGAACTGTTCTATCGGGGACTGCGGTTCTCTCGGCGGCCGGGCCGGGTTTCTCCTGCGGACCTTATTAAGCTCAAGAAGTAATTTTGTTACCTGAACCTGTGAGTCCTTTGCAATCTTAATAGCCGGGTGAGGTTTGTCACCGACGAAATGACCATCCTCTGCGAGCTTTTTCGAGGCCGCCAGGTAAGTATTGTAGCTTCTGGCCAGAAGCAGGAGCATCCCATCATCAACTGCTGAGAGAATATTTTCTTCGGAGAGATCCCTCGATAGTCTGCGGATATAATTATATGCCTCTGCTGAAAGATCATCAGGTAAGTTTATGTACCGGTTCGCGCACTTAATTTTCATATTGTAAAATTTAAGGGAAAGAAAGGGGGGATTCCGCTGGGTAGGTTACGACAAAAAACGTCTTGCATAAAACGAGCAATAAAATGAGTGACAAAATGAGAGGGAATCTTCCCCTTTCTTATATCTTGGTCTGCCTTTTTGTGACATGGCACGCAAAGACTCTCAGTATTATCATAATCAAAGGCCAGATGTTCAATTTCTTCCGGGGTACGTCCCAGCTGAAAAGGTATTTTATGATGAACTTCACGGGCGAGAATTGTCTTTCCCCTGGCCTCGCACTGCTCACACACCGGATTATCCCTGATCTTTTGATCCCTCAGGGCTCGCCAGCGCGGATCCTGGTAAAAGTCCTGGTACAGTTGTTTATTAACTGTCCGCTCCCTGCTTTTAGGCTTTCCCAAGTTAATTGTTGGCATGGTTAGCAACTTTCGTACACGTCAATAAGCTTGCATCTGCCGCATCTGCCAGCATATCTGCAAGCGTTAAACCACAGAAAATAATGAGAAATATTATCATAACAGACACATTTACATTAATTTACTTATAATAAAAGACCTCCATGTCCTTTATTATTTAACAAATATATAAAGAATTAAAGACCTCTATTTCCTTTATTATTTCAAACAACACCTTTATCTCCTTGCAGACTGCCCCTCCTATCTTTTTATTCTTATATTAGAATAGCGGTAAAAGAGGAAAAAAGGGGTATTGGCTCCCGAAAAATTGGGAAAAACCTCTTTTTTAGGTCTGCACATCCGCATCAGCATACACAATTCGTCTCCTAACCGCAAAGGCTTTTCTCCTTTTCTTTTCTTAACGGACGGATTCGCTGTGACCATAATACCGTTTTGACGTCTGGCCTGATGGTACTGCAATGCCCTTATTGCAGTCTGCAAGTCCCCGGTCATCAGATGCGAGAATGTTGCCGGGACTGGATTCTCAGACAGGTGTAATACTGATTGACACTCCGGGCCCGGGAAAAGCTGTGTCAAAAACCCGCCTTCACTCTGCTTTGGATTAGCCTCGGAATATGCCTTATATATATTCATGTTCAAAGTTTGCTTTTGTCTTGCTTATTCAGAATAATTGTTTCTGTCCATCTTAATTTTTTTGAGAGCCTTCAAGACGTCATCGCGAGTGAAAAGGATCCGGTGGCCGGCTCTTCGTCCGGTAACCAACCCGCGCTTCTCATACCCCAGCAATGTAGGATAGGACACGCGCAAGAGAGAACATACCTCCTGGCGCGTCAATAATTTATCATCCGGGATTTTTTGGGGTTCCTTATTAAGGACGGCATAAATCGATGCCTTGACCAGGACTTCAAACTCCTGGACTGTCAGGGTGTAAATAGGATTGATACCCGATTTTTCAAGTATCTCCGTCGCATGTTTTAAGATTTCTGCCCTGTCACTCATCACAAAATCAATTATCAAAACACCACAGTAAGTGTGTTAACTTTCTGCCTTTGTGGTTTTGAAACTGAATTCTGAGCGGAGTGTTTCCTAACTTTTGTACCTTCGGAAAGCGTTAGGGGCGGCTCAAAATGAGTGTTTCCCGATACTTGCCTTGGCGAGGGCGGCGTCCCTCCAGAATCACCATACAAAAGTAACTTTATTATTTTAAAAAAGACTGTTGAAAAGCCTAAATCTTATAAACAAATACTTTATTAAAACCTTCTGAGCTTTCCATAATTTGCTGTTAATAACATTTCAGTGAAAATGTATGAGAACACTCAGGGAAAAGGTTTCTGCTTCCGTTGGGTTGACATATGGAAGGTCATATGGAAGATCATATGACCTTCCCAAGGTGGGAAAAAGAGGAATACCTAAAATAGAAAGGGTTAATTTTTTGCCTTCACTTTCACTTTCACTTTCACTTTCACTTTTCCGAATCATTGTCAAACCATTCTGAATGGTTTCGTAATCATTAGGTAACCCTTCCGAACCATTCCCGAAAATGTTGAATTTCAATCATTTAACTACCTTCAGTAAATTTCCGGCAAAATAAGGGTGTAAGCTGAGGTTTGCCGCAGTTTGTTCTTTTGTTACTTTGATATATTTGAGAAATTCCCGTTCGGTGCGGTGACCGGATATTTTCATAATGTCAAGTGAGGCTATTCCGGCCAGATACATCAGGGTACAGCCGGTTCTTCTGGCGGTATGGGTTCGAATGAGCTGGCATTTCTCAAATTTCTCCTTGACCTTGAACCCTCCTTTAGTTTTTTCAGTATTGATTGTCTCAGTGATCCCTGCCCGCCTGGCTATTTCCTTGATATACAAATTTATTTTCTGGTCATGTGTGCGTGGGAGGGTATAATCGTACTTCTTAAGGATAAGATCCAGCTCCGGACGTATGGGTATGATACACTTCTCCCCGGTCTTAGATTGGATCAGCTCGATGTTTCCACCCCTGATATTGTCCTTAGTGATCCGGCTATAATCACTGTAACGTTGTGCCGTATATATCCCGCAGAGAAATACATCACGTGCAACTTCATAATGCTTCTCACTGTCCGGAAATGTCATCTCAAACAGCGAAGTCACCTCATCTGCCGTCAGGTAAACACTATCAACGTCCTCCCGGATAACCCGAAAAGCCTTCCGTTCAACCTCCATATTGTTATGAAGCCCCTCTTCCCTGGCCTGCCTCATAATCGTTTTAAGCGTCTTGAGGTGTTTACCTACGTAATTAGTCCCGCACTTCCTTTTGAAGAAATAGGCAAGGTAATCATTGTAAAAATCTATCGTGATATCTTCAAAATTAAGTCTTTTCCTCCTGTTTGTCTGGTAAAGATTAAAGCTTGTCTTAAAGTCCTTCATATTACGGATGCTGCCTGCTGAGTATTGACGCTTGGAATTGCCGGAAAAGCATAACCGCTCCCCTGACTTTGCCTCCTTAAGGAACCTTTTGATATACTGGTTCAGCGTTTCATTACGTGGTGTCTCCCTATGGGTGAACTTGTCTATTGTCGTCTGCAGCCATTCCGTAGTAGCTACACCAGGGAGTTTATAGGATTCCCGGAGAATGAATTTTCTCAGGTTATCAAACACGTCTGCAATATCCTGGGCATTATCCCGTGTAAATTCCTGACTGCCGATAATGTTTTTACGGAACTGTTGGTTCTTCTCATCCCAAAGCTCAGGGATCAATTTATAGGGTGTCTGCAGTCTTATAATTGCCTTCCTGGTATCAGAGTAACGAATGTAAACCGGTGCAAGTCTGTTACTGACTTTCGAGCGGGTGTAAATTTGATTGTTGCCATTTTGCTGTCTCTATAATGAGGTTTTTCGAAAGATCGTCAAATAAGTGGCATCAATGTATCACTTATCCCAAAAGTGCCTCATTTGGCCGATACGCATTCACAATTTCAATTTCAGTATTTGCTTTGATTTTTGCTTTAGCAAAATCTGAAGCAAATATTTTTTCCTTGCTTGTCTTTTTGCTTTAGCAAAAGTTGTGCAACCGTTGCACAATTGTGCGGTACTTTTTGCACCGTAAATATAAAAGTTGTGCAACCGTTGTGCAACCGATTTGAGAATTAACTTTACACAATTTTACATGATTTTATAAACAATATTGATTTTTAGCACTTTACACAATACCATTTATAAAACCAAATCATATTAAATCAATAAAATACGGTCCCGTCCGCACCGCTGATAAAAAGGGAGACAAAATCTCCCTTTTTTCTTATATGGATCATTATGTTTACATAATCCAATCTGAGACGTTTGCCATCTATTACAAAGGGTATACAACAAATCCCGGATTAAGGCTAAGGCAACATAACAGTGAGCAGAGCCGGTATACTTCCGGAAAAGGTCCGTGGAAGATCGTTTATCTGGAAAAAATGAAGGATAAGCGCTCTGCACTAATCAGGGAGAAACAGTTGAAAAGAGCAAACTCTGATTATATAAAATGGCTCATGAGGCAGGAAACTAATATATTCAGGGGGTAAAACAGATAATACAGCAGGATAATCGGCTGTTTGTCCATACAATGAAACATCCATAAAAGGGACAATCGGCCTGTCATCCCGCCTGAGGCGGGACGGGTTCGAGTCCCGTCCGCCACTGCCCCAAGACCCTAATAATCCCTTGCTATTTAAGGTTTTTTGTCTTTCCTGCCACAAAATCCGCAAACTCTGCCACAAAGTTTTGCTGTATTTTGTCTCCATAATTATACAATTTCAATTGCTTGTATTGATTTATCAACCAATGCTCTGAATTTTTTTAATACTTTGCTATTCTTAGTCTCATTGAGGACCCTGAATAGTTAAGAGGACTACCTGACGAATCAATACATAGGCAAAATCAAAATGTTAGGCCTTTCTCAATGAATCTGGCTTCACTTGAAGTTCTTCAAATGATAGCATAAGTAACATTAATAGTGGAACTTCAATATTACGGAATACAGAGATATAGATTTAAACAAGGCAGGTTAAGCAATCTTTCTGACAAGGTTTGCGATGAGAAATGTGATTTTGTTAATAATATTCCCAAGGGTGATACTGCGATTTGCCCAATATGAATAAAAATTTTATAACATACATGCCGGTATCCTGCATCAGTTTACTCAATGGCTGGCCTGGGCGGAACAGAAAGTGTCATGGTATGATGCTCTGGTTAATGGACCTGATCCACTACTAAATGATCATCATAAAACACATCTTTTTAAAGATTTCTTGAAGGAATGGCAGTAACCTGACAATTGGCCATTCTGTTAATCATTTTTCACAAGCCAGGCAGTGTTGTAAGCGTTTTTCACAAATACATCAACTTTTTAAATGTTTTTCACGGATTACAAATGTTTTTCATATATATTTGTTGTAAGTAATATTCATGCAACATGCCAAATATTAAACGCTTTTCACTGGAAGAGTTAGAAAATAAACGTTTTTCACAAGAAATAAATGTTTTTCATGGAAGGCAGACTCCGGAAAAGGTAACCTTAGTGGGATATGGTGCAGTTATTGATTCTCTGGATTTAGCTGTCCCCTTACCTGCCCAACTGGCAGTGATTAGCGAAAAACACAGACAATACCAGACACCAGAATGGTTAGTTTATACTCCTCGTCACACCCCACAGGATTCACTTTATGGTAATTTAACTTTTGCCCTTAAATATGAAGGAATTAACCTGTTATTCTTTAAAAAACTATTTGATATTGTTGATAAGAAGGCAATAGAGTCAATGGTTATTAAAGAACCGCTAAGCCAGTATAGTCGTAAAATATGGTTCTTATATGAATGGTTATTACAAAATGTTCTCGACATTCCTGATTTAAAAGAGGGAAACTATGTGCCATTAGTCGATGAGAAACTGCAGTATGCTACAAGCAAAGGTATAAACTCTAACCGTCATCGTATTCTTAATAATCTTCTGGGGAACATAGATTTCTGTCCTTTGATAAACAAAACCTCTAAACTTGAGAATTTTATAAAAGAAGATCTTTCCGGAAAAACAACCAAAGTAATCAGTGGTGTACATAAAGATATACTACTAAGAACCTCGGCATTTTTATTACTCAAAGACTCAAAAGCATCGTTCAGTATTGAAGGTGAAGTTCCTTCCCATACAAGGGCAAATCGTTGGGGAAAAGTAATCGGCCAGGCAGGAACAAAACAGTTATCAACGGAGGAATTGGTCAGACTACAGCAAATCGTTATTGAGAACAATCGGTTTGTTGAAATGGGATTAAGAACAGAGGGAGGTTTTGTCGGGGAACATGATCGAAGTTCCGGAGAACCTATACCCGACCATCTGTCGGCAAAATGGCAGGATTTGGACAAATTAATTAACGGATTACTCGAAACTTACAGGTTATTGGAGAAATCAAAATTCAATCCAGTACTTTCTGCAACTATCATAGCTTTCGGATTTGTTTTTATTCATCCTTTTGTAGACGGGAATGGCAGAATTCATCGCTACTTGCTTCATCATCTTCTTGCAAAATTGGGATTTACTCCACAAGGCATTATATTTCCAATATCTGCGGCAATTCTTGAGAGAATAGATGATTATAGAAAAGTTCTTCAAGCCTATTCCCAACCTATTCAAGACTTTATTGAGTGGAAGGAAACAGAAAATCATAATGTGGAAATCTTAAATGAGACTATTGATTATTATAGGTATTTCGATGCAACATTGCAATCAGAATTCATATTTGAATGTGTTGTGAGGACTATTGAAGATATTATACCAAAAGAGATTGATTATCTCAAGAAGTATGATGAAATGAAAGCTTGGCTCGATAATAATTTTGAAATGCCTGATAAAATGGTAGCAATGCTGATACGATTCCTTGAACAAAACAATAGCTCCTTATCTAAGAGGGCACAGGAAAAGGAGTTTAAGGATCTAATCCCTGAAGAGATTAATCAGATCGAACAGAAGTATAGAGATATTTTTGAAAAATAGTCGAAGTCAGCAACTGGATTTAACATATTAATCAATTATATAGAATAAAGGGAAGTATTCACAACCAAGTATATTGATTTGTTTGCCAGTCAATCTGGCGGAATTTCGCTTTTTGAGATTGAGGATTTTTCTCTGAGAAAATTAGTCGTGGAAAATCATTTAGTACCTGGCGTGAGTAGATTCCATTATATGCTCCATCCCTGCCCATTAAAACTGGTGTTGCGGTTTTTGGAAGACAGTTTGATAAATTAGTAATTCGCATACTGGCTGGGCACAGATTTCTTAAATGGCCATTTAAACTTCCATGGTGAGAAATCATAAAATAGTTTGATCCCTTTAAGTGAGGTCTGCATTGATAAACGGATGTATTTCCAAGTATTGTAACATCCATATAAAGAAATTTCGGCCTGTCATCCCGCCTAAGGCGGGACGGGTTCGAGTCCCGTCCGCCACTGCCCCAAGACCCTAATAATCCCTTGCTATTTAAGGTTTTTTGTCTTTCCTGCCACAAAATCCGCAAACTCTGCCACAAAGTTTTGCTGTATTTTGTCTCCATAATTATACAATTTCAATTGCTTGTATTGATTTATCAACCAATGCTCTGAATTTTTTTAATACTTTGCTATTTTTAATCTCATAATGCATTGGCACAACCTTCTCAGGTTTAATTTGATTAACAACCTTTGCAGCTTCATCTTCATTCATTGTCAAATTATCACCTCCAATAGGTATGAAAATAGCGACATTACCGATTTACTGAAAACTCTGCATTAGTAATTTCCATACAACTGTTTTACTTTTTTGGGTAAAGAACTATTTATTTCCCTATCCTTAAAGCTATTTTTAAAGGTATTATGATTACCTTAGGTCATAAATAAGCAACCCAAATCCTATCATAAATTTAATAAGTATAATATACGATTCAAGTATTTGTACAACAGCCTTAAAATCAATTATAAGAGAAATGAAAATTATTTCAATTACATTAATTTTATTAAGTGCATTGTCATTTAGAACAACTGTAAAAAGTGATTTTAAAAATCCTGAAATTGAAAGACAATGTTATATAACAATAGGAGAGAGTGACACATATCAAGTAAAAAAATATTACCTGCAAAGTATTCAAGACAGAGTTGATTATCGAAACGGGCAATATATAAGATATATTGATAAAAACAGAAGCAATACTAAATTAAATAATGACTATTTTTTATTACAAATAAAACAAGGTCTTTATCAAAAAATTAAATTCTCAGATATTAAGAACTTAAAACTGATACACAGGGTAAATAATAATCCAGAATGTCAAATCTTACTGAATTCTGGTAATACTATTAATGGTATATATCCTCCTCAAGGGATAAATTTGGATTATCTAAGTTATTCTTTTTTAATCACAAAAGAAAATGGAGAAAGCTTGATATTACCATATAAGTGGTTGCTCAATATTGAAAAGGACGCATTAGATACCGAAAGATGGATCCTAAAATATAAAGAGTTACCAGAAAACGTGACTATTTCCAATTATGATCCCTACGAAACTGTTACTATATATGCTATTGATATGAAGTGGATTACTAATAAATCCGAATTAGTAAGCACCGTAAGGCACTACGGTGAGCATGAACCACTGAATTATCTTAATTTTATTAAATCTGAGGATGAGCCAGGTGAAAAACAAACAATCAAAGTTAACTTTTCGGATATTGCAGCAATAGAATTTTTCCAATACGGTGAAAGGGAAATTAAAATGATTGATGGTACTTTATTAAAAGGTAAAATTAATGGAGTATCTGGAGATCTAATAAAATATTTTTATGGCGAAGTAGATGAAAATCTGATTATTTTTGCTTTCATCTTCTATGACAGGTTTTCATTAAAATTCGAATAGTATTATATTTAATAATGAAATTGAATCTGCATACGAAAAATTTATTTTTCAAATCAAGATTTGAAAAATAAATTCGACAGATACACATGTTTGCATAAATCTCCCAGGAATTTATATTGAAATACTTTCAGCATACCTTTAATTATTATTTAGTGACTCGGGAAAATAAACAGCATGAAAATAACCGGATATAATTTGGAATTAAGATTTTTATACGTGTCATGAATAGGAATGTCATTAATACAACTGCATATAAAATACCATAAAGTCAAAGCGAATTAATATCCAAACCAGCAAATATTGATAAGTTGAGAGTAATTCTTGAAATCGAAGGAAAACTTGAGGACTCTGAATAGTTAAGAGGACTACTGTAGATATCTACAATCCCAACAATAAAATATCTCTCTGGAAAATATTATCTATTTATAGCTTCTTACTGGAATACATTTGTTAATCCGTAAATGTTTATGGCTTTTATTGGAAGATTATTGCCTTTTGGAAGATGATCCGTATCGGGTATAATAAGATGTTTTTATTTAAATTATATACCCTTTCGGGTATATTTATTATCTACTACTTTTTTTTATACCCAATAAGGTAT
>CAYVTV010000032.1:0-22011 GCA_964454295.1 uncultured Bacteroidaceae bacterium
TCGCAGAATCTCCTGCAGGTACTACCGGCAAAGGAGCCAGATTTTCCAGTATCTCTTTCCATTTTAATGACTCGGGAAGATCTATTCCGGCCGTTTTCAGTGCTTCAAGGGCCGTTGAAAACAAGGCTTTTGCATACACAAGTTCGGTGAGTCCGTTCTTCATTTTTATCCATCCCTCATAACCTGTGCCCTCCCTTGCGTGATACAGCCCGTCCGCTTCTTTCTCCAGTAATGACTCATAAAAGCGCGCTGCTTCAAGTATAAAGGGAAGAGCCTTTTCCTCAAGGAATTTCCTGTCGCATGTAAAACGGTACTGTCTCCAGAAATCAAGGGCAATTTCAGCCACAGGAGTATGATTTTCATTTTCACCGGAAGAGTTAATACCACGACGTTCCGTCACATCCGAAATAAATGTTCCCCTGGCATTGAATACTTCTTTTGCATCTTTCCGTGCATAGGGAAGTGAGTTAAACCTGAAATCAAAGTAGGGCAATGCAAGGCGGTGAAATCCGGCTGCATTCAATGGCCAGTACAACTGTTGCTGATTCCAGTGAAAGTAAAAGTTCCATTGCTGCACATCCCTGTTCCACGTCCAGAGTCCGTTGTTGAACCTTCCCGGATATTTCCCCCCCTGTGAAGCATTTGCATAATACATGGTCAGATACCATAGATTGTTCAGGTAATCGTCCCCGTAATCCATAAAAGAGCGGTTCCAGATATTCTTCCAGGTCTCAAGGTGGGATTGTCTTAAAGATCCGGCTGTCTCATCGTTCATTGCTGAGAAAGTATTCTTTATTTCCGCAACCGGATCATGGTTAAGCGGGGATGTCACCAGGAAAGCAAGTGTGGTATTTTTTTTTACATTATTATCAAGCTGAATAACGGCACGGTGGGAATGTTCCCTGTAATATCTTACACTACCCTGATCAGGATGAATAACCCTGCCTCCAACAGCAAATGTTCCGGAAGTTAATTTATGTGTGATGAAAGCACCTTCGGAACCGGCAAGGGCATCAGTACCGGGCAGACCGATGGAAGCATCCCTGTTTACTGAGCTATACCAGTGTGAAAAAGTGCGGGAGCCATATCTTTCAAGACAGATATCTACCGGAACATCTTCATTCATATCAGTACTCAGGTTCATGAAAAGCATTCCCGATGAATGATCAACGAAAGCTTCCAGAGCTGCACTTCCGAATGGACTTTTAACTTCCAGTGAAATTGAGGCATCTGCAAGATTTAATCTTCCCCTGAAGTCTGAAAGATAAAGAGTATTAAAAACCGGAAATTTCAGATCAATTATTATGCGGCAGGCATGCCTTAAAGTAGTGCTGTAGTCTTCCTCTTCCCTTTTCCAGTTGCGGAATTGTTCAAACGCAGCATCATCCCACAGATCGCTTTTATTCACCACAGCAATTATCCTGGAATCTTCACACCAGAATAAAACACCCACATCTCCGTTGCCCAGGGGAATTCCCTGCATAGGATCAATGGGAGGACTGAGATATACAAGGTCGTACTGAGAAAGCCTTTCAGGCCAGGCGATGTTCCATTCGGCGGTTTCGGGGTTAAAGACAGATTGTAGATTGGGATCATTGTCACTTTTTCCGGAAATGAAATCCCGGGAAAATAACTGAGAAAAGAATAATGTGAAGAAAATAAGCAGTAATGTCCTGTAGGAGTTCATTGTAATAATTTAATTAACCGTTTGTGCGGTTTAATCCCTAATATTTTATTAATTTAATAGTTGCTCTAATTTCTCCTGAATTTATTGTAAGGAAATATATTCCTGCAGGAACATCAATATTTAATGATAATATTTTTTCATTCATAAATAGCTGCCTGCTTATAATGTGACCCTGCAAATCATTAATAATAACATGCACTTGTCCGGATGATTTCCCAAGATCTATATAAAACAAACCTTCAGTAGGATTTGGATACAGGATGATGCTCTGTTCTGAGGAATTTTCTACAACCTTTACACCAACAATCGGGACACATTCAGAAGTGTCAGAGCATGCGCCCTGCGTTACAATAACAGCATAATTTCCATTTGAAAAGGCAGTATAACCCTGGTTAATCTCACCTGCAAGTTCACTATAATTATCATTACAATCCAGCCACTGATATTCCGCTCCTGCAGTATTTGCAGTTATTGTGAAATTATCTGCAATGACTGTAGCATCAATATTTATAATACTCAGGTCTATGATAATGGTACTGTCGCATCCGGCGGTATTGGGTATAACTGCCGTTTTTATGCCCGAGGTTGTATATACCGTTCCGTCAGGGGCGGTGTAAATGTCGCAGGCGGTTTCTGTTATTGAAGCCGCAGTACTGTAATTGATCGTAAGGTCAATGGTGATGGTACTGTCGCATCCGGCCAGGTTTGGAATAACAGCCGTCTTAATACCGGAAGTGGTATATACGGCCCCGTCGGGCGCTGTGTAACTGTCACAGGCTGTTTCGGTGATTGAAGCCGCAGTGCTGTAATTGATCGTAAGGTCAATGGTGATGGTACTGTCGCATCCTGCCAGATTGGGAATAACAGCCGTCTTAATACCGGAAGTGGTATATATTTCTCCGTCAGGTGCTGTGTAACTGTCACAGGCAGTTTCGGTGATTGAAGCCATAGTGCTGTGATTGATAGTAAGATCAATGGTGATGGTGCTATCGCATCCTGCCAGATTAGGAATAACAGCCGTCTTAATACCGGAAGTGGTATATATTTCTCCGTCAGGTGCTGTGTAACTGTCACAGGCAGTTTCGGTAATTGAAGCCGCAGTGCTGTGATTGATCGTAAGGTCAATGGTGATGGTGCTGTCGCATCCGGCCAGATTGGGAATAACAGCCGTCTTAATACCGGAAGTGGTATATACTTCTCCGTCAGGTGCTGTGTAGCTGTCACAGGCTGTTTCAGTAATTGAAGCCGTAGTGCTGTGATTGATCGTAAGGTCAATGGTGATGGTGCTGTCGCATCCGGCCAGGTTTGGGATAACAGCCATCTTAATACCGGAAGTGGTATATACTTCTCCGTCAGGTGCTGTGTAACTGTCACAGGCTGTTTCGGTAATTGAAGCCGTTGTGCTGTGATTGATCGTAAGGTCAATGGTGATGGTGCTGTCGCATCCGGCCAGGTTTGGAATAACAGCCGTCTTAATACCGGAAGTGGTATATACTTTTCCGTCGGGTGCTGTGTAACTGTCACAGGCTGTTTCAGTAATTGAATGAAAAGTATTAGTGCAGGGTTTTAGTTTCTGAAGGAAATAATCCCCCAAACCTAAAGATGTCAATTCCATTTTCCCTGCACCGGGATCAAAATCTGCAGTTCCACGGAATACACCTGATGTATAAACATTTCCTGACAGATCAGTTTTTATTGCATGCCCGGAATCCTCGGTTGTTCCACCAAATCCTTTTGCCCAAAGAAAATTCCCATTGGTATCAAGGGATAAAATAAATACATCAAAGTATCCGGCGGAGGTAAGGGTATAAGTTCCCGGACCCGGGTCAAGATCAGAATCTATATAATATTTCCCTGTCATAAAAATATTTCCTTCAGTATCTACATCAATTCCGTAGCTATACTCACTGTATGTTCCCCCAAATTGCTTTGCCCAGATGAAGTTCCCGTTTGAATCCAGTTTTAAAATAAATGAATCATACCCCCCCACCGATGACATGTTGTAAACTTCAGGTCCCGGATCAAAATCACCAGTACCAAAATATCCTGTGATATACACATTCCCGGTACCGTCTACTGCCATAGCCTGACCAAAATCATACCAGGTTCCGCCAAAAGCCCTGGCCCATATAAATTCCCCGTTAGAATCAAGCTTGCATACAAAATTATCATTATTTCCTGCTGTGTTTAGAAAGTATGTACCCGGACCCGGGTCGAAATCAGCAGTGCCCTCGAAAAGACCTGAAATAACAATATTATTTAAAGGATCAAGAGCTAATGAATGGGGAGAATCGTAGCCTCCGCTTCCTATTTGCTTTACCCACAGGAAATCGCCATCTGAACTGAACTTTAAAATGTAGACATCCCCGGAGCCAACAGTGGTTAACTGATAAATTTCCGGTCCCGGATCAAAATCAACTGTTCCGTTAAATATTCCGGCAACATATACATTACCTGCATTGTCAAGCGAGATAGCAGAACCATAATCGGCTTCCGGACCTCCTATTTTATGTGCCCACACATAATCACCGTTTGCATTCAGTTTAAGTATATACCCTTCCCAGTTGGATGCCGTAAAAGTAATAGTGCCTGGTCCCGGATCAACATCAATGGTTCCTCCGAATACCCCTGTTATATAAACATTTCCCAGGTCATCCACCGCTATTCCTCTTCCGTAACCATTTGAAGAGCCTCTAACCTGTTTTGCCCAGACAAGATTTCCGTCAGCATCAAGTTTGGTTATAAACGCATCATTATATGCCTGGGCTGTCATATTGAAGGTGCCTGGTCCCGGATCAAAATCAGCTGTACCGGAAAAATAACCGGTAGTGTATACATTTCCATCACCATCAATAGCTATGGAATACCCGAGATCTTCACCTCCGCTGCCTATATGATGTACCCAGTCCAGTGCAACCTGAGACTTCACAGTAATTAAATTCAAGAGTATTAATGAAATACATAGCTGAAATTTCCAAAACTTTTTCATTTTCACAAGAATAAATTGCTATTTTAAAATGGCTCCAAATTACAACTATTTAAGATCAATTATTTAAAAGACATTGAAAATATTTTCAGGTCTGGATAATGGTGTAAATTAACCAGGTGACAGGTAAAATATTCAGATTAAACTCTTGTCATCTGCTCACCCCAAAACTCTCATTCGGCACATCCGATAAATTAAATATCAGCACTCCCCCGTTAACAATATCCGAATTATTGATAAAAGTCTGATTGAATGGTTTACCGTTCAGGCTTGCATCTTTAATATAGAAATTGTCATCACTCAGGTTTTGGGTAATGATCTCGAAGGTTTTACCGTCTGGCAGATGTATTTTGATTTTATCGAATATGGGTGAGGATATCTGAAAGTGAGGTCTTCCCACCTCAACAGGATAAAGCCCCATAGCGCTGAGCACGTACCAACCCGACATGGTTCCTTCATCATCGTCCATTTCAGGTATATAACCCACCGGGTCAGCTTTATAAATGCGTCCGTAATAAGGTTCGTCCCATTTTTCATGTGTGCCGTAGTACTGATACATATCTTTGGTAAGGATCTTATTTACCCATTTCTGGGTCAGCCAGGGTTTGGTGCCGTAATTGAACATGAAAGGAACCTGTATATCGGGCTGGTTTCCGTGATTATACAAATGGTTTTCAAAAAAATACTCGAGTTCTTCCGTATACTTTTCCTTGCTTCCGATCATTTCAATGATCCCGTCAATATCAAATTGCACATGCCACCTGTATTGCCAGAGTGTACCTTCATACAAACCATCGCCATGCATAATATCGGAATTTTCTCCCATATTGAGGAAATATCTTCTCCAGGTTCTTTTATATCTCATTGCATTTTCCAGGAGGATTTCCTGGTCCTCCGTTTTTCCGAGTATCTCTGCAAATTCAGACAATGCCCAGTAATCATAGCTTTTTTCCAGTCTTGTATCAGGTGTCCGGTCCGATATATTATTGATCTCGGCGCATAACTTTTTATACATGGGTTCAATATCAAACTCATCTACTCCTTTTCTGTAGAAATCGAGCAGGGTAACAACGGTATGCTCGGTTCTTACTGTAGGCACAGGTTCATAAAATCCACTCCAGTAGGGTTCCCCGTACCTGTACAAATCAACCAGGGAATTGCAGATATCATTTGAAATATCAGGGATGATCAGTGCGTACACCGTAAACTTGTTTCTGAAATTGTCCCACATTGACCAGCAGCCATAGTGTTCATAACCCTGCGATGCATATACTTCACCATCGGTTGCCAGGAACTGTTTGTTCCGGTTTTCTGTTTTTACAGGGTTCAGGAAGATATGATACAGATGGGTATAAAAAAGCGTCTTATATTCTTCCTTTCCTTCCACCTCAATCTTTGACAGGAGTTCAGTCCATGCTTTCTGAGCGGCTTCTGCAACATCATCAAACATCAGATCTCTGGTCCGGGTTCTCCATTCTGCTTTTGCCTCTTCCTGACTTATCGGTGAAACCGTCACATACAGAAGTATTTCCTCATTCTTTTTAGCGGGAAAACGGAAGGTAAGTTTATTGCCTTCTTCCTTCACCAGTTCAAGTTTTTTACTGCACCACACATGGTAGTGTACAGTGTACCTTCCCACATCACAAACATTTCTGGCCGACACGGTAGCAGCAAATTCCTGTTCATTCAGTATAGTTTTTGATGCTTTGATAAAGCCTGCAAATGAACTTCCCAGGTCAACAATAAGGTATGATTTATCTGATTTGGGATATGTATACCTGTGAATGGCTGTCTGATTGGTAGCAGTGAGCTCAGCCTTTATCCCGCTGTGAAATTTCACAGAGTAATATCCGGGGGACCCTCTCTCACTTTTTTTATCAAAGGTGGCAGATGAAATATTCATCTCACCAATAGCCGGAAGTATTCTCAAATTGCCTCCGGCTCCGGAGCATCCTACCCCTCCGATCCTGTTATGTGAGAATCCTGTAATTTTTTCAGCAGTGTAATCATAGCCGCTATGATTCACAGGATCGGTATCGGGACCCGGTTTGATCATCCCGAAGGGTACGGTGGCTGAAGGATCCAGTTGACCATGATCACCTGAGGTACACATGAACACATCCACATAATCGAGAACAGACTGTGGGTAAGCAAGGCTTACACTAACAGCCAGTGTAAACAGTAATAAGATTTTTTTCATTTTCATTTATTTTTAAATATCGTTTGTTAAACTTCTGTCAGAGGCAAAGGACTTTAGATTAGCAGGAGAATATTTTGCATAACGTAAAAAGGGACGCAAAGGCGCAATATGTTAATTATCTATAATATACATAAATTAAAAAAATACGTAGTACTCATTCGATAGTTCGTTATGTTTTTACAATATATTGATAATCAACACTTTGCGCCTTGGCGCCTTTGCGTTTTTTTTAAAATTAAACGAACTATTGTCATTATTAATGGTAAAAAAATAAATAACTATTGGTTTAAGTAAGCAAATAGTAAGTTTATAGTTTTATTTTTTTGCAGAAATAATGATTCCTTCAACATTTCGCGGGAAATGCCTCTCAAAGAATTCCTTCTCAATGCCATCATACATGGCCACACGAACTGTTCCCCAGGTTTCCTGATCGCCTGTAGCATAGTACAGATATGTTCTCCCCTCATACTCAAGGATATCAACATCTGAGTTGTTTATGCCCTCACCCGGGCTTGCTTCAAGGATGGGATTAAACGGACTCAGTTCCCATGTCTCCAGATCCGATGACCTTGCCATAAAGGATATCCAGCCATTATGTCCCTCCATCGGGGCATGCAGGTATATTACGTAATAAAACGGAGGATGAAAACGTATAACCGGGCAGGCGGAATATTCGTTATGCTCACCGGTAAATACCAAACCGGGAACTTTTTTCCAGTTGGAAAGATCTGCCGACCGGGCAAACTTAAAGCAGAACTGCACCGGTTTATCCGACTCGTATGCCATCAGAAATCCTTTACCATCAATACATACCGAGGAATTAAACAAATGTTCACCCCCATCAGGGAGGATAGCCTTCTCAATTTTCCAGTTTTGGAGATCGGTTGTTACCAGTCTGTTGATCCCGTATGAATTCATTATCTTACCGAAATCCGTGAATTCAAGGGCAAAGACATTCAGTTCATTATCTTCAACAATGGCTGAAACAAATGAATGTCCCTGCCCAAACCTGGCAACTTCCTTTCCTGTCTGCAGATCGTCAATATAGAGAAACGCATCTTCACCTTTGGCATAGAATCCACCTGGCCGATAATTGGACATCAGTAACAACCTGTCATTAAAAACTACCGGGGTATTTTCCATGGGTGTACGGCCAATATCGGAAAATGCAAAGGGAAGCTTGATAAGCAGCGGTCTCTCCGGAGAAGGGGTACAGCTGGTAAACAAAATAAATAACAGGGTTGAAAAAGTGAGATTTTTCATAATTAATAAATTTGTTCTCCTTCGTGTACCTTCGTGAAATCCTTCGCGTCCTTCGTGGTTAACAACAATACGTATCTAACCACGAAGGACACAAAGGAATGCACGAAGGGACACAAAGTATATATGATAATTAATTACTGAGGGAAGGCGGTGCAAGCGCCGGATCGCTTCCCCATGCCGTATTGGGTTTATCTCCCATAACAAATTCCAGGGTTCCACCGGCCATAATTGTATTATATTCAATCCATGGTTTATTATACTCCTTTCCATTCAACCTGGCTGACTGAATATAAAAGTTATCTTCACTTACATTTTTTGCAATAATCTTAAATGAATTTCCATTATCCAGGTGTAGTGTCAATTCAGGAAAGATGGGTGACCCTATAAGGTACAAGGGTTCCACGGGATCAGAAGGAAAAAGTCCCATAGCACTCATTACAAACCAGGATGCCATTGTCCCGGCGTCATCATCCATGGTTTCAATAAACCCTTTTGTGTCAGTCCTGTATATACGACTAACCACAGGTTCGTCAAAAACACCATGATTATGATATAATTGTGTAACTTCCTTTGTCGTAAAAGTTCTTGCCCATTTCTGTGTAAGATAAGGTTTTCCGAGATAATTAAACAGAAAAGGAGCATGAATGGGAGGTTCATTAAGCGCCATATGGAAATCGTTCTCAAAGTAATATTCAAGGTCATCCGCAAGTAAATCAGCCCCTCCCCTTAAATTAACAAGTCCCTGAATATCATGAAGCACAAACCAGCGAAAATGCCACAAATTCGCTTCATAAGTATACTCTTCCATTGCTTCAACATCATTAACAGGCTTCCCGTCGGGAGTAAAAAAGCCCCTTACATTTCCCTGGTTGTCTTTTTGTTCTGTGCACCAAAGCTTTCTGTATGCGAGTGCTCCATCCCTCAGAGTTTTAACCTCTTCTTCTTTCCCCAGGATCTCAGCCATTCTCATTGCAAAATAAGCATGATAGCATTTCTCAATTGCCCTGCATAAACTGTATTCCCCATATTGCTCCCAGTCTTCCTTCATACCTGTAAAAGCAACTTCCGCATCACCATCGGCAAGTCCTTTATTCCATGCGTCCATAACCGGGGCTCCGGCAAATTCCATCCTGATATTTGGGGTTGGCCAGTAAAGCCGTTTGGGACTGGTACGATCCTTCTCCCGGTGTTTATAATGATCAATCAGCGAACGGACAATATTCCTGGTAATTTCAGGTTCCAGCAGCGATACAAGGGAATATTTCCGGAAATCATCCCAAAGGCTCCATGTGCAATAATAGATAAAGTCGGGAGCAGTGTCCTTTGTGTAAAAGACCTCATCCTCCCGGTGGGCAGCACGGTACATTCCGTAGGAGGAGGTGGCATTATTGGGAACCAGGTAAGAACGATAGAGATGAGTATAGAATAAAGTTTTAAATTCATCCGACACACTTATAACTTCCACTTTCGACAGCATTTCTCTCCATACAGCTACAAGATCTTTCCTTACCTTATCAAAATTCCATCCTTTTATCTCATTTTTAGCTTCCGTCATGGCCAGCTCTTCACTAACGGGTGATAACCCCACTTTAAGCTGAACGACATCATTGCCTGTTTCAGGGAAGTGCAGCCATACCCCGATATCATTTCCTTCCCGTACCGGAACAACACCCCTCTCTTCCTCTCCCTTCCAGCTGGTATATGCCTCAAAAGGAGTGTCTGATACAATGGCAAAATAAAGTTTATGGTAATGTCCTCCCCTGTTGTGCAGGGATTTTATCATTCCGGTAATTTCGTTGTTATTGATTACATTCAGTTTCGCATCCAGCATGCCTACATAACTATGGGAAAGTTCCACGACAATGTAACGGTCTTTTTTTACATCAGCGGGAAATGTATAACGATGGAATCCTACTCTTTCGGAGACCGTAAGTTCGGCTTTTACTCCGGATTCCAATACCAGTTTGTAGTACCCAAGGCTTGCTTCCTCAGAAGACTTGTCATATTTCTCCCTGAATTCATCAATTTTACTTGTAAATTTTCCGATACCGGGTTTTATAAGCAACCCTCCGCCCTTGCCATCCGATCCGCCACCTCCGATCTTCAGGTGTGAAAAGCCTTCAATATATTCATCCTCGTAGTAATAGCCCACATGAGACTTCCCTTCCGTTTCAGGGGACAGATGCACCAGTCCGAATGGATAAGCCGGACCGGGATAGAGCTGGCCGTTATCACCTTCTGTGCAGATGAAAGGGTCAACGTATTTAACGGGATCTTCAGATTGGCTTTTACATCCGGAAAAAAAGAGGATGGCAAGAAATACAACCGGGCTTAAGATGCCCATAATTAGTTTCATAGGTTTATCACTTTATTAAAATACTACTATTATTCTGATCCTTCGTGTTCCTTCGTGAAACCCTTCGCGTCCTTAGTGGTTAAAAAATACGTGTTTAACCACGAAGGACACAAAGGAATGCACTAAGGTACACAAAGTATCTATATCAGGTTAAGGTATTCAGATTAATAAGATTCATACGGTCCGTGAACCGCAATAATTTCCAAGCTCTCCTCCGTATCATCAAGTATATAGATCATATAACTATCCCCGCCCGGCTGAACCCTGATAACAATGTGTCCCTGCTTGCTTTTCATTTCATTCATCCGGTCACCAATAACGACGACTGTCTCTTCCATGGTGTTGGTTGAGAAAACATCCCTCGGGCCGGGGTATGTCCATTCCGACATCATTCGTGCAATCACGCTGGGAGAGGGATGACTGGGTGACCAGGCCTGAATTATATGAACTCTCGGTCTTACAGCCTGAAGGAATGAATGTCCCATTGCATCGAAATAAGCATGATGATTGGCCAGGCAAACATCCACAGGACCCGTAACCAGTCCAACAGGTGTTTCAATATCCTGCCAGCTGCCGGGAGCTCCCGTGGTGATATCTCCCCCGTTGAAATAATCGAACTTCCCGTATGACAGCCGGAATGCGATACTATTCATATTTTCACCCGGATATTGCCTTTTGTCAAGGCTTTCAAGAGGAGGAAAATGATTCCTTGAATTTGACCCGGTCCCTGTCCATACATGCCCGTTTGCAGCAATATTCCTGACTTCAAAATTCTGATATTTCCCGGGGTTTTTTAAAAGAACAAACTGATCGTTATGTCCGACCTTAAACTGTTCGACTTTCGATTTATTATTATCAATATGCCAATTCAGGAACTTCAAATAATTACCAAGGAACCTCTCTCCCATGGGTACAGGCCAGTCATAATAAGGCCAGCCGCGGTCAACCATTTTACCGAATGGGATATAATCATTCACCTCGGTAATACCTGAAAGGAGGTAGCCGCCTTTCTTTGACACTTTTGAACTTTGGGTGGCCCTTCCCATATGATCATCATGAAAATGGGTGATAAGTACATAATCCAGCTTCTTTTCCTTCCGGTCTTTCATCATATGCAGAATATACCGGGTAATCCATTCACCCGGAGTGCGGCTGTCGTTGGGTCTCTGATCAGTAACGCGTGGTTTGGGACGCCCCGAAGCGCCTGCATCTAACAGCATCGTGGTTGCGTCTGGCAGGATAAAAAATGCGCATTCTCCTTTACCTGTGTTAATATGATGGATGTCGAGGTAGCCTTCCGACCATGCCGGCATTTGCTGACCCACCTGGGCCGGTAATGAAACTTTTCCCGTTAACAGGAAAAACATAACAAGAGTGAAAATGACCAGTCTGAATTGAAAATTTGGCAATTTTTTCATAATAAAAAATTTATAGTGCATTATTTCAATACTATAGTTCGTTAAATAAAAACAAACGCAACAGCGCTATGTGTTGATCACTTAAACGATGCTCCCTTGGTTTTGCATCAGTATAACACGGTCGGCTACCCGGTCGGCATCATTCCTGTGACTTCCCATTATCACAACACCCCCCTTTTTATGGAAGTTTTCCAGAACATTGATCACGATCTCAGAATTTTCCAGATCAAGATTACCTGTCGGTTCATCTGCCAGAATGATTTGCGGATCATGAATCAGTGCCCTGATCAGGGCAGTGCGCTGCTGCTCTCCTGCACTGAGTTCATATGGCCGGTGAAAAATCCGGTGAGATAATCCAAGCTGTTCTGAGAGATCCAGCGCTTTCTTCAGTGACTCTCCATTTCTGATTATACCGGCTGACAATAAAATATTGTCAATAATATTAAGATACGGTATGAGATAAAACTCCTGGAACACAAATCCAATATACTTTGCGCGAAACCGGGTACGTTCTCTCTCATTGAATGAATAAATATCATTGCCATTAATCAATACAGTTCCGGATGCAGGCTGAAGCATCGCCCCTATAGTCATCAGTAAGGTAGTCTTCCCGCTTCCGCTGGGACCTTTCAGAACAATAAACTCTCCTTTTTTTACTTCCATGTTAATATCCCTGAGGGCATGCACAGACTCGCGAGCTGTTCTGAACACTTTATTGATTTTTTTCAGATATATCATGGTCTAATTTTTTCTTAATGTATACGCAGGATTTTTCAGAGTGGCGAGTATCACGGGCAGGACAGCAGAAAGAACCGAAAATAAAGGTGCCGCAATTAATGAGTAGAAAAACAGTGCAGGTATTGCCTTGATAGCACCCGAAGTTATTTTAAATATCTCCGGGCCATATTCAAGCGCCAGTATGGTTCCGGTGAAGTATCCCAGAACCGCGCTGACAATTCCTGTGATCAATGCCTTACCTATAAATAATCCGGCCACATTCAGTGTGCTGTGGCCTATTGCCCTTAGTATCCCGGTCTCCTGCTGACGGTCTTTTACATTTATCATTGTCAGTGAAGCTATCCAGATTGCTATAACAATTATCAGAAACACTGTTATCAGTGAAAAATAACTCTCCAGCATATGTCTTTGCCTCTCTCTTGCGTTAGCTATAGTTGTGTTCATAATGACTTTGCCATCAGGAAGGACCTGCTGTAACTGTCCGCGAATGATATCAAGGGGATCCGTTTCATCAGGAGAAACACACAAACAGTTTAATGCCATGATCTCATTTATTTTCCCCTGCAATCCGAGTAATTCCTGGAATTCCGTTAACAATCCGTAAATTCTGATATCATCAGTACTGCCTGTTTCCGTCAGTGTTTTTACAACAATAAACGGTTTTCCAAGAATCTCAATAGTATCATTACGCTTTATGTTAAATTTTTCAGCCAACTCATAACCTAAATACACAGTGCCTGGATCCACGGTAAATATCATGGTTGTTTTGGTCTTCCCGGAAGGTTCGATCTCGGGAGCTATTCCGGTAAGAACAACATCTTTCCCCCGCCAGCTGATTTTCTTGTGAAGAGTGGCTGTAAGATGAGCAAAGGAGAAATCTTTAAAATCCCAGAATAAATCAACATATTCCTCCGGCATAAAAAATCCTGAATATCCCAGGGTCCAGAATTCATTCATGTCTGTTTCCTTTGGGATTATTCGGAGATTGAATCCCATATCCCGTGTCAGGCGAATTGTTTCCCTCTTTGAGGCTTCATTGGCTGTAAAAAATGCAACATAAAAAGCCACAGCACAGGTAACAGCAAGCAGGGAAAGGATGAAATTCAGTTTCCGGTGCAGTATTTCTTTAAAAATTAGTTTTAATAACATTTTATAACAAGTTAGAATAGATATCCTTCGTGTACCTTCGTGAAACCCTTGGTGTACCTTAGTGGTTAAAATAATTAAACCACAAAGGACACGAAGGGTTTCACAAAGGGACACGAAGGGATCTTATCAATTAAACACCATTATTCTTCCTTTTGTTTAATAAGTATATTACAACTCCTCCTATCGAAACTATCAGAAACAATCCTCCGATCACTATGAATATCGATATCAGGGGCATGTTATTATTCACTGCTGTTTTCTTACCGAATGATTTCTGAACTTCATAAGCAGAAATTCTTGAAATATTTCCGGGCTTTTCTTCCACCTCGACCCTTTTTTCAACATAACCCAGGAGATTATCCTCCATGGGATCCAGAAGTTCCGCGTTTTCCGGTTTCAGTGAGATTATCTGGCTCATTTCGGTCTTTACCAGTGGACTCTCTACATCAAACCCCAGAAATTTCACCAGTTCAGCCTGCACAAACGATTCCCATCTCAAAGGGATCATCCTTCCCAGTATCCAGCTATGATCCAGCCCGCATTCACAGTCAGCACCTACCACGGTAAGCAGGTTAAATACAGTTCTTTTTGTTATCAGCCCACCTCTCAATACCGGTCCCAATACCCTTCCCCTGCCATAAATCACAGCTACAGCAGGATTTTTAGATATCGTTTCACTCAACCCCAGGCTTTGAACCAATACTTTCTCATTCAGCCTGTCAGTTGTTCTTATCACCACAACCGACGGAGGTGCATGCACTACCTTCGGCATCTGGTCGAGGGTTTGTGCTATATCGTTAACAGCTTCAGTTACCTCTTTCATAGCATGAGCATTGGCGGCAGCATCGGTCCCTTCCACGATCAGTACCACACAATATGATTGCAAAAGCTGATCAACAATCGACCGCCTCACAGGTGACCATACAAGCTGTTCAAGCAATAACCACACAGACTCTGTTAATAAACCGATTTCCCTTTTCAACGGGTAAACATGGGATTCTCCCTCCGGGGAAACAACGACAAGCGAAGGAAAGACCCGTATCTTATATTTACTTACGTACTGGATGGCTTCAGAATCCTTATCCTCCTCAGTATGAATGATCTCAAACCTAAGGTTGGTTTCATAAAGGAGTGCAAAGGATAATTTTTTCAAAGTTTCCTGATCTTCCCGAGTGGTTGTTGAGTTTATGAAAAAATATGCCTTATACGGCACTGACCCCAGGTCGGAAAATCCAATTTCACGGATGGTATAGCGACAGGCCATTATATCCGGGGAAAGAATAAGACCTGTCAGAAGCAGGAAACTTGTAAGTTTAAGTATATTTTTCATAAACATGTATTAAAGTTACGGGGGATGGGTGACAGGGATCACGGGATCAAGTGATAATCCCAATAACCTAATAACCTAATAACCCAATAACCTAATACCCCAATAACCCCCTGAATGTCACCTGTCACTTGTCACTAATAAATCACCCTTATCCCAACCCTCAACTGCCTCCCGAAATCGGGATAACCTGCAACCGTTGAATATCTTCTATCCGTAATATTCTGCACCCTCAGGTAGACTCTGGTTTTGAAAGAAGAACCAAATGTATAACCTGAAGTTAAATCCAGTGTGAAGAAATCCCCAAGGGGAGCAAAAACAGTTGGTTGCCCGGCTACCTGGGTAACAAAGCGACTGCTTTCATATTTACTCACATATTTGCCATAGAGGTTAATATCAAGGCCGTATTTTGTAAACTGAACTCCCCCGTTGGTTATCAACTCAGGGAATTCAGCATTCTTTGTCATTTCATTACCATCTTCTGCTCTTGACCTCATAGCGGTAAAATTGGCAAAGGCTGAGATCATATTCCACATCTTCGGGCTTAGCACTTCCGTTTCTATGCCAAACTGATCCTGATTCCTGTTTTGGTAAAACTCCAAGGTTATCCCATTCTGTTCATAGGTGCCTCCACTTAGGCTTATTGCATCTTTTTGATTTACAAGGAAACCCGTAATGCTGACTTTCCCGCTGTCCATCCACCTGGTTCTGAAACCAAGGTCCATCTTTGTCCGTGTTTCGTTCAACGGTTCAGTAAAATCATCAGCCAGAGAACCCTCTCTGGGTTTTACATTACCAACAGCCGAATGATAAAAAACAGCAGATTTTGGAGAGATATTCCATGTAGCACCTAAAGATGCCTGTATAGTCCCCGGTTGCCATTCGTTAATAATCGGAACAACCTGGGTAAACTGAGCTCCACTCTCCCCTATATCAAAAGCCCCATACTCATTCATATAGGTTTTTGACCAGCGTATTCCTGCATCCAGTGTAACAGAACCAAGGATATGCTCATCGGTAATTACCCCTGAAATGGTTTCCAGGTCGCACGGACGTCCTACATAGAATCTTTTTCCGTTTGGCGCTACCCAGTGATTATATAATCCGCCAAAGCGCAGCGTGTTTCTGTCGGAAAGGTTAATTGCCTGGATCAGATTAACACCCCATTCATGGTCTTTCTCAGAGGTAAACATAACTTCTTCTGTAGTCATATCTACCGCTCTGTATATAGGTTTTCTGTCGGAATAATATACATGTAATTCAGTAACAGCATTATCAGAAGGAGTATATTTTAGTTTAAGGTTTGAGAGAGTACTTCGAACCTGATCATAGGAAGATATTTGTTCACGGAATCTTTTACCTGCGGGAGGTTCAGCAAGTGCTATCTCCCTCTTCCCTGTCAGATAATATAAGTTGGCGCTCACTCCCAGCTTTTCCGTAGCCTGCCATTCCACCCTACCATATACATTACCGATTTCCTCCGCAGCATTTTTATCTTCCGGCCCGTCGGTTTTATCGTAACCTACCCCTGCAGCATAGGATATATCCTTATATTTTCCACCGTGCGAAGCATGCAGATGCATCGTGTTAAATGTGCCATAGTCAGCTTCTACCGAAGTTTCTGACTTTTCATAGCTTCGGGTTTTAATGTTAATAACTCCTGATAATCCTGAAAGACCTGTCAGAAGAGCTGCACTCGAACGTATTATTTCCACCTCCTCAATATCGCTTGCAGAAATGAAATAAGGCAGCTCATGAAATTCCTTCTGCCAGATCCCGTTTATGGCATAATCCGGATACGGGTACTTCTGGCCTCTCACTGAAAAAAACTGTTTCACCTTTCTTCCGCGCGATTCCGTAAATGCCCCGGGGACATATTTCATGGCATCTACAAGGGTAACTGCGCCCTGTGTAACAATTTCATCCCTGCTGACCCTGGTGGTCACTGCGCTTAAGGATAACGGCTCCAGGTTTGGCATGGCTATATAGTTTTGTTGTTTTCTTCCAATAACAATTACTGAATCAAAAGCTACAACATCAGGTATTAACTCTATGTTTACCGTTACAAATGCATTTCTTCTCACAGTAACTGTTTGACTTTCCGGCTTAAACCCAATCATTGAAGCCTGCAGGTCATACCTGCCCTCCGGAATACCTCCGATTTCAAAACTCCCGTCGGGTTTGCTAATGGCGCCATAACCGGTACCTGCCAGTATAAGGTTAACTGATTCCAACGGTTTTGAATTTTCTGCATCTCTCACCGTTCCCCTTATTCCCTGTTGTAAATTCTGAGTAAAGGTTGAATGTGTAATAAATAAAAACGATAACGACAGCACTAAAGACGTCAATCTCTTTCTTTTCATGTGATAAAAAACTTTAAAAATTAATAATTCTGCTTTGTGTTTCCTTCGTGTTATCCTTCGTATCTTCGTGGTTTTTTATTTTACCACAATGAACACTAAGGACTTGATATATTTACAGGTATTTATTTATTTTTTTTTTAATTCCGGCACAAGATTTAACATTTTTGTTGCTAATTCCCGGTTTTCATAATTTATGCTATTCGCGACTGCTACAAAAACATCTAATGCGGCATTTTTCATCTCCTCATCAGGTTCGTTATAGTTCCACATAATCGGGTCGAGATCCTGAAGATATTTTTTTATTACAGGTAAGGATTTCATTCTGGGGATTATCTCCATGTTTTTTAAGGCTTCAAGTTTATGCTCTCTCACAGCGGATTTTCTCAGGACTTCATAATAATTATCGAGTGCAGTGTCTATATTTCCCTTAGCGAGATTTGCTTTTGCATTTGCAATTAATTCAGATGATTCTTTATAGAATAACGGTTTCCCATCTACAAAATCATCTGAACCAGCCGGAATAATGTCCTCACGTATTATTTCAAAGCAATTTATTACAGGTGGATGATCTTTCCCTGCATCATCAGTTGAAGGAATCAATTCCATCGTAAGCATATCAGAAACAGAGATACCCTTAAATTCTTTGGTAACAACACTTTTCACAGCACCGGCTTCCTTCAGAAGGTTAAATTTTTCGAGTACCAGTTTTCCCTGTAGTCTGACATCAAATACAGTGCGTACGGAAGGAGCTGTAAAACCAAGGCGAACGGTATATGTACCAGGTTCCTCACCAAAGATATCATCAATAAGGGGAATCTCACATTTTTGTAATCCCACACAACCATTTGTGAACAGCCATGGGTATTCTGTTCCTTCGATTTCAACTCCTTTAGAGTCGTATGAATAAAATCCCATTCCTTCCCTGATATTTTCATTAAGGGATAATTTTATTCCAATTGAGATTCTGTCTGATCTCACACTTCCCATGGACAACAAATCAGGTCTGGGGTATCCAAACCATATTTTACCTGTTTTATCTTTTCTGTCTCCCGGTGCCCCCATGTTAATGGCGAGGTGTTTCACCGGTGTCAGGGGTGCATTACTTATGTATACACTCCATTCTTCAATATTTTCGGGACTTTCAGGTTTCATTACAACGGATGTCCGTAGGGGGAAGGAGCATGTGCATCCTGAACTTGCTTCAGGAAATAATACAAGGCCATCTGCAGGGATCATATTAATCCAGCAACCCGGGCGGATAGCGCCATAATACGTTAAACCTTTATCTTCTTTCAGATCGTAATAGGCTGCATTATATGATCTGTAAAACAAGGTGTTTTCATTTCCGGCAGTAGCGGCACAAGTATGTCCGGGCCTGTAAAACTCCCATGGTACTTCCTGCCCGGTAACCGGGTGAATGCGCGTGATTATCTCTCCCGTATAAAGATTACATTTACGTGGTTCAATGATAATTTCATCATTTATCAAAAGTGGGCGCACCATATAATTCAACGGCCGGGACCACATCATTTCTCCATCCTTTGCAGAAAAAGTGGTTATCCTGTGCCATCTCAACTGTCCAGCCTGGAATCTCCATTTATCATGCAATCCATAACTCCCGAAAAACACTAAAACTCCGTTCCGGAAGCCTGATGCAGTATAATCATCACCACAGCCGGATAAATCAACCGGCCTTCCCCAATTTGTCCTTCCGGTTAACAAGTCCAGTGAATAGATCATTCTTACATCAGCTTCATTAAAGTCAAGGTCAATATCGAATTTCTCCCATATACCTTTCTGTATATATGCTTTTTTCTCTTTCAGGGCTTTTTGCCTTTGTGCATAATTAATGCCTGCTTCAGCAAAATAAACAGCATCATCACTTATGGAAATAGTTATCTGTGCTATTTTTTGTCCTTTGTATGTCCACATAAGATTACCCGTCTCAATGTTATATGTAAACACTCCTTCACTGTACATCATTCTTTTAGAAACCGGATTTATACCAATAACACCCATATTCCATTCAGGGAAATCGGTAATAAATCTCCATTTTGTACCATGCCTTTGAAATGCATGGTCTACCTGTTCCATGTTTTCAGAAACGCTATACCGGTAATAATCAGCGATAAGTGCATCCATAGTAGAAAGTTCATTTCTTTCTTTCCAGTTTTCATCCTCATTAAAAATATTATCCAGAGCTTGTGCATAATCCTGTTTCAATGGCATGGCTGCAGATCCGAAAAGCTGATTTCCTTTCACTGCAATATATCCCCAACGCCTGGATTTTCTCTTCCATTCATCCGGAAGATTATATGTTTTAACAGTTTCTCCTGATTCAAGATCAAGTTGAATGCATTGATCATCTATGGCAAGGAACAAACCATAGTGGTTAACAGCCATATTCCCTCCATCTGCATCCACCCTCACTCTGGTTGAACCTTTTATTTTTCTTTCCCACAGCAGTGTTCCATTGTAGGCATTATAAGCCATAATAACATCTTCTCCCTGCACAATAAGTTTTCCTTCGAATGCAACAGGGGCAGTGGCGCGGGCATGACGTTCCGGAATATACCTTGGGCCCGGAGAACCGTACCACAATGTACTGAATGGTGCTTTGACCCGTTGATCATCGGAACACGATGTATTGGCAGGATCTCCATACTGATGTGTCCATCCTCCTGCACCGGCTAAAGGAAGCCTGGCAAACTTCATCCAGTTTCCTTCTGTAGTAATTATTTCGGGAACACTGATTTCATAAGAATTCCAATCCTCTGACAGACTGCGAAAATCAATATCTTTAAATACATCTTCATTGATTGGGGGTACCCCGTAACATACAATGCCACCTCCGGGTCTTAGCAACCTGAAGATTTCATTTGCTGAATAGTTTGTCTGGCCGGTTTCTGTAAATTCCGCAGACACAATAAGATCTGCAAAATACTCCGGAAGGGAAGAAGCCGGCCAATTTTCCACCATCACCTCAGATCCATACATTCCTGCTTTATCCAGGAAATTTTTCGCCTTTTGTATCTTTCGTGTGTTATTGTCTATGCCGATAACAGTGAGATCACTTCTCACTGCCAGTTCATATACCAGTTCCCCCTCCCCACAACCCAAGACAAGACAAAAGCCCTTTTTAATACCGCTTTCCTTCAATAATTTTTCTGCAGCGGAAGCAAAGAGAGTCGTTTTTTTATTTTCAGGATAAGGTGAAACGGATAATACGGATGGTCGAATTATTTCAGGCCGGGTAATGCTTTCTTTTTCACTTTTTCCGGCAAAACAATAAATATTTCCATTGTCTGTACTCACCAGGAGAAATTGATCCGATACTGTCAACCCATTTGCGCTTCCTTCCACCTCTTCCAGCCATAAAAGCTTACCCGTCTGCCTGTCAAGTCCTGTCACTACATTTGCACCACCACATATCACCATATTCCCGGTAAGAACTATACTAGTCAATTCTTCAAAGGGGAAAAACCATTTGGAAACCTGTAAATTCAATGCTTTTTCCTCTTCGATCAGGAAGTTCAGTGCCTCAGCCATTTCATTAAGTTGATTATCAAGGGATTCCCTGTCGGTTTTTAACAAATTAAAGCTTATGGGTCTAAACCCTGTGATCAGATTATTTTGTTCTTTCCTGATAGAATCAATCTTATGCTGAATGGCCGGATATCCGGCACGGTCAATTGCGTACACACCATTAGTGGTAACCACATAAGATATAGTATCAGTTAAAGCCATATCCAGTCCTGTCAATGAGGCATATACATCTCCGATAAGAGAACCGGTTTCGATATCATAAGCTACTTTTACCGGTGTTCCTGATCTGTCCATGCCTGCAATCAATTCTCCCTGGTCAATAATTCCCCATGTACCGCCATGTTTACCACTAGGAGAAAGATAATACAGGAATTCACCATTATTGCGGTCAAATACTGCCGGCATAGCACGGCCGGAAGGAATTAACAATTTTGATTCGGTGGCGATAAGATAACCTTGTTGAGATACCCCGCCATACCTCAGATCAAAAACATCATCATCGAGATCATCGTTTTTCCATATTAGAGAACCATTTCTGGAATTCAGGGCACAAACATAAAGGCCATCATAAGGGAACACGCCTGCACCGAAGTACACTGTCTCGTCCTTCACCAGAACGCTTGTCCTTATTGGCCAAAGGGAAACCGGTCTTCCATTTCCCATTATCTTTTTATCTTTTGGGGAAGGTGTATATTTCCAGATGAGTTTCCCGCTCTTTGCATTCAGGCAATAAACATAACCGTCATCAGAGCCAAAATATACCCGATTTTTCCAGACTGAAGGAGAAAACCTTACCGGTCCTTCTGTAAAGAATGACCATTTCTCTCTGCCAGACGATAAATCCAGGGCATATACCTTGTTATCAACTGATGAACCATAGTAAGCCAGGCCATTTGCTGCAGAAACATAATAGGTGTCGTCAGCATGTGTCCTTTTCATTTCTTCGGCAGGCAGGTCCCATACCGGTTGAGGAAGATG
>CAYVTV010000033.1:0-21672 GCA_964454295.1 uncultured Bacteroidaceae bacterium
TTGAAAAGTTTGAATCTTCCTTTCCTCCCTCAAAGATTATGGAGAATGATGAAGGTTTATTGTTGCTGAAAAACTCACGCATGATCTCCTTTGCCTGAGATTTACTGCACATATATTCACTATCGCTGATGTTGACCTGGAGCCGTACATTGAAGTACTCCGATAAAACCTCAATATCACCTTTATTGAATGCAGCAACAATTGGCTCAGGGATTTTCTGCCCGGACAACCCGATACAGGAAATCATTAAAAGTAATACCAACGATACAGTCAGATTAATCTGCATCCTGTGATTATAACCCGAAACCATAATAATTTTTGTTAATTGTAAATTCCGGAACTGTTATTTTCAGACCGCAATTTACAAAATTATTCAAAATTGATGCCGTAATTTATTTAATAATCACTTCCTTGCTTGTTCCGTATTACGGAAAAATATGATATTTTTGACGTAATGTTTTAACAGAATGAAGATTAAACTAATACATACAGGAAAAACCAGGTTTAATTTTATTGAGTCCGGTTGTGAGGAATATTATGTGAGAATTAAACGCTATCTTTCCTTCCAGGAATTGGTAAACAGAGATATTAAAAGAACGGTAAATACCGGCATTGATGAGATCAAAAAAAAAGAAGGAGAACAACTGTTAAAAATGATTCAGCCATCCGATTATCTTATTCTGTTTGACAGCCAGGGAGAAAGTCTCAGCTCTGAATCATTCGCAGACTTTCTTAAAGATCTTTTTATGAAAGGGAAACCGCTGGTTTTTACTACAGGCGGAGCTTATGGATTTTCAGACGAAGTGTACAGGAGGAAAAATTATAGTGTGTCGCTTTCAAAGATGACCTTTTCACACCAATTGGTACGGCTTTTGGTAGCAGAACAACTTTACAGGGCGTTAACCATTATTAAAGGAGAACCTTATCATCACGCATGAAGAGGAATATCCTGACTGATCGGACATACCATGGGACGAATTCTCTGTTGAATTAGAATTTACTTTTAACTATAATCTGAATATGGCATTAATTCGTTCAACAATACACAACTTCTGGCAACACAAATGGCCGTTTCTGCTAATGCTGATCTTGCTTATCCTGTCTGTTTTCTGTGAAAAGGACTATTCAAATAAAAGCTACGATGAGAGAGATACTGCGAACTTTGAGAAAATACTGGCCAGAAAGGAAATCAAAGCTGAGAAAATATTAAAAGAAACGGGGAAACTTCTCGAAGATGAAGGAGGAGAAGTGCTTTTTACAGAACTTGCAATAAAATATACCAATCTTTATTATAATGAAGGAATCTCATTCTTCGTTTATCATCATGACAGCCTGATAATATGGACAAGTAATTCAATACCTGTGCCTGAAAAACCTGAAGTATTTGCCGGCTCCGATATTATCAAACTATATAATTCATGGTTCCTCATGCAAAACTTGTCATGGGAGGAGTATTCCCTTATTTCACTTATTCTTATCCGCTCTGACTATCCATATGAAAACAAAGTCCTGGAAGAGGGTTTCCAGAAAAAATTCAATCTTTCAGAAAATGTTAATTTAATTGTTCCGGGAAATGAAGATAACAATCCTGTTTATAATAAAGACGGAGAATTAATCTTTTCATTGGATTATACAATGGCCAAAAAGGATAATAAATATAAGGCCGGTATATGTCTCGGTTTTTATTTACTCTGCTTTTTCCTGTTCCTGACCTTTCTGAGAAATTTCCTTCATAAAACAAGAAAAGAAGATAAAAACCCTGTGTTCTTTTTTATCGTTCTTATTATCATTGTTTTTTATTCTGTAATCCAATATTTTCGTTTTCCTGACATAGTTTTTAATCTGGAATTGTTCTCCCCACAGAAATTTGCCCGCTCATCATTCCTGCCGTCTCTCGGGAACCTTCTTATTATAACTGTTCTGGGTTTTTTCATAATTTATAATTTTTATCTCGAAGTATTCTTTAACAAAGATCAGCTACATAAGTACAAGATTTACAGGTATAGTATTTTCTTCATTACAGGGATTTTAAGTTTGTTCCTCTTTTATATCAACACTTTTATCTTCCGAAGCCTTATCTTCGATTCCTCCATCTCTTTCGAAACATATAAAGTCCTTGAAATTTCGGCATACACTTTTATCGGATTTCTCATTCTCGCCCTTGTATTTTCTTCCTGGGCTATATTGCTGGATAAGGTGTTTGGCATACTTCTCCGCTTAAATTACCGCAATGAAGCAATGATTTTTCTGATCACCATAAACATCCTGGCATTTCTGGTTTATCTGATTCCGGGGACAGATATATTTCCGGAAAATGTTGGTTTTTTTATTCTCATTAGTGTTATTTTATACTATTTCAAAATTATACGGACCTCCCAGTACCGTATATCAACTTTTCTTGTATTCATATTATTGTTTACTTTATATACTGTGATCCAGGTTCTAAGATATACTGAACTTAAGGCTACTGCAAACATGAAAATAATGGCAGTTAACCTGTCATCCGAGCATGATCCCGTTGCCGAATTGTTATTTGTGGATATTAGTGATAAAATACGATCGGATACTGAACTTCAAACCCTTTTATTTGCACCCTATATTGATTTTAAAGCTATTTATACTGAAATACACCGTAAGTATTTCAGCGGATACTGGGATAAATATGATCTGCAAATAACACTGTGCCGCCCTGAAGACAGTGTATATATCAGCCCGCCTGAAGATCATTGGGCTCATTGCTATGATTTTTTCTATGATGTTATTATGAACAACGCAATGGAAGTACCTAACAGCGAATTCTACTTCATTAATAACCTGAACGGGAGAATAAGCTACTTCACCGCTATCAGTTTTTATCAGGGAAAAAAGGAGATCACTGTATTTATTGAACTCGATTCACGGCTCTTATCGGAGGGACTCGGATATCCGGAATTATTGCTGGATGAAGATCTTCAGAAAGACAAAAAAAGCAAATACTCGTATGCAAAGTATAATAAAGGAAAGCTCATTACCTCTTCAGGACAGTATCCTTACAGGATGACAAGCGACTCATATACAGACGGAACAGGCGCTTTTGAATTATTTAAACAAGAAGGGCATGATCATGTCATTTATAATATCGACAATGACAATTTTATTATGGTAACCCGCCCATCAGTTTTTTTTGTTGATCTTATAATTTCTTTCTCCTATATCTTCATATTCTATTTTTCACTTCTCATCATTATTCTGATCATTACGAAACTTAGTCCATCTCTTTCTGACATACAGTGGGATTTTAAAAACAAGATACAGATAGCCATGTCTTCTGTTATCATCTTTACAGTATTACTGATCGGAGCAGGAACGGTGTACCTGTCTATAAGGCAATACAGAAGCAGACAGATTGAAAACCTGAGAGAAAAGATACAATCGGTTTATATTGAACTAATTCATAAACTCGAGTTTGAACAGGATCTTCATTCTTGGACATCCGAAAGTTATTTTAATCTCGAGCAGCTGCTGCAGAAGTTTTCCAATGTTTTTTACAGCGATATTAACCTGTATGATGAACATGGATGGCTGTTGGCCAGCAGCCGTCCTGAGATTTTCGAGAAAGGGTTAACCGGAAGAAATATGAATGCTATCGCATTTGCTGAAATGTTCCGGAATCAGCGTTCCGAATTTATCCATAATGAAAGTATCGGAAAATTGAATTATTTATCCGCCTATGTCCCTTTTGTCAACTCAGAAAACAAACTTCTGGCCTATCTGAACCTTCCCTATTTTACCCGTCAGGATGAATTAACTATGGAAATAGCAAACCTTGTGGTAGGGATAATTAACATCCTGGTTTTCCTGACGGTACTGAGCCTTGTACTTGCAGTTCTTATTTCCAATACTATTACGCAACCACTGCAGCTTATTCAGCAACATATCTCCCGCTTTAGTCTTAATCAGAACAACGAAAAAATCAAATACAAAAACAGAGATGAGATAGGAAGTCTGATAAATGAATATAACCTGATGATTGATCAGCTGACAGAAAGTGCAGAAAGACTGGCACGATCGGAAAGAGAGACAGCATGGAGAGAAATGGCAAAACAAGTGGCCCATGAAATTAAAAACCCTCTCACACCTATGAGGCTTATCCTTCAGCATTTACAACGCTCATGGAAAGAAGACCCTGAAACAAGAGAACAGCAACTGGAAAAACTTTCAAAAATTCTTATTGAACAAATCGATAATTTGTCTAAAATAGCCGGTGAATTTTCTAATTTTGCAAAAATGCCCGTACCCAAAAATCAGAAGGTAATTCTGTCACCTGTGGTGCATAATGTTGCCAGACTTTTTGGGAAGACAGAGAATATAACAATTACAGTTAAAACAAAATACAGTGAAAAGTTATATATCTGGGCTGACAGAGAGCAAATATCAAGAGTCTTTATTAACCTGGTGAAAAATGCCATACAATCGATCCCGGAAGGTAAACAGGGTAAAATTGATATATTGATCGATAAAGATAATAATAATGCAATTATAAAAATAAAAGATAATGGGAAAGGGGTGCCTGAAGAAATCAGGGACAGGCTCTTTCAGCCAAACTTCACTACCAAATCCAGTGGAATGGGTATGGGTCTGGCCATTGCAAAAAACATTATCACTACCAGTGGAGGAACTATAAGTTATGAAACTGAACTGGATAAAGGCTCATTATTTATTGTTGAACTGCCATGCCTAATTGAATAAAAAATATATGCTTAGCAAATATCCCGTTTCGGTAAAAATTACTCTGTATCTCCTGTTGATTATACTTTTTTTTCATGCCATTATAGCTGCCCGTGAATTCCTGTATCCCATCGTATTGGGATTATTACTGGGGTATCTCCTGTATCCTGTCGCTTGTTTTATTGAAAAACACGGCATTCCCCGTATCCCTGCAAGTATTATCAGCATACTAATATTACTGTCTGTTGCAGGAGCTATTGTTTTTTTTATCTACAAACAGGCAGGAAATCTTCTTAACGATTTCCCGTTATATAAACAACGTGCCCTGGGTAATATTGACAGGCTGGAACAAATCATTGAAAATGAATTTGGAATTTATAATCTCCGGCTTACAGAGTTCCTGCGGACACGCACGAGATATCTGTTTGAATCAGGAAGTGATTTTCTTAACAACTTCTTTACTACCACTACAGGTACAGTATTTAGATTAGGGTTATTACCCGTATATATCTTCCTTTTTTTGTATTACAGAACAAAACTGGCCTACTTTATCCTGAAAATGGTTAAACCCGGGAAAAAACTTGTTGCCATAAAGGTGCTGAAAGAATTCTCCACAGTAGTATCAAGATATATGGGAGGGATCTCTACCGTGGTGTTAATGCTTTGTTTCATTAATACCGGAGCCATGATACTCATTGGCATTGATTACCCTGTTATTTTCGGCATCACCTCTGCCCTGTGCGCATTTATTCCTTACTTTGGGACTCTGATAGGCGGTTCCATTCCGTTTATTTTTGCCACACTTACCGGAAATTCTCCAACCCTGGCATTTAAAGTAGTGTTAGCCTACCTAATCATACACTCTCTGGAAAACAATATCCTTACCCCCAATATTGTAGGAAGCAGCTTAAGAATCAACCCAATGGTTATTATTATCGGTATAATTGCAGCAGGCATGGTATGGGGAATACCAGGCATGTTCGCCATTGTCCCCCTGCTGGCCATGTTTAATATAGTGAGCGAAAATGTCGATACCCTCCACCCCTATGCTTTTCTCTTTGGCGTTACCGGAACCAGACGACATGCTCTTACAGTGGATAATGTGAAAAAATTTATTAACAAGCTGAAAACCAGGCGGCAAAAAGAAAGCAAATAGTTTTTTTAGTGATTATTAAAACTTTATGTTAAATATTGCGTAAGAATTTAAGTATTTTAGAGGTTGAATTTTTAGAGTAACAGTCTTGAAAGGAGTTTATAAAAATATTTTTCTGCGGGCAGGATGGATAGTCCTGTCTGTTTCTTTTATCACACAGGTTTACTCACAGGTCACTACTATCAGTGATAGCATCATTAACGAATACACTAAAATTACTTCCATTCACTCTGTTGTTGCCACTGATGCAGACTCTGTGTATGTTGAAGATGCTTCTGCTTTTAAGAAAAATGAGGTGGCGCTGTTTATTGTTAACCGGGGAGCCCAAATTTACACTATTGAAGGTTTGCTTGGCACAATTGAGAACATGAACAATACAGGGAAATATGCCCTGATATATATTGATACCGTTGAATACGACAATAATCTGGTTATTTTTAACAGCACCCTGCCCGGTGTTGCTCCGCTGAGAGCCGGTGAAAGTGCCCAGCTGGTTACCGTTCCCCGGCATAAAAATGCACTGATCACAAACAAGCTTACCTGTAAAGCATGGAATACTAACACTGGTACAGGGGGCGTGCTGGCCCTCATTGTTAACAGCACACTTGAATTACAGGCTAATATTGATGTCTCTGCAAAGGGTTTCCTTGGAGCTGTTCCCGGCGATGAAAAATATGAAGGCAGTTGCTCTTCTGCCGATCCCGGATACTCAAGTGGCTTGTTTACCCTGTCAGATAAAGATAGTGCAGGTCTTCGGGGCGAAGGCATAATTGCAACCAATTTTTTATATCCTCGGGGTCGTTTACATGCAGGAAACGGCGGGGCAGGCGGAAATGCAAAATTCAGCGGAGGAGGCGGCGGATCTAATGCAGGTAGCGGAGGCAAGGGTGGATTTGAATATAACCTTTGTTCTCCAGGTGGTGATATGGGTGGTAATGGAGGATTTTCACTGAATTCGTTTTATAGTAATACTGACCCTTTGTATGCAAACAGAATATATATGGGTGGAGGAGGCGGTACAAGTACTCAGGATCCTGACCAGGGTAAGCTGGCTACCCGTGGAGGTAATGGCGGGGGTATGGTGATTGTTCTTGCAAATAAGATAGTAGCAAACGGGCATTCTATTAAGGCTAACGGTGAGGCTGCACCAGGGCTGGCTACCGCCGGTGCCGGCGGAGGTGGAGGTGGAGGAGTGATAGCAACAGATATTGCAGAATTTAGTGACAATCTGATTGTCGAGGTGATGGGTGGTAAAGGGGGTGATGTAGCTGCCAGTCCGACAGATACAACCGGTCCCGGCGGGGGCGGTGGAGGTGGAGTATACTGGTTAAATCAGAATAATCAACCGATAAATATAACCTTTAAAAATCTTTTTGGATATTCCGGAAGAATCGGCACATCTTCGGATGTTTATTCTGCCGGTAATGGAACCAGTGGAAAACCTATTTTTAACCTTATTCTCCCCCGCAGGGGATTTATTGAGAACAGGATACCTGACGACCAGGTTATCTGCGAAAACATGGTGCCCACAGCGCTTAATGCTCCGGTTGCCAAGGGAGGAAACGGAGGTCCTTACACATATTACTGGATACAATCGGAAATCTCCAATGAGGGGCCATGGATACCCGCAGTGGGCATTAACGATCAGCAGACATATAACCCCCCTGCACTCACTGATACAACATTTTACTCCCGTATTGTCAGCGACGGCTCTCTCATCGACACCTCTTTTGCTGTTCGTATTGCCGTGCATCCCGCTCTGCATAATAATGTAATTATTGATAACGACACTATCTGCGCCCAACTGCCAGCCGGTGTACTCACTTCCTTAATGGAGATGTCAGGAGGACTCGGAACCGGCTCCTATTCCTACCTCTGGGAAGAAAGCACGGATGAACTTTCCTGGCAGCCAGCATCAGGGGCAAATTCCCAGTTTTTATACGATACGCCTGTGTTGACGGAAACAACCTGGTACAGGAGAAAAGTGAGTTCCGGCGCATGCGTTGATACCGGCAACGTAGTCGAAATATACGTTCTGCCTGTCCTTACAAATAATATCGTTTCCCCCGAACAGATAATATGCTTTGAACAACAGCCTGCTACTCTTAGCGGGACTGAACCCTTGGGGGGGGAAACAGGCGACAGAAAGTATATGTGGCAGAGTATTACCTCTGCCGGTAACTGGACAGACGAGGTAACCACTCCCGGTTTTAGTCCCGCTATACTCACCGACACCACCTGGTACCGGAGAATTGTATATTCAGGTCCCGGTAATACCTGTGTGAATATAAGCGATTCCATAGAGATATCGGTTCTTCCGGCCATAAGCAATAACATATTGTTTCAGTCAGATACTACTATCTGTGCAGGGCTTCCCGGCATTACCATAAATGCAATGCAACCTGCAGGCGGAGATGGCTTTTACAGATATACCTGGGAAAAGAGACCTTATTCCGGTGGTCCATGGACTGTTACACAGGAGTCAGCAGAATTACTGCCTTTACTGCCGGGAACCCTCAATGACAGCACCATGTACAGACGTATTATTAAATCGGGAGCTGCAGATGTTTGTGTAAATGTCAGTGATTCCATCTCAGTTTTTGTGTTACCCGTTCTTTCGGGTAACACCATCGAAGATCCCCAGCTTATTTGTGAAAATACAGCCCCGGAAGCTTTAACAGGCTCAATGCCTGCCGGGGGCACAGGTACATTTATCTACCTCTGGCAGCATAGCCCTGACGGAACTTCAAACTGGGAAGATACAAACCCTGAGGGAACATTAAAGGATTTCACTCCTCCTCCTCTTCCAAACACCACATATTTCAGGAGAGCTGTTTTCAGCGGGCCTGAAAATACATGTGAAAATTTCTCCGAAAGCCTTAAAATTGAAATTCAACCCGCAATAAGTAATAATGTTATAACAACTGCCGGGCCCGTCTTTACCTGTTTCAACACCCAACCACAGCCAATTACCGGAAGCTCAAATCCGGCAGGTGGTGATGGCTCAGCTTACAACTATACATGGCTCGAAAGTGACGACATGATATCCTGGATCTCAGGTGCCCAGACTAATACCCAGCCTGATTACCAGCCTGAAGTACTCACAAAAGAGATGTATTACAGGAGACTCATCCGTTCGGGAGTATGTGTTGACACTACCGCCTCCATTACAGTCAAAATAAACGCATTACCTGTTTTATCCCAGCTAATGGCCGCCACTCCGGTTACGGTCATTTGTGATGACGAAGACTTCCGCCTGAAAGTAACAATTCAAAACGGTAAAGCACCGTATACAGCAGAATATCAAAATGGCATTGATCCGGCCGGCTTCATACAAAACCTTGCCACCGACACCAGTTCTTTCCCTGTTGCCATTTACGGAGCAGAACCTAATGCATTTAACTTTACAATTCTTTCATTAACTGATGATAACGGGTGCCTTGCCGATGAGACTACCCTTGCTGCCCACCAGGTGCCACTGGATGTTTATCGTGCCCCTGTCCCGAAGATTAATATGAGCGACCTCATCGAAGTCTGTGGTAATTCGGTCGTACTGGAAGCCCTGCCCGATGTAGGCAACGGGCATTGGGATAACACCAACCCGCAGGTAACCATCGCAAATTCTTCCGACACAAGCACCAACGCTTCCTTTACTATTCCATCGTTTAATTTTCTTACCGATAAATTTTATTACATAGAATCCACCCCCGGCTGCGGAACAAGAAAAGATTCGGTAGTTGTTAATTTTTATGAAGAGCCTGCTGATGCCCTGATCACAAATAACGGCACTGATATTTCTCCGCTTATCGTTTTTCTTTCAGATAATGTCTTACTCTCTTCTGCACTTCCTACTGCCGGAACAGGAAGCTGGAACATCCTCTCAGGAGCAGGTATGCTTACCGAACAGGATGACACCTCAGCCCATCTCGCTGACCTGGTTATTGACCAGTTAACAACAGTGGCTTTTACCATCACCAACGGAGTATGCCCGTTAAAAACAGATGAGATTACCGTGGAAAGAAAAGAAGTTAAAGTATATCAGGGGTTCTCACCTAACGGTGATCTTCTGAATGATTATCTTTACGCCGAGGGCATAAACAGGACAAGCACAGACATGACTTATGTTTTTACCATTTTTAACAGCTCAGGAAGCTTTGTAAAGGAACTTACGCATGAATCAGTACTTGAGACCCAGGATAACGATGCAGTATGGGATGGGAAAACCTTAAGCGGAAACCTTGCCGGAGATGGAACATATTATTATGTGCTGCGCCTTAATTATAAAGGAAGACCATTTACATATAAAGGATTTTTTGTTATTAAATCGGAATAAATACCGGATGAGAAGTGCCTTTTTTACCATATTACTGATCTTGTTTGTCAATCCCTGGTGTAAAGACCTGAAAGGTCAGGATCTTCCCTATATGCACAGGCTGAGCCAGTACATGTTTAACGGACTTGTATTAAATCCGGCCTATGCCGGAAGCCGTGAATCAGTAAGTGCTTCTGTTCTGCATAAACAATATCTTACCGGGATCAAAGGCGGGCCTGTTGCCCAGAACCTGTGTGTTCATACCCCGATGAAACGCGATAAAGTAGCCCTGGGTATTATGGTGGATAACTTCACAAACCCGGTCACCCAATTCAACAGCATCATGTTCAACTATGCATACAGGGTGTGGGTAGGGGGCAGCCGCCTGTCCATGGGCTTACGCGGGGGAGCATATTATTACTCCAATAATTTTGACAAACTCGAACTGCGGGATGAAACAGATGATCTGTTCCTTAATGAAAATGGGTTAACTCCCAATTTTGGCGCAGGATTCTACCTTTTTAACCCCAAATACTACCTGGGATTGTCAGTGCCTTTTTTTCTGAGCAAACCTGATAGTCTGGGACATATTGTCCATGACATCAACAATTATGATTTTATGCTTATGGGAGGATACCTGTTTAATTTAAATGATAACTTCAAGCTTAAACCGGCATTTATTATTGACTATTCATTAACAGATACTGACTACCAGGCAGGCCTGCACCTGATATTTTTCAGGGATGCACTATGGCTGGGAGGTGCTTATAAAAAGGGCAGGGAATTAACTGCAATGGTTGAAGTACAGATAAACAGACAGCTAAAAATAGGATATGCGTACGATCATTCTTTTACGGATCTTAGCAGGGTTACCAGCGGCACCCATGAAATTATGCTTCGTTACGAACTGAAATTCAGGGCTGATGTGAATAGTCCGATTTATTTCTGATGCAATGAGAAAAAGGAATAACATATTATTGCTTTTTATACCGGTATTGCTCGCTTACCTCTGCCAGGTATCCGGTCAGGAGATATATAAGGTAAAACCCATGAGCTTTACCTCCAGGGCTACGGATGAAGTGGTTACTTCATATTCTCCCTCTGGAATTATCATCTCCTCTAACAGAAGTTCAAGTTCATATTTATTATATACTGACCGGAATAAAAAGAATTTTTTAGATATTTATGAAGTAAAGGTGAATGAATCAGGAAGTTGGGATACGCCTTCCTTATTATCCCCATCGCTTAAAACCATGCAACACGATGGACCCGCATCTCTTAACGGTGAAGGTGATCTGATCGTATTCACAAGAAACCTTACTACCAGGAGATTTGGTAATGCAATCAGGGTAAATCCATACGTAGGACTGTTTTTTTCAACCAGGGTCAATGATGTATGGACAAGAGCCAACCCGTTTGAACACAATACCCGTGATGCCGACAATATGCACCCGTCACTAAGCAAAGACGGCAACACCCTCTTTTTTGTTTCCAACAAGGCCGACGGCTTTGGGGGGTATGATATCTATTGCTCCAGGCTCGTCAACGGAAGCTGGACAACACCTGAAAATCTGGGACCAAAAGTCAATACCCCTGAAAATGATCTTTATCCTTTCGTTCATTCTTCAGGCAGGTTATACTTCTCCTCTGCAGGGCATGACCGCCCGGGCAGATATGACCTGTATTATACCGAACTGCATAACAATGAGTGGATTTCCCCGGTAAAACTTCCCCAGCCCCTGAACTCACCCCGCAGTAATGATTTTACCATAATAATTGATGACACATACGAAAATGGATACCTTACCTCAACACGGCGGGGATCAATCGATGTTTTCAGATTTGAATCGGTACTTCCCACTTTCGAAATATGCCAGCAACAGAAAATTGACAATTTCTGCTTTGTCTTTTATGAACGCAGCACTATGGAAATTGATACAACACTGTATAAATACAGATGGGATCTGGGAGATGGCACAAGTGTGGAAGCAGTGGAAGCAGAACATTGTTTCAAAGACCCCGGCATTTTTGATATTAAACTGGATGTAATTGACGTCCTCACAAAAGAAATTATGTTCAACCAGGCAGAATATGAACTGGAACTGAAGAAAACAATACAGGCATTCATTACCTGTCCCGATACGGTAAGCGTAAACACTGAGTTTCAGCTCAGCGGATCAGAATCCTATTTCGGCAACCAGGTTCCGCTGGAATATTACTGGGACTTTGGGAGCGGGGAGAGAAAAGTGGGTGTAACCGTGAAGCACAGTTTTGTAATTCCGGGAAAACAAAATATTAAATTAGGCGTCAAATTGCGTCAAACACGGGGAGATGAAGAAAGCCTGGATAAATATTGCTCCTATAAAAGCATTATGGTTGTTGAATAATTGGATATACGTATATAGTTTTCTCTGGTGCAGTTTTACTTCTGAGTAGAGAAGATCGGTTAAAATTAGTTAATTTGCATGATATTTGAATCATTGTTAATGACAGGAATAAAGAAGTTTGATTAAAGTGAAGCTTATAAAAAGAATTATAAAGATAATCCTGGTTATTACCGGAATAAGTCTTACTGCAGGATCGTATGCACAGCCGGTGCCCAACGTGGATGAGAACATACCGTTTCTGGTTGTTTTTGGTAAGTACGCCGAAACCAACTGGGGTGATGATGATTTCTCCCAGACATTCTTTTTCCTGATCCCTAAAAATTTCAATCAGCCGGTGTATATCCGTGTTTTTGATCCTGATATCGGGGGAGAACATGATGAGATAAACGGCATTTGGGATACACGTACTACTTTTTCAGTTTACGGGGGAAAAGGATGCTGGTCGGATGAAGATTCACGCGGTACTGATCCCGTTGGAAATTACAAGAGCGGAGTATTGCTCGCCACAAGAACATTCGGTGAGGATCCCCGGTACGACAACAATTGGTATACTTTCGGACCTTTTAATCCCACAGAGGGAGAATATGTGGAGAGATGGGACGGATATGTCCTGAAGATCATTGCCGAAGGAGTGGCAGGTGATGACGGCAATCTTTACAGATTTTTTCTTTCCACAGATGCCAACACCAACAGGGCGGTGGAAGGAGCCAATGCTTTTGCCTATGAATATTCATTCAGAATGCATAATGACCCGGAGGAAGTATCCCACATATACCCATATGTGGACGACAGAACCATTACGGTGAAATTGTGGAACTTCGACTGGGACAGTGACGGATTTGTTAAACTGGTATCGGTAGCACGTAAAGGACAGTTAGCCAAAGTCTCCGGTGAAGATGAATGGGCTGAAAGTGAATTTAAGATCTATGAGGAAGAGAAAAATACTTCCATTGATATACAATTTATCAAACGAAAAAATCCGCCGGTAAGAAATAATAATGTGGTTATATATGTTAAAAACCAATATGGCGAATTGCTCGAATTCTTTACCAGCCCGATTGGAGGAGTGCCAAAATACAAGTATTCCATTGGTGTTAAACCCAAAGAATAAAACGACTTGAAAACATATGCAATGAAAGTAGTTTCCGGAATTATTCTTACCCTTGGGTTTATATGCTTTGGCTCAAATCCCGCGTTCACACAGAATTACCGCTTTCAGACCTACGGGCCGGAAGACGGACTAAGTGATAATTTCATTTACAACATTATCCAGGATCAGAATGGTTACCTCTGGCTGGGAACGGGTGAGGGCATTGCACGTTTTGACGGGTTTACTTTTACCAACACTTTCCCCGGTGATACTCTGCCCAAATCACCTGTAAGAAAAAGTTTTACCGATTCAAAAAATACAGTGTGGTTTGGTTTCGATAATGGCCATATTGCCATTCTCAAAGGCCATCGCTTCAGCCTTCTGATGCCAGAGCCAAAATACACAAGCGCTATTAAAGGGTTTGTAGAAGACAAGGAAGGATATATTCTGGCCGCCACTCAGTCCAGGGGTATTATCCGTATATCTCCCGATAATACATTAAGCTATATTACAGAAGGGCTTGAGGGTATGGTCATCACTTCCCTGTGTATGACAGGGGCCGGAAATATCCTTATCGGAACATTCGATGGCCTTTATCTCTTTAAATACATCCCCGGAAAGGAGAATCTTGAACTTATTGAGAATTTTAAAGATCTTTCGTACAGTAACATCCATGCAATATATCCTGCACCCGGGAATACTCATTACCTCATAGGAACAGAAGACCAGGGACTGTTTATGGTTACAGAAGAAACCGGCATACAGGCTACTACTGCCTGCTCTATTAAAAGAATTGGTGAAAACTATAAGCTTTCAAATTACAACATCCAGGATATTCATCAGGATAGGGAAGGGAATCTATGGATAGCAACGGAAGGGAATGGAATAGTCATCCTTAAGACTAACGGAGATCATACATATTATGACATGCTGATCTTTGATGAGTCAAATGGACTGGAAACCCGCTATATAAAGGATATTTATGAAGATATTGAAGGGAACTACTGGTTTGCATCCTATGGCGGAGGACTCATTGTGTTAAGAAACAGGTCGTTTATGTTTTATACATTCGAAAACCTTAACTTCAGTAATGATATTTTATCCATATACACAGATGGTGACACGTATTGGCTTGGAGGAGACGGAAGGCTGCTGAAAGCCGGACTTAACGGGACCCGGGCAGAAATTTATGATACGGACAGGGGAATGCCACCTGATAAGATCACTTCTTTGTACAGGGACGTTAATGGCACAGTGTGGATAGGGACAGCACAAAGCGGGTTGTTCCGTATAAAAAAAGGGGAGAACAGGGTGCAGAAATATTATGTGTCTTCAAACTCACTGGAAAATATCATTAATTCGATCTCTTCAAAGGAGTCAAAACTATACGTTGCAACCAACGGAGGTTTACTGATCTTTGACCTGAAAACAGGGAAGTTTGAAAAAATGACCACTTCCGAAGGATTACCGCATAACAGGATACGTCATATTTTTATTGATTCAAAGGATCAGACCTGGATCGCTACCCGCTCGAACGGGATATTCAATGTTGAAACAAAAAATGAACTGACCATTGATATAAGAGCTGAACTCGAGTTTATTTCCATTGCTGAGGATAAATACGGGAATCTTTGGGCGGCAACAAGCGGAGACGGTGTGTTTATGTTTAATTCCGACAGTCTTCTGCATTACGCCACCTACAACGGTTTAAGGTCAAATTACTGCTACAGCCTTGCCATCGATCCCAACGGAATGGTATGGGTGGGCCACAGGCTGGGTATGAGCAGAATAAATCCTGAGACAGATAATATCCAGATATTCTCAGTTGAACAGGGCATCAGTGCCGATTGCAATTTCAATGCAGTAACCGGAAATCTGAAAGACAACCTGGTCTTTGGAACAACTCAGGGTTTAATTATTTATGATCACACTCAGGAAAAAATCCACAACACACCTCCAATCCTGAACATCACCGGATTGAAAATATCGGACCATGATCATGATTTCACCCAACCCGTTTACTTGCCTTATAACATCTATAAAATACGAATTGACTTCATTGGTATAAACCTGGGGAATCCCGGAGAAGTGCGCTATCAGTATAAGCTTGAAGGATATGATGACTGGTCGGAATATACGGACATCCCCTTTGTGATATACAGCCGTCTGGAAGATGGCTCATACACCTTCCTGTTACGGGCCTGTAACGAGAAAGGTATTTGTACGGAGACTCCCCTGTCACTAAAAATAAACATTAAAATCCCTGTATGGAAAACCTTGTGGTTTATGTTCCTTGTTCTTTTTACTCTGGTTGCCTCCGTTTTTATCATCATAAAACTCAGGGAAAGAAAACAAAAGCAGTTACAGGAATACCTTCAGAAAGCTCTTGATGAGAGAACAAAAGAAGTTATGGAACAAAAGGAGGAAATTGAAAACAAGAACAGGGATATAACCGATAGTATTAACTATGCACAACGTATTCAGGCCAGTATATTACCCCCGATTAAGAGGCTGACAAATTATTTCTCGGGAAGTTTTGTTTTTTATCAGCCCAAGGATATTGTCTCCGGCGACTTTTACTGGTATGACAAAGTATGGGGGAACAAATTCCTTTTAGTATGTGCTGATTCCACAGGACACGGAGTTCCCGGGGCTTTTATGTCAATGATAGGGACTACCCTTATTAAGGATATTTGTTCAAGGAAAGAAGTCCGTTCACCATCACAGCTCCTTCAAACCCTTGACAACGAAATAAGGGATGCATTAAACCAGAATAAGGAAACCGAGAAATCAAATGATGGCATGGACATCATCGTGGCGGAAATTGATCTCGACACCAAAATATTAAGACTTGCCTCAGCCATGAGGCCTGTTATTCTTTACCTCAACAAGGAACAGATATACGTGAAAGGGAGCAGGAACTCGGTAGGAGGCCGGTTTGAGGATGAGGACGAAGAAAAGGAATTTACGGATGAAGTTTTTGAACTCTCAAAGGGTGACATTGTATATATGTTCTCAGACGGTTATCCCGACCAGTTTGGCGGCCCGCTGGGCAAAAAGTTTAAAATGGTACGTCTTAAAAACCTGCTCAGGGACATCCATGAAAAGCCCATGGATGAACAATACAATTATGTGAAGAACAACTTTATGCTGTGGAAGGAAGAACTGGAACAGGTGGATGATGTATTGTTCATGGGAATAAAAATATAATCCCGGTAGGCAGTTTACAGCTCTATACCTGTAAAGATGATCACCTGGGTAGTATCGGTATTACTCCTGTTAAACGCTCTGTCCATCAGGTAAAAAGTATAAAAAACAGTGTCAAAGTCAATTGTTTTATACTCAATATCCACATAAATAGTGCCTTTAAGCGTCTTGTTCTGCCCCACCCTCTCTATATACGGAATGCGGTAGTTGAACTCACCCTCAGGTCCCTCAACCTTAACAGCCTGATTGTTTTTTATTTCATGGAGAGTAAGGAAAAGGTTGTATTTCAATGAATCAGGCACATTTGCCGAATCCGGCTGGTGCAACCCGACATTCCCGTCGCCGTCGGTAAACTCAATCTCTGCTTTGCCCAGCAGTATCGGATTATTTAGTATATCTACCCCCCTGTATAAGGTAAACGATTTAAAGCTTACGACAGGTGTATCAGGGTACGATACAATCTCCCCGCAGGCATTGCAGATCAATAAAATAATAATGAAGGTTGACTTTATAGAGTTGACGATTTTCATTATTGAGGGAACGTTTTCCGGAAACAGGTTATTATTACAAAAATAGTATATTATTTCCGCATTATCCGGCTAAGGTTGGAATTTTATGTTTTTGTCTCTAAAACCCTTTAAATAGCGGGCATAATATTCTATTAATTAAGGCAGGTTAAGCAACCATTTCCATGTAGGTTTAATATTGATTTTTATATCCCTGACAATAAGTTCATCCTCCTCATCGTCAGTAAGTATAAGACCTTCGTTGAGAATATAATTATCCATTTTAACAACAAATTTTTTCTGGTTTTGATATAACTTTTAAGTTTTGTGTTTTTGCTTTATTATTATAAATCAGGTATTAATTGATACTTATGAGTTTTGGGAAACATCTTTTAGAAGCCTGCAAGAAAATCACCGTATTCAGGAAGTATCTAAAATTCAACCAAAAGAAAGGGAATATGTTTTGTTATGCTTGACGCATTTATTGCAACTACAAAGTTTCAGGGCTAACTTTGTGCAGCGGATGATGAATGAAAATAACAATAACATTAAACTAAAAGTACTAAACTCTTTTAATAAATCTGTCCAACTTATAGGGGGTTAAGACACTGTATCCTTCGCTTCCGCTAATCTATATCTGATTAAATCTAACCTATCCTGATTATCAATACTCATGCGTAAATCCCGTATTTAAGAGCATTAACAAAAACTGGCTGCTTGCCACGTTTTGTTTCCAGCTCATTGGTTGAAAGCAAATGAACATCAATTAAAATATCATATTTTAAATCAATATCATAACAAATATCTAAAATCTTATCCTCATCACTTTTATTGTAGTCTTTATTACGACAAAAACCCTTGGATATTACATTGATACCCCCTGGATTTTCTTGCAAAGACGCACAGCCGTGCGTCTCTACGTTTACTTATCCACTCATCCACTCAATTACACGTATCACGCATCGCTTCCAAAGGGCAAACACATAGGTTTGCCCCTACAGACCACGCATCCACGTATCCACGTAACCACATAACCACGTAACCACTCATCACCCGTCACATCTTCAGGACGCACGGCCGTGCGTCCCTACTTTTCCCTGAAAAACAACTGTAACGGCACCCCGCAGAAATCAAAATGCTCTCTCATCCTGTTTTCCAGGAATCTTTTATATGGTTCCCTTATATATTTCGGGAAATTGCAGAAAAAGGCAAAGCTCGGACTGTGTGTAGGAAGCTGTGTGACATACTTGATCTTAACAAATTTCCCCTTTACTGCAGGGGGGTGATTTTCTTCTATAATCTTCAGCATAACTTCATTTAACCTGGCGGTGGGAATACGCTGAAGCCGTCTCCGGTATACCTGCATGGCTGTTTCCACCACTTTATGTACACGTTGAAGTTGGGTGGCGGAAATAAACAATACCGGAACATTATTGAAGGGCTCAATTCTCTTTTTAATGATCTTTTCATATTCTTTCATCGTGTGTGTGTTCTTTTCCACCAGGTCCCATTTATTCACAAGGATAACCAGCCCTTTCCTGTTACTCTCAATAAGATGGAATATGCTCATGTCCTGTGCTTCCACTCCCTGCATGGCATCAATCATCAGAAGACATACATCCGAAAATTCGATGGCACGGACTGACCGCATCACAGAGTAAAACTCCAGGTTTTCCCTAACTTTTCCTTTTTTCCTCAGGCCGGCGGTATCCACGAGGTAAAAATCATGATTGAACTTATTGTACCTCGTCAGGATGGAATCTCTGGTAGTGCCTGCAACAGGGGTGACAATATTCCTTTCCACCCCCAGCAATGAATTTATGAGGGATGATTTACCTACATTGGGGCGACCTACAACAGCTATCCTGGGCAGGTATTCTTCCTCCGGCAGCGACTCTTTCCTGAAAGTTTTAACAAGGGCGTCCAGCATATCCCCTGTGCCGCTGCCATTGGCAGATGAGATGGTAAACAACTCACCTAAGCCCAGTTTATGAAATACCTGGGCTTCGGCTATAAGATCATGTGTGTCCACCTTATTCACCACGGGCAAAACGGTCTTCCCCGCTTTCCTGAGGATACGGGCAATATCCTCATCCAGGTCGGTAATTCCGCTCCTCACATCTGTGAGATAAATGATGCTGTCAGCCTCTTCCAGTGCCAGCACCACCTGTTTACGTATCTCCTCTTCAAAAACATCATCAGAGTTGGTAACATATCCGCCGGTATCAATAACGGAAAAATCAATTCCATTCCAGTCGGCTTTCCCGTAATGCCTGTCACGCGTAACTCCGCTGGTCTCATGAACAATTGCGCTCCGGGTACCGGTAAGCCGGTTGAAAAGAGTTGACTTGCCAACATTCGGCCTTCCCACGATGGCGACTATATTACTCATGATGTTACAGTTTAATTATACCCGAATTGTCTAAGCATCCTCTCATTATTTCTCCAGTCTTTCCTCACTTTCACAACCAGTTCGAGAAAGACTTTTTTATCAAAAAACCGCTCCATTTCCAATCTTGCTTCCGTAGCTGTTTTTTTCAATGCCCGGCCTTTGTTCCCGATAATGATCCCTTTCTGACTTTCCTTCTCCGTATAGATAATTGCACTGATACGGATAAGCCTTTCATCTTCCCTGAATGATTCAATTTCCGCCTCCACCGAATACGGTATCTCCTGGCTGTAATTTATAAGTATCTTTTCTCTCAGTATCTCTGAAGCGAAGAATCTTTCCGTCCTGTCGGTAATCTCATCTTTGGGATAATACGGAGGATGTTCCGGCAGCTTTTCAATGATAAGGTCGAATAACCCGCTAATATTATGCCCATGAAGAGCCGAAACAGCAAGAATAACAGCTGAGGGTAAGATCTTCTGCCATGCATGTAACAGAAGGCTGACTTCTTCCTGTGTTGACAGGTCAATCTTATTTAACGCAAGGATGGTCTCTGTACCTGAACTTTTTATCTTTTCTATGACTTCATTTTTCTCCTCCGTATCTTCATGCACATCAGACACATATAGTATAATATCAGCGTCAGTAAGGGCTGACCGGACAGACTTTAGCATAGCCTCCTGGAGCTTGTAATGGGGTTTCAATATTCCCGGAGTATCTGAATATACAATCTGAAAATCCTCGCCATTCACTATCCCGTGTATCCTGTGACGGGTGGTCTGTGCTTTGGACGTAATAATTGAAAGCTTCTCGCCTACGAGTGCATTCATAAGGGTTGACTTACCTGCATTCGGTCTCCCGATGATATTTACAAATCCGGCTTTATGCATGGAAATAATTTAGGAAAAGGCGTTCATCTTAAGCATGTTAATTTCTTTTTCGGTAAGAAATCTCCACTTCCCTCTTGGAAGATTTTTCTTTGTAAGCCCTGCAAAAAGAACCCTGTCGAGTTTAATAACTTTATAGCCGAGGTGTTCAAAAATCCTTCTTACAATCCTGTTTCTCCCGGAGTGTATTTCGATACCCACTTCTGACCGGATGTCGGGTTTGACATAACTCAGCTCATCCGCCTTGATAAATCCGTCGTTCAGGGTAATGCCGGTAAGTATTTTGTCGAGATCAGAGGGTTTAAGACCTTTATCAAGAAATACATGATACACCTTCTTTTTGAGGAACTTAGGGTGGGCTAACCTGGAGGCCAGTTCACCGTCATTGGTAAAAAGAAGCACTCCCATAGAGTTCCTGTCGAGCCTGCCAACAGGAAACACCCTTTCTTTGCATGCTCCCTTTATCAGGTTGTACACTGTCTTCCTTCCCTGTTCATCTTTGGCAGTTGTAATATATTCCTTGGGCTTATTCAGCAATAAATAAACCTTCTTTTCAGCGGATACTTTTTCACCGTTGAATTTCACCACATCACCGGGTAATATCTTTATCCCCAGTTCGGTGGCGGGTTCCCCGTTCACACTTACAAGTCCCTCACTTATATAAGTATCGGCCTGTCTCCTGCTGCAAATCCCGCTCATGGCAAGATAACGGTTCAGGCGGATAGAGCCGTCATCATGTTTTGTTTTCTGAAGCGGTCTTTCCCTGCCGGAGTGTCCTGCAAACTTCCTGTGAGCCGGCCGGCTGACACTGATCCGTTTCCGCTTGCTTTCCTTGTTTGTATTTGATTTATTCTGAAACGCCATTGTAATAATTTATCTGTTTAATGTGAACACTGCCGGCAGTTGAAGTCTGTATTTCCGGAACGTAAACCATATTCCCCGCCGTAAAAGGACTACAAAGGTAACAATTTTAACGTCAAATTAATGCGTTGGGAATTGAGTCTGTTCGGCGGATTTTCATTTCGTCATTTTTC
>CAYVTV010000034.1:0-21592 GCA_964454295.1 uncultured Bacteroidaceae bacterium
CGTTTCCTTTTCTGAAACCCCCTCCATATCTGTCCCGGGCACAGAATGATACCTGATGAGGTTAACCCTGCAGTGCAACCCTTTCAACAAGCGTGACAATTCATTTATATGTTCCGGGGAATCGTTGAATCCTTTGAACATGATATACTCCATTGATACCCTTCTCTGGCCGGTCCAGTTGAATTTTTTCAGGGTAGTGATTATCTCACTGATGGGATAAATTCTCTGCACAGGCATGATCTTTTCTCTTTCATTGTCAAAAGGAGTGTGCAGACTAATGGCAAGATGGGCATCACATTCATTAAGAAAGCGTATCATGGCCGGAATTATTCCTATTGTGGATACCGTTATTCTTCTGGGACTCAAAGCAAAACATTTTTCAGATGTGAGTATGTTAATGCTTTTTATCACTTCATCAGGATTGTCAAGAGGTTCACCCATACCCATATAAACAATGTTTGTGAGCTTATCACGCTCAGGAAGCATCTTTACCTGGTTCAGGATCTCACCGGCGGTAAGATTACCCTGAAATCCCTGTTTTCCTGTCATACAAAATGAACATCCCATCTTGCAGCCGATTTGGGTGGAAAGGCACAGTGTGCCTCTCTTACCTTCGGGAATCCACGCAGACTCTATATAATGTGATTTCCCGGCTTTAAACAGGTACTTTTTTGTTCCGTCTGTCGATTCACTAACTTTTTCATGCGGGGTTATCCCTGTTGAGTAATTGTTTTTCAGGTATTCCCTGGCCTTTTTGGAAAGGTCGGTCATATCATCAATATCCCTGATATTCTTCCTGTACAACCAACCGGTAATCTGGTTTGTCGTATAGGATGGCAAACCTGCTGACGCAACCACATTTGCTATTTCATCAGGAAGCATACCGAAGAGTGGCGGGTTTTCCATTATTACTTTATAAGGTATCAGGAATTGTAAACATCTGTTATGGTCCGTTTGTTTATGATAGTATAAGTGTAACCGAAAGTATATTAGGGTTATTTGAAAGGTTTATAAGAGATTATTGTTCCAGATTAAAACAGTTTCGGGATTTCCTTTATCCTCTGCGCATTCTCCAATCTTTTTTGAGCTATTTTGAAATACTCATTTTGTAATTCGTAACCCCAAAAGAAACGATTTAGCATTAAACAGGATACCCCGGTACTGCCACTACCCATAAACGGGTCTAATATATTTTGATTTTCCCATGACAGGAGTTTTACTAAATGATGCATCAGTGCAACTGGCTTTAAAGTCGGATGATGATTGAATTCTTCTGCATTTTGCCTTACCTTGGGAACAAGAAAAAATTTATCGTAGCCATCCTGAAATGCATCGGTTCTCAAAATGTTGGAAGTAACACGGCCTTTTGGATGCGGATTATGCCCGACTTTATCTTCCCCTTTCTCATAAGGAATTCTGGTCTGCTCAATGTTTAATGCGCCAGTGCCATATTTGATAATGTTCTGTGCGACAGATAATTTCTTTTCAATAGGTTTCTGGATTAAAATAATTGGTTCGTAAGCAGGTTTAATACCCAAACCACTTCCCTTATATGTAATTCCAATATCAGAAGAAGGTGTTAATTTTTCTTTTAAACCAGTATTCTTATAGGAAATTGCACCGTTTTTTTTGTACCCCTGAACATATTTGTATGTTCCAACTTTCGTGCTATCCACGCCAAGTTCTTTATCGATATCCAACGCAATGTCTCTGCTTTTTGGCATACCGTTAAGGTATGACCAGAACATAACATCACGGATAATAAAACCGGTGTCTTCCAGGTCAACCATCATGCGGTGCATTAAACGAATTGAAGAGAATACTGCGCCAAATGCACCTGGCTTTAAACAGTCTAATGAATTTTCCCAGATCTCTCTTTTGGGTAAATTCTTATCCCATTGATTATTTTGAAATGAAATTCCGTAAGGGGGATCAGTGATCACTGCATCCAAAGAATTTCTTTCTATTTCGCTTAAGCCGTAACAACTTTTATTAAAGATTTTATAAGACAACATCTGGTTGATTGGTTTTTAACAAAGAAATGAAAATTTAAAAATGCATACAATTAGTATCATTCGCAACCCACAATAAGTATCATGTTTGTGTTAATTCAATTTTTAACCATCACTACGATATTTTCCACATGATGTGTATGCGGGAACATATCTACCGGCTGGACAGCGGCAACATTATACAAACCGCTTAACATAGTCACATCCCTCGCCTGTGTAGAAGGATTACAGCTTACATAGATGATCTTTTCAGGTGCTGCGTCAGAAACAGCCCTCAAAACATCAGCATGCATTCCCGCCCTTGGCGGGTCGGTGATAATGATATCAGGCTTCCCGTGTTCAGCAATAAACGCCTCACTTAATATGTCTTTAATATCCCCTGTAAAAAACCTGGTATTTGAAATACCGTTAAGTTTTGAATTTAACCCTGCATCTGCAACAGCTTCCGGAACTGATTCCATACCAATAACAACTTCAGCATGTTTTGCCACGAAATTTGCTATCGTTCCAGTTCCTGTATACAGGTCATATACGTTTTCCCTTCCGGTAAGGTCAGCAAACTCCCTTATTTTTTGATATAATTTCAGCGCCTGGGCAGTGTTAGTCTGGAAAAAAGATTTAGGCCCGATCCTGAAACTCAGGTCTTCCATCTTTTCGGTAATATATTCCTTTCCGGTATAACAGATAATCTGCTGGTCAAAAAGGGTATCATTCTTTTTTCTGTTCACCGCATACAGTAATGAAGTGATCTCCGGAAAACTCTGTTTTACAGCTTCCAGTAAGTCCAGGATTGTCTTCCGATCTTCTTCCCCAAATACAACAATGATCATCAATTCGGAGGTGGAACTATTTCTGATAATCAGATTCCGTAAAAAGCCATTATGATTTTTTGTATCATAAAATTTCAGTTTCTTTTCTTCTCCGTACTTTTTGATGAAATTACGGATAGCATTTCCGGGTTCTGCCTGCAGCCAGCATTTATTGATATCCAGAACCTTATCATACATACCTGGCAGGTGAAATCCTGCAGCATTGGTATTATTGAAAACAGCGTCGGAATCTATTTCTTCCCTCGAAAACCATTTATTGGAGGAAAAGGTATATTCCAGTTTGTTCCTGTAAGCTTCGGTTTTTTCAGAAGCGAGAATGGGCTGAACCTGAATGTTGTCAATTTTCCCAATTCTTTTCAGCGTTTCTTCTACCTGTCGTTCTTTATATTTTAACTGATCGGCATAGGAAAGATGCTGCCATTTACATCCTCCGCATACTCCGAAATGCTCACAAACGGGTTTAACGCGTTTCTCGGAGTACTTATGGAAGAAGAGGGGTTTCCCTTCCATATATTTCCTGCGTTTCCGTGTTACCCGGATATCGACGATATCTCCCGGAATTACCATCGGCACAAAAATTACCATATTGTCAACTCTGGCAATGGCATTGCCTTCAGCTCCGACTGATTCAATAAGTACATTCCTAAGAACTGGTTTTTTTCCCCGGCTCAAGATATTTTAAATTTAGTTTTAAAGAGTTTGATTAATTTTACACGGTTATTTGCAAAGGTATTGATAAAACGTATTTATTTTGCAAATGTTCACAATTAATAAGCTGTAAATGATTTCTGTTGAGAATTTATCAGTACGGTTTGGCGGCACTACCTTGTTTGATTCTGTTACTCTGATGATCAATGATAAGGAAAGGGCAGGGCTGGTGGGAAGGAACGGAGCAGGGAAGACTACCCTGTTGAAGATTATTGCAGGTTTTCAGGAACCTTCAGGAGGACAGGTTATTAGAAGCGGTGATCAGACAGTAGGATACCTTCCTCAGCAAATAATTCACAGGGACGGGAAAACAGTGTACGAAGAGACATTGTTGGCGTTTGACGATATTATCAATGCGGAAAAGGATATTGTCAGGATCAATGATCAGCTTGCTGTCAGGACTGATTACGACTCTCCTTCTTACCTGAGACTTATTGATAAGCTGAATCATTTGAATGATAGTCTTCAGATGCTGGGAGGAAACAGTATTCAGGCTGATATAGAAAAAACGCTTATCGGGCTGGGTTTTAATGCTGACGATCTGAACAGGCCCGTATCGGAACTCAGCGGGGGATGGAGAATGAGAATTGAACTTGCCAGGTTGCTCTTAAAGAAACCGGATTTTCTCCTGCTTGATGAACCTACAAATCATCTCGATATACATGCTATTGAATGGCTGGAATCATTCCTCACTGATTATCCCGGGGGAATAATTATGATTTCGCACGATCGTGTTTTTCTTGATAATATAACTTCCCGGACTATTGAGTTACGCACCGGTAAAGCTTTTGATTTCCGTGTTCCTTACTCTCAGTATGTTGAACTTAAAGAGGAAAGAATGATCCAGCAAATGGCTGCTTTTCAGAATCAGAAAAAAATGATCAGGGATAATGAAAAGTTTATTCAGCGATTTCGTTATAAAGCCACCAAGGCTGTGCAGGTGCAGTCGAGAATAAAGATGTTGAATAAAGTGCAACGTATTGAAGTGGAGGAAGAAGATGCAGGTTATCTGAATATTAAGTTTCCCCCGGCACCAAGGTCAGGAACCATTGTGGTGGAGGCTGAAAATCTGTCAAAATCATTCGGCACTCATGATGTGCTTGATAATATTAACATTATTATAGAAAGAGGGGAAAAGGTGGCTTTTGTTGGCAGGAACGGCGAGGGAAAAACCACACTGTCGCGGATTATCACCGGTGAGCTGGATTATAAAGGAAAGTTAAAGACAGGGCATAATGTTTCTATAGGGTACTTCGCTCAGAACCAGGATGAATTACTGGATGACAACCTTACCCCGCTGGAAACCATAGATGCAGTTGCAGTGGGTGACGTGCGAAAAAAGATCAGGGATATCCTGGGAGCCTTCCTTTTTGGCGGTGATGATGCAGAAAAAAAAATAAAAGTGCTTTCCGGTGGAGAAAGATCCCGCTTGTCCCTTGCGAAATTACTTCTCCAGCACAACAACCTGCTGGTACTGGACGAGCCGACAAATCACCTTGATATGCGGTCAAAAGATATTCTTAAAAATGCTCTTCTTCACTATAACGGTACACTTATTGTGGTCTCTCATGACAGGGAATTTCTGGACGGACTGGTTGATAAGATTTACGAATTCAGGAACCATAAGGTAAAACAACATATTGGCGGTATCTTTGAATTTCTCGAAAAAAGAAAATTAAATAATCTCAGGGAAATTGAAAGAAAAGCAAGGGCAGGGCAACCGGATGAAAATACAATTGTTCCGGAATCAACAAATAAACACAATTACAACCGGCGTAAAGAACACGAAAAAAAGGTGAGAAGGGTGAAGAATGAACTGGAAAGAATTGAAACTGATATTACCGGAATGGAAAAAAGAATCGGTGAACTGGAGAATTTACTGGCGAACCCTGAAAACATCAGGGATCATGATTTGTTTTCCGAATATGGCAGTTTAAAAGCAAGTCACGACACACTCCTGACCAGGTGGGAAAAATTACATACACAACTGGAAGAACTTATTAACCTCATTTAAATAAAACAGAACAGATGGTATACCGGAATTGCATCTCACTCATTTTTTTATACGGCTTGCTATTTGTATCCTGTCAGAAGCCTCCTTCAAAACCTATGAGGGAGCCTAATCTGGCTGATATTTATAATCCGGGAAAAACAAGTTTGCATCCCGGCTATACCATTCACCATGTTAATGACAGTGCCTCAGTTATATATATACGTATCCTCCCGGCTGAATTATTATTCAGCATGGCTAATGAAGAAAATATTCCCAGGGCAAGGATCAGGATCAGGTATGAGTTAAGGCATATCACTGAAAGTTTAAAAGATGGTGTTTTAAGAGATTCTGCTTCTGTTTACAGACAAATAAACAGGGAAGATGTAAAGGCTTATTATTTCACTGCCTTACCCTTCAAAGTTTACACCGGAAATAAATACCTTCTGACGGTAAATGTGTATGACGAAAACAGGAGAACCCGAAATCAGACCTCTCTCATACTGGATAAGACCACCAGGTTCACTGCTCAGAATTATAAGGTTATTTCACCTGCTACGGGTTATCCCCTCTTTAACCGGTATTTTGCTCCGGGTGAGCAATTCAGGATTGTATTCAATCAGTTAGGGTACGATTCATTACATGTCGACTTTTTCAATCCCGATAGGAGTATGCCCAGACCTATGTTCTCCACTTTGCCGGAAACACCTGTACGGACACAGCCCGACACATCATGGTCATATGCGCATAATGATTCTATGATCTATGAGCTGGCTTTTCCGGGAACATATATCTTTAAAGTTGATAAAATGCAAAAGGATGGACTCACCCTTATGAATTTCGGAGAACATTTTCCCGGTATAAGAACCCCTGATGATCTCCTGGGGCCTTTAATCTATTTAACATCATCGGTTGAATTCAGGGATCTCCGGATACAACTGAACAGAAAGCTTGCTGTGGATAATTTCTGGATCGGTATAGCCGGTAATATGGAAGGAGCAAGAGAACTGATCAGGGTTTTCTACAACCGGGTATTGTTTGCCAATTTATATTTCACCTCATATAAGGAGGGTTGGAAAACCGACAGGGGAATGATATATATAGTTTTTGGAGCTCCCAATATGCTTGAGTTCACTGCCAATACTGAAAAATGGACATACCTGACCGGTAAGGGAAGCAACCCGATTGAATTTATTTTTGAAAGAAAGGAAAACATATTCACTACCGATGATTATCAGTATATCCGTGATGTAAGCTCAAATCCATACTGGAGATCTGCTGTGCAGTCCTGGAAGAAGGGCAAAATATATTCGAGTATTAATTAAACTAAAGAAGTTGACACAGGAAAAAGACTTTATATTTGGAATCAGGGCTCTTCTGGAAGCCATTGAATCCGGTAAAGAAATTGATCGCGTTCTGTTCGCAAAAAACCCTGACAGCCAGATAAACAATGAAGTTTTTCCTCTCATAAGACAGCATTCTATCCCTTTTCAATTTGTTCCTGTTGAAAAACTGAACAGGATAACCAGGAAGAATCATCAGGGTGTGGTTGCATTTATTTCAGCAGTATCATATTATCCTGTGAGTGAGATTATTATGAGGTGTTTTGATAAAGGTAAGGATCCCTTTCTGCTTATTCTTGACCAGGTAACAGATGTAGGTAATTTTGGGGCCATCGGGAGGAGTGCTGAATGTCTGGGTGTGGATGGCATAATAATTCCTGAAAGAGGGAATGCAAGGATAAATGCCGATTCCATCAAGGCATCTGCGGGTGCCCTTCTAAGGATACCTGTTGCAAGAGTCCGTTCTCTCGAATCAACCATTGAATACCTTATAGATTCAGGCTTAAAAATTATTGCGGGAACAGAAAAAGCAGAAAAGGCAGCATTTGACGTTACATTAACCGGGCCACTGGCAATTATAGCAGGATCTGAAGACACCGGAATTTCTGCCCGGTTATTGAAAATTTCCCATGAGTTAATAAAAATACCTATGTCCGGGAAAATTGCTTCCCTGAATGTGTCGGCCGCAACAGCCATATTGCTGTATGAAGCAGCGAGACAGAGAGTGAAGGAGTAATATCGAACCTTGTTACATGACCGGTAGCTGGCGGTCGAAAGCTTCTTCCAGGGAAATAAATGTTTCAGTGCGGGCTATTCCCGGAATCCTTTGAAGTTTCTCTACCAGTACATATTTAAGATCTTCATTGCTCTTCGTATAAACTTTAATGAAGATAGAATATTCTCCGGTAGTATAATGACATTGGGTAATTTCATGGATCTCCCTCAGCTTTTTCACAACTTCCGGATAAAGATGCGCGCTCTCAAGGTAAATACCTATGTAGGCACAGGTATGATAACCAACTTTTTTCGGATTGATCACGAATTCTGAACCGGTAATTATACCTAACCTGGTTAAACGTTGTATCCGTTGGTGAATGGCTGCACCTGACACATTGCATTCACGGGCCACCTCAAGATAGGGAATCCGGGCATTTGACATAATCAAACTCAGTATTTTCCTGTCTAAATTATCAATCTGGGGATGTTCTTCCATATTGTTTTTGAATAGAAAAAATATTTCTTAGAATGAATAAAGATAAAAATAAATATTTGAGAAATTAATAAACTTCATGTGATTTTATCTTCAGGTTAACTAAATTTTAATGTAAATTATTACAAAATGTAATGCGATAGAACTTCTTTTGTATATTTTTGGTTTTGTGAAATGACATTTTGACTTTAATACTTTTTATGACTAATAGTACCCAGAGTATGAAATATGAGTCATCCATTGATCTGATGTTCACCTTTTTAATAATTCCTGGTTTAAATTAACTCCAATGAAACATCATGAAATCTGTATTTTCTATACTGTTTTTTATTCATATAAGAATATTCCTGTTTTCAGGCGATAATTTCAACGAATGGTTTTCAGAAGGAGCCATGCGTGTGGACTTCGTACTGGCAGGCGATGCATCTGTAACAAATTGTTATCTATCAAAAATATTATCTGAACCTTATTGGGGAGGGTCTTTAACTAATCTTCTCGATACCCTTTATTATGGTGATTATTATTTTACAGTTCAGGATAATGAAACCGGTAAGCTGCTATATTCACGGGGATTCTCTGCTTTATTCCGTGAATGGCAAACCACTTCTGAAGCTGATATTCTTCAAAAAGCCTTCCCGAACTCTGTCAGATTTCCTTACCCGGTGAAGTCTGTCATACTGGAAATATTCCGCCGGTTAAAAACCCAGTCTTTAGAAAGGATTTTCACCTGCGTAATAAATCCTGGTGATCCCGAAATTGAGAGAATAACATTGCCTGTCCTTAAAACACGTTCACTGATGATCAGTGGTCCTCCGGGGAATTCAGTGGATATTGTCATAATACCTGAAGGGTATAGTAAGAAGGAGATGAATAAATTCATAAAGGATGCCGGCAGGTTAACATCCCATTTATTGTCGGTCGAGCCTTTTGCTACTCACCGGGAAAAATTCAATATCAGACTTGTTTATGCCGAAAGTGCCGAATCAGGCACTGATATTCCGGGTGAAGGGATATGGAAAAACACCATAATAAACAGCAATTTTTACACCTTTGGGAGTGAGAGATATTTAACTAGTTCCGACTTCTGGAAAATATCGGATTTGGCGGCATCTGTTCCCTATGACCAGATAATTATACTGGTGAATACAGATAAATACGGAGGAGGAGGAATTTATAATTTTTACAGTATTTGCGGTAGCGATCATCCTGCCTCTCCCGGAGTCCTTGTGCATGAATTTGGACATGCATTTACAGGTCTGGGAGATGAGTATTATACATCAGATGTGGCTTACGAAGGTTTTTATGCTATTCAGTACGAACCCTGGGAGCCAAACCTCACCACAATGATAAACTTTGATAAAAAATGGAAGGATATGGTTCCTGAAGGTGTTCCTGTTCCTACTCCTGTAAAGAAAGAATATCTGAATACAATAGGGGCATTTGAGGGTGGTGGGTATTCGGCAAAAAATATTTTCCGGCCTCAAATCGAATGTATCATGAAAAGTAATTCAGGCCCGGCGTTTTGCGGTGTTTGTCACAGAGCAACAGAAAGAATGATTTTTTTCTATACAGACTGATTGCATCAGTCATTACAGTATCGTAGTATATATAAAAATTCTGCATAATCAGTGAGTCGTATTACACCTGAACAAATAATAGAGGGTATCAAGAAACGTGATAATACAGTCTTGCAATATGTGTATAAGAGCTACTATCCAATAGTGTTAAAGTTTGTTGTAAAAAACAAAGGTTCTGAGGATGATGCAAAAGACATTTTTCAGGAAACACTGGTCACCCTTTTTAAGAATTTGCGGGACAACCCGGATTTTGAGCTGAATTGTAATTTCCAGACCTATATATATTCCGTTGCCCGGGTGTTGTGGTTAAAGTCTTTGAAAAATACCAAAATTAACGGTTTTACTCCTCTGATTGAAACGCATTCATATATCCACTTTACTGAACCTGAACCCTTTCGTGAAGAAGATATTCAGTACAGCATTTATCAGAAAGCATTCCTGAAACTGCCTGCTGACTGCAGGGATATACTAAAGATGACCATTGACGGATTTTCCCAGAAAGAAATTGTTGATATCCTGAAGTTATACAGTGAAAATTATGTAAGAAAAAGAAAACACTTTTGTAAGGAGTACCTGATTAAACTTATTAAGGAAGATCCTCAATTTCAAGATGATACAAAATGATCATTCCGTATACCAGGTAAAGTTGTTTTTTCTGTTTTTGAAATATTGTTTACGTAGAAAAATTACAAGTACAACTAGAGATACAAATAGAAGCGGTATAAGAAAAATTCGTAATTTACTGTAATTAAATGAATTAAATAAAGGCTCCGAATCGCCAAGAATAATAAACCCTGACCAGAAAAAAGGATTTGATTTCAGTCCATCGGCTTTAGTGATAAAATCAAGTTTTGACAAGCGTAAAGCTTCTGGTTTGGAAAATCCCTGAATCAGGTACTTGTAAAAGTAATCCATCATCTCAACAGTGGCATAGTCGGCCACTTCCCAAAGCGACATTAATATACTAGGACAGCCTGCATAGGAGAAGCTGCGCGCAAGACTTTGCATGCCTTCTCCTTCCTGTAGTTTGCCAAATCCGCTACTGCAGGAACTTAAAACAGCCAGCCTGGCATTCAGTTGCATATTATAAATCTCGAATGCATGCAGAAAACCGTCTTCTTCTTCTTCCACCAGTTGAGTGAAGGCCATTTTTGAATATAAGGGATTTTTATCGTCAAGAATAGTATGCATAGCCAGATGCAATATCTCATAATCAGATGCATGGCGTTTAAAGCTGCCTTCTGTGGCCTTATAATCCAGGTATATTTCCGTATTGAGATATTTTGAAATATTTTTTACTTCATCCTTAATACCTGGCAGAATGATAAGATTATGCCGGTCTTCTTTTCTCAGTAAGTTTTCTTCCTGAAGATTTACCATCAGGTTCCCGTAGGTAGGAGCAAAGGCAAGAACTGATTTGTTTTGAGCCCTGCTTTTAAGATCGTGCCTGAAATGCAGGGTTGCTGAATAGGAAAATCCCGTGGAATGCTTATACAATAAGTACGGCAGATTGCGGTAATCAGCATGTGTGTCCTGTATCTCTTCCGTGAGCAGGGCATCAAAGGGAAGATAGGCTATCTCACCATCAGCTATTATGATCAGATTTTTTCCCCTGGTAATATCTTCAAAGGGCTCCAGTAACATATTGTATAAACGGTAACCCTGGTTGGTCATCTGCGTAAAGGTCGCATCCACATTCTTTGAAAAATTCTGGGTTGTGATTAGCCGATAATAATCATTACAATCCTGTTCAAGATTACTGCTCACTTCATGTCTGAAAAACCCGGTTTTTTCACTTGTGATAATAAAGGTAAAGAGATATCTGTCACTTATTGAATATGCGAGTACAGCATCATTTTTTCGCAGCAATACATTAATTTCTTCGGGTGAAATATAGTCTGTGCGATACTTAAGATCATAGTAATCAGGGTAGTCTTCTTCAAACCTTCTAAGGAGGATATCATATTCAACATTATATTTTGCTAGCAGTTCTTCCCATGTTTTTAGTCTTTGTTCATCCTGTACTTTCTTCTGTTTTTCAAGTAATACCTGTTCTTCGTATAATGACAATTTACGGTGCAGCTCTTTTTCCTTATCGGTTAATTCTGCAGGGATGTTCCCGTACATCATGGCTTTCTGCGTCCGCAGATGGGAGAGTAATACAAAAGCTTTACTCATTTCATTTATCTGGAAAGCGTTGTTAAAATATTTCATATCCCCTGTCAGCTCAAATAAAAGGTAGGCCGTTGAGACAGCTTCCGTATAAACATCTTTCTCATTCTCGGAGATACTGAAAAGACTTCCTTCTGAAGAGATGCGGTATCGCATCTTGTTTATGATGTCAAAACAGATACCGGATACTTCGAGACTTGATTTCAGGAAACGTATATCATTATACTTCACATAATAGGCACGCAACACCCTGGCTTTAAATTTCAGCGTAATATATATCCGTGAAAGATTATAAATATTTTCGGGAGAAGGATTGCTAAGGTAGTCAGTTTCAGTAAAATCAGTACTTCCGGCAATCAATGCTTTCTGAAAATATTGTAAAGCAGTGGTTATCTCGTTCTCTTTCAGATAAACCTCCCCGTAATTATGATATATCTGGGAAAGCAGGGTGTTATTATAAGAATGGTGTTTCAGTGCCGATTTCAGTGCAAGATCAAAATAATGAAAAGCACTTTCCTTATCATGACGTTGCTCATAGAGGAATATCCCATAATTGAGATATACCTGGTGCATTTCACTCTCCACCAGGTCGGGCAGCTGAAAGATCATACGATAGTATCGCTCTGCCTCATCAATTTCACCTAATGCTATGTAATTCAGAGCAATCCCGTTGTACACGGTATATTTTTCTGTCGCAATTTTGGTGTATTCTAACCAAGTAGTATTAGATTTATAATATTCTTTCAATAAGTAATAAAGTGCACCTTGAGTATATTGAAATAAGCCTTGATCAATATCATGATTATATTTTAAATAAAAATTAAGGCTATATTGAAAGTATTGTTCGGATTTCACATAATCGCCAATATTTCTATATAAGACGCTTATGTAAAACAGAGTTTTTCCAACATTAATGTTAGTCGAATCACTTTGAACATATAATTCATTTGCCTTAAGAGACATTGTAATTGCTTTGTCAAAATCCCAAGCATAAACATATGCAACTGAAATATTTAAGTATGTATTTGCAAGATTTCTTTTTAGATTACTATAATACTTTATTTTAATATCGAGTACTTTTTCCAGGAATTCTCTTGATTCATCAAAGTCCCCTTTCATAAAGGCCACCCTTGCTTTACTGTTCAGGACATTAACCAGGGAGTCTGTTGAGGCATCTGCTTTTTCAGGATCAGGTAAGGGGTTTCCCCGGCAGAGCAAAAAATGACAAAAAAACAATAGAAAAAACAGGATAATTTTCATACCGTAAAAAATTTTAGTGATAAATATCATCATTTCTTGCCAATTTTAAAAAAAAAACTACCTTCGCAACGGTCAGTTATTCAGGCAAATGTAATTTTTTTTAAAAAAAGTTCATTTTTCAGGGGAATGTTTAGGCCTTTTTTGGTATTAATGTATATAGTACTTAACCCCAAAAAATTCAGAAAAATGAAAAGAGTAAATCTAAATGAGCAGTGGAATTCTCAGAGTTCCTTCGATAGTTTTGCAGTATTTACCATTTCCGGCAAGAAAATGAACTTTGTCAGAGGCGGTGGTGATCCTATACCTCCAGGTACCCCTCCAGGCGGGATTCCAGGATGGCAGGATGATGATGAGCAACCGTAACAGACGACAGCATCATTTTAATAAACAACAATGGTTTTGGTTACCGGTAAAAAGAACCATTGGGCGTATATCCGACACACCGGTTCACTATTATAAGAGCTATTCATTATAGCTGTTTTCAGAGAAATAAATATGAACTGAAAAAGCTTATCACAATTGTGGTAATTGAAATACATGATTTTAATCCTGGTTATGATTAAAAATTAAATAACAGGGTTATTAAAAGTTAACAGCTGAATGTCAAAGTTAGTAGCATTTGGTTATTAAGAGGTAACTTCCGAATGTTTCAGGTAGTACCATTTGATACATTGTATATAATTGATAATTAGTAATGTGCGGATTAACTTTTAAGTATTTATGTTCAGGGAACATGTAATACTCTTTATGTCCTGAAAATTGTTTTAAAAATCAGATATATGAAAAAAAACAGGCATCTTATCTCAAAATACCTGAGCAGGGAGCTGGATTCTGTTCAGTCTGCCGGGTTTGAGGAAGCCCTTCGTACAAGTCCTGCTCTGAGGCAGGAGATTAATCTCTACAAAGAGGTTGATCGGGCTCTTGCTGATACAGAAGTTCTGGATCTAAGATCACAGCTAAATGCAATGCATGAGCCAATGTTACAGGAAATATTGGTTAATACCCGAAGATCAGACAGGCAATATGCCAGGTATGTTGCCGCTGCCGCTGCAATTGCTGTAATTATAGGGATTGGAGTTCTTGGTTTTCTTAGAAATCAGGACTCCATAGTAGGCAGGTTTTACCATCCCTATGCCATGACCATGGTTACCCGTTCATCTAATATGGATATTGACCTCATTTTACGGGAAGCATTGATCAGGTATGACAATCATAAATACAGGGAAGCAGTCATCCTGTTTGAGAAAGTCCTTGACAGTGATCCGGAGATGATACCGGCAAATCTGTATGCCGGAATTTCCTATTTTGAAATCAAGGAATACAGCAATGCTGAAAAATCCCTTGACAGGGTCATTAAACATAACGATAACCTTTATATCGAACAGGCTGAATGGTATATGGGTTTTTGTTATTTAATGACTGGCAGAAAGGAAAAAGCCATTCATCAATTCAGGAAAATTGCTGATGGTAAAGGATATTATAATGATAAGGCAAAGAAGATCCTTAACAGGCTAAAATAATATTATAAAATCTGTTTAACAAGTTAAATGCTCTGGTATGAAAGTAAAACCTACATACAAAGAGCTTCTTGATTACGTCTTTGAGCTGGAGAGCAAAGTTCGTGAGCTGGAAAAGAAGCTGATGGAAAATATGGAAAAGACTGAAAAGCTGAAATGCAGGTTCTTAGGGAATGTATCACATGAGATGAGAACACCCATGAATGCTATTCTCGGTTTCTCAAATCTTTTGATTGATAAGAATATAACTCACGATAAAAGAGAGGAGTATATGGAACATATCAATCAAAGCAGCACAAATCTCCTTAGGATTGTGGATACAATGATTGATACATCATTGCTTGAAATAAATGAACTGAGAATACACAAGGATTATTTTAACCTGGGGAGGGTAATGCAGCAGGTGTATTATTACTTCAATATTGAAAAGCATAAAACCAGTAAGGACCATATTGTTCTGCTTCTGAATACCGACAGGAAGGATAGCGAAATGATGGTTTTTACCGACCAGTATCGGCTTACCCAGGTTCTGTTCTCCCTCTTAACTAATGCATTCAAATTTACGTCCAAAGGCATTATTGAATTCGGTTATTACTATAAAGACGAAGCCTTTATTCAATTTTATGTGAAAGATAGCGGGAAGGGAATTTCTGATGATAGAGCACAATCTATTTTTGATAAATTCGAAAAGCAGGAAGAAGATTATGGTCATGTTGAAGGTCTGGGACTGGGTCTGGCACTAGCAAAAGGGATAATTAATCTTCTTGGTGGGGAGATATGGGTTGAAAAGAATGTTTTAGGTGGCTCAACCTTTAGTTTTACTATAAAATATAAGGAAAAAGATGATTTAATCAAAAAGGTTTCTTCATCTATAAGAGGAATGGTTGTTTGATTTTTCTGAATTTTTTGGTTAAGCACGTTCTTACAAATAATTAGTATGAAGGCACAAATGCTGTGGTAAGTTTTTCTGAGTTTTTTGGGATATGTTAGAAAGGATGATATGAATTTTAAGAATTTTGGGGTTTTCTTAGAACGGCAAATCATCCTGATAATCGGCAGAACGCGGAAAATCTTCTTCTTCCGGCATGGGAACAGATTCATCAGGTGTCTGGGATGAGGAAGATGTATTATGTTCTTTATCATCAGTTACCTTTTCAATTTTCCATGCTTCAAGATTTGTGAAATAGGAAACAGATCCGTCTTTTTCCCATTTTCTGCCACGAAGATTAAAATTTACCCTGATCTGCTCACCCGGAGAATATGGTTCGATAAGGGTGCACCGGTCCTGTGTAAGTTGAAACTTTATGTAATCTGTAAAGTTAAATCCATTTGAAACTTCAGTTTTTGAAATTACAAATTCTCTTTTACGAAATTTTCCGCTGACGTCAACAGCCGGATATTTTTCGACAATGGTACCTGTGATTTCGTAGTTCATAAATTTATTATCCTTTTAATATCAATTTTCGTGTAATTATCCTTGAATAAAAAAGGTTAGAGTTCTTCACTTTAACCTTTTTTATTTGTTTAATGACAGAAAACTGTAAAAATCAGCCAGTGGATAAAAGAATTATTTTAAAACATCCATTAATTCCATTTCGAATATAAGGACGGAATTAGGCGGGATCATATCACCGGCTCCACTTTCCCCATATCCGAGTGAAGGTGGAATGAAGACCTGGTATTTTGCTCCCACCTTCATTAATTGCAGGGCTTCTGTCCATCCTTTAATTACCATGTCAACACCAAAAGTAGCAGGTTCTCCCCTGTCGATACTGCTATCAAACTGTGTCCCGTCGGCTAATGTACCTTTATAATGAACCACAACCTGGTCCTGTTCCCCGGGAATGGGCCCTGTTCCTTCCTTAATCACTCTGTATTGCAGTCCTGATTCAGTGACAATTATTCCCTCTTTTGTTTTATTTAATTCTAAGAATGCATTGGCTTTTTCGAGATTCTCTGCACCCTGGCCGGCCATATCAGATTCCTTTTCCTGGTTTTTGTTCATTATATAGGATTGAATAATACCGCCTGCTTCAAAGTCTTCAATGGGTGACTTAGTGTCATAATACCCTGCTGAAGCGGCTTTAAAAAAAAGTTTGGGTGAAAAAGTATCCTCTAATTTGAAATGTTTTATATTTTCTGAGACAAAATTGCCCATATCAAGACCATATGCATAGGCAAATGAATCAGCATCTGATTTCAGTTTCACAGAAGAGAGCCCTGTTACAGGAGAAAAAGAGCCAATCAGATAGCCGGCAATGAGAAGGATAACTCCTGAAATTACTAATATAATCGGTTTGTTTTTCATAAAAATTGATTTAAATATTTGATTACTTTTTTAAAAATGCGAAGTTAATATAATAATACAAAACCAGACTACTTTCAGGATATTTTTATCGCTCGCAACATATGCCGTTTCTTACCGGGACCCTTAATTTTTTCAACATGAAATCCGGCTGACATCAGAGACCGTCTTACATTCCCGCTGGAGGAATAGGTTACAAGCAGACCATTAGTGATCATAGCTTTGTTTATCTTATAAAATATCTCTTTAGTCCATAATTCAGGTTGGGTACCCGGACTAAATGCATCAAAATAGATGAGATCAAATTCTTCATCAAAATTATAAGTTATGAGATCAGCTGCAATTTTCCTCAGGTTAAAAGATGGTATTATTTCCTGAAAGGTATTCCAGTCAGTTGAGTGTAATTTTTTAAAAAACCTTCTGCATTCAGGGAATATCAATTCAGGATAATTTAACTGATCAGACAAACTTTTATCAAGGGGGTACATGTCAACAGCTGTATAATGAACAGAAATGTTGTGTTTGATGGAGTACGCCAGAGTAAGATATGCATTCAGGCCTGTCCCGAACCCTGCTTCAAAAATATTCACACATGTTTTCGATAATTTTTTCAATCCCTGTTCAATAAATACATATTCAGATTCTCCTATTGCGCCATTTACAGAATGAAAATGTTCATTAAAATGGTTATCTATTACAGTATATGAACCGTCAGATGTTTGTATAAGCTTTCGTTGCATTTGTTCCATGCCCTTATGACAGTATATGGTAATACATTATAAAGGTATAAAAACCCTGATAATATCTAACTATTAACTCCATCTATAAATGCAAGAGTTCATTAATATAAAATATATAAGAGTAAAAATATCTATAAAATATATATATTAATAATATAAATAACATAAAATAAATATAATATATAATTTAAATTTATATATTTGTATGTAAAAATGTATGTAATGAAAATTCATTATTATCTTGAGACAAGAAAAACAGAAATATTTTTATCGGCAGAAAAAAAGGTTCCGGTAGTGTTATCCTGTTCTTATTCTGGAAGGAGAATGAAAATGCATACGGGATGCAGGGTTTATGCGTCCCACTGGGATAAAGACAAGGAGAGAGTAATGCATGGCAGTTCTGATGCTTCTGAGACAAACCTGTACCTGGAAAAGCTGGAAGAGTTAAGTTTCAGCGCTTTTCAGACATTGACTGTTAATAACATGATTCCGGAGGCTGACAGATTACGGGCTTATTTGAAAAAAAATAAGCCTGTAACACAAAAGGGATTTTTTGAGGCATTTACGGAATTCATAGAGGAAAATCACACAAACTGGAAGAAATTCACTTTCAACAAGGTAAAAAGTCTTTATAATATACTTATAGCATTCAATGAAGAAAATGAATATTCCCTTCACCTTGTTAATTTTGATGAGGATCAATTTAAAAGAATTGAGATATTTTTCAGGGAGAAGAAAGGATTTGCGGATATTACCATCGAAAAATATCTGGGTGTCATTAAATGGTTTCTGAACTGGGCGGTGAAGAAGAAGTATTATTTCAATCCGGGAATACGTTACATGAAACCTGAAATAAGTGCAAAACATGCGGAAAGAAGGATCATTAATTATTTAACACGGGAGGAACTTATGAAATTATATAATCTGGAAGGATTGACAAAGCGAGAAGAGAGAATAAGGGATGTTTTTATTTTTCTTTGTTTTACTGGATTGAAATATAATGAACTAACAAGTCTGAAGAGGGCTGATATCATTGGAGAGGAATTGCATCTTTCATCAGGCGGTATTAAACGTAAGGTGCCGTTGAATCAATATGCAAAATTTATTTTAAAGAAGTACGAGTATATTTACTTTCGGGGAGACAGTTATTTCCCTTCTTTTTCTGTCATGACCATAAATAAATACATCAGGATTATTGCTCAGAAGTCAGGAATGAGTCGTATAACAGAGGTGAGCAGGGTCAGAAAGGGTGATCCGGTTTCTGCCGGATTAAAGGATGTAATAGCTATAGGGTATGCGCGAAACACTTTTCTGGTTAATGCGTTGTTACTTGGTATATCTGAAGAGTCTGTCAGGAGAATAGCAGGCATTCGCACATCATCGGTTTTGAGGAGGTTTAAAGAAGCCATAGAAGTTTCTGACCGCAATGAAATGCAGAAATTCAACCAGTTGGGGTAGAAATTTTTGAGGGCAGGTACTCATGGTAAATATTTCCCATTGCCTTGAAGATATTGATTTTTGATTTTGGATAGTGTTTGTTGAATTCTTCAATCCGTTCTCTTACATATTTTCTTTTTGAGTCATCTTCAAAAGCACATTTCTTCTCAGGAAGTTTATAATCCCTTATTTTAGCGTAGTCTGCTATTTCGTCTTCGTTGATATCAAGTAGGGGCCGTATAAGACAGATTCTTCCGTCAAACATTTTAAGTTTATAGGGGAGGGAACTTACTGAACCATGATAGAGCATGTTAATAAATAATGTTTCCAGGGCATCTTCCCTGTGATGACCAAAGCAGAGTTTGTTGCAGTTGAGTTTACTGGTGAGATCGAACATTTTTTTGCGTCTGTGCCAGGAGCACACAAAACAGGGGCCTTTTTTTTCTGATTTGTTGATTCCGGCTTCCACCTCTTCTATTTCGAGAGGAATATTCAGGCTGCTGCAGAATGACCGGATGTACTCCTCATTAACTAAATATCCGCTATCGATAACCCTGATATGTACTGCGTGAATATCAAATGAAAAGGGTAGTGACTTCTGCCTTTCTTTGAGGATTTCCAGCAGTGCGAGTGAGTCTTTTCCGCCGGAGAGTCCGACTAAAACCCTGTCGTTTTCCTCCAGGAGCTGATGCCGGATGCTAGTTCGTCCTGCTTTCCGGCAAAGCTTTTTAAACAGTAAGGTTTCTTTATTCATGATTTGTTAAAACCTTGCGATCCTGTCGGTTAACAGAGGAATATACTGATCATCCAGAGTGTTTGTCCATCCAATGAGGTATCGGGTATAATCTGAGATTTCCTGTTCCCAGATATTTTTAGCATAGGGGTCCTGCATGATTTCATTAGGCAAAAGATTTGCTGCCATCTGTATTTTTCTGGCTGATTTTCTTAGCGGGGTACTGTAAAGGTCTGCTGCACCGTATAGATGAAGGAAGTTATGAGCTATCTCCGACGGGTATTTATAGCTGACAATGGCATATTCAACATAATCGTTTGAAAATGTGTTTAGTGCAAATGAAATATCGGTGCGATAGTAGTTATTTACAAGAAATAACAGTGCCACACTTTCGGCATTATGCTCATCTCTGAGATGGGCAATGAGTTGTTCCGTATTCTTTGGGTTTTGTCTTTTAGGGATACCATCTTTCGTTGCAATCAGGAAGGATTCCCCGGCTTTCCGGGAAACAAAATCTGCCCACTTGTTAAGTTCCTCAATGCCTTTTTTAAGGTTTGGCTGGCTTAATGAGGCTTCAACGGTTCCGTTCGGAAGATTACGGGTTATGGTAGCGAAATCTTTTCCTATATAATAATCGCTTTTTATTTTAAGAGGGATATTGTTTTTCAGGGCTTGTGCCTCCAGCCATTTCACGGCCACGTTCACTGAATCGATGGTTGAAACAATATCAAATTCTGTCCATGCAGATGTGGTCTTTGTGTCGATAAAAATGAAATACAAGAGAACGTTATCCTTCAAATCTTTACATACATTATTAAAACGTGCCTTTGAGTAATCTATTCTTTCGGGAGCATAGGAAGGCACTGAAACGATAAAAAAAAGAAAAACCAGGATGAGGTTAACAGTCTTCATAATGAGGTTGTTTGCAATACAAAAATAATGAAATAGTTAATATTATACATCTTGTCATCAGTAAAACGGGTAATTTCTCAAGCTGAGGCAGAGGTGAATATTCTCATTCCGGTAAGAGGGGACTCTCTTTTCTTACTTATTTATCTGACTATAATATTTACATATTTCTTTGATTCCACATATGTTACATTGCGGATTACGTGCCTTACAGACATATCTTCCATGCAGGATAAGCCAGTGGTGTGCTTTTGGTATAAGTTTTTCCGGAATATGCCTGATCAGCTGCATTTCTGTCTGGAGGGGATTTTTCGCATTCCTGGAAAGACCTATTCTTGCTGATACTCTGAAGACATGGGTGTCAACGGCAAGTGTGGGTTTATTATACACCACTGCCGCAATGACATTCGCTGTTTTTCTTCCTACCCCGGGAAGTTTCTGAAGTTCATTTACATCTGAAGGTACGACCCCATTAAAATCTTTAACCAGGATTTTTGCCATTCCCCGGAGATTTTTCGATTTATTATTTGGATAGGAGCAGGATTTGATAATTTTCAGAATTTCTCCGGTTTCTGCTCTGGCCAGGGTATGCGGGTCAGGAAATTTTTTAAAAAACTCCGGAGTGATCATATTTACCCGCTTGTCAGTACATTGTGCCGAGAGTATCACAGCAACGAGTAACTCATATGGATCTGTATATTGCAGTTCAGTTTCTGCAACCGGCATGTTCATAGTGAACCACTCAATCATTTTTTCAAACCGCTGCTTTGTTGTCATTTAAAATTGATAATTACTAATTAGTGCTTGCAAGAAAACGCCAATAGCTGCGTTATGCTCGCCTTCAAGACA
>CAYVTV010000035.1:0-7021 GCA_964454295.1 uncultured Bacteroidaceae bacterium
AATACAGGGTAAAGTGCTGAATCATAGCTTTACGAAATCCTTTTTTATTTCTCTTTTTAAGTAATTCAAACAGATACCTGTGAGTGATCCGCTTCCCTCCCGATTTTTCAATTTCCCGGTTTTCGGGTAAAAAATAATCCCTATATTTATCTGTAATAAACACAGATACAGGCCTTATTACATTCTGAAATTCCATTATAGACCTGTTACCGGTGATTTCATAAAGTTTAGTATGAAATTCATATTCACTTACAGGGGAATATTCTCCATCACTAAGAACAACACCCCTGTTCACCACATCCTCCAACTCTTTTATATGTTTATCATTCAGATTTGAGAATAACAGTTCACACATTCCCACCTCAAGGGAAATCCTGAAGCCCAGGAGGTTTAATAAAGCTCCCTCACTCAGAATTCCTGGATCGGCAATTCTTTTCAGACCACCGAACAATGAGGGTTCAGTAAGGATCATCCCCCTGCGGGTACGGGTTTCAATAAGTCCCAGCATTCTTAACCTGCTCAGTGCTTCCCTTAAAACGCTCCTTCCCACACCCAGTGCATTAGCAAGTTCATGCTCATTAGGTATGGGATCACCGGGTTTAATCTTCCTGCTTTTAAAATATTCCAGCAATTTTTCCTCCACCTGATCCACTAAAGTTACCTGGTAATTCCTTATTTTCAGATCATCCAGACTTTTCATAATTCAGGTTTTAAAGATATTTGTATTATTTGTATGACAAATCAAAATAAGAATAATTTATTTTCATTTACAAATTTTTTTATTAATAATTCGGGGAAATGTTAATAATTGTTTTATTTACATTATATTTTCCTGGATCAGCTTCATCTGTTCCGCCTCAATCAGCCGAATGATATTATTTCGTTGATACACAAAATATTGTGTCTGTACTGCGGATTATTATTTTGTTATTTTTCCAGGGGTTTTTGCAGAGACAGGGAATGCCCTGTCTCTACAAAAACCCCTGGTTATTTTATTGAAACTCCTGCCGGGGTTTTCGTGCAAAGACGCACAGCCGTGCGTCTCTACAGTACATTCCGCCCCCTTCGATTACTCAAATACTCAATTACTCAATTACTCAATTACTCAAATACTCAATTACTCAAATACTCAATTACTCACCTCTCCTCTTCTCTCACCAGCTTTCTCAGATCCGCCTCATATACCCTTCCCTGTGCGTCAGAAGCGAGAATAATCCATTGGTCTGCATCCTCAGGAAAAGGATTTCGTGGTCCCGTTACGTTCTGTACGAAACTGTTATAGGATGGAAAAGGGAAGATAACAACACGGGGGTCATTGAAAATATCTGATTTTGTCGTATCAATTACTGAAAAAACGATAACAGCATTATACGGAACTGGAACAGATCTGTCATTATCCCCATGCCCTGCAAAAACCGGTGCATCATTTTCTGCGGCAATGACAATTGGCCGGCTGGGGCGCTTCATGCGGTTTTCCAGGGTTAAATACGGTCTGTTTATCCATTTTCCGTCCTGTGTCCTGATGCGGAGGACAAATTGTGGTTTACCCGGAGTATCCAGGCTGTTTTTGCTGGTTACCCACAACGTTCCGTTTGATGACAGCGATGTATTTAAATGATCATCAGCGGTTTTGTTTCCGGAATCAACAATAATTTCCTCACTCCATTTCTCAGGTGAAGTTCCATCCTTATGTTCACGCATGATTATGGCATCACGTACCTGATCTGACCATATTACCCCTACACCCTCCGGAATCGGGGTAATGACACAAATGTCATCAGCATCTATGCCTTCTCCCAGGAGGACAGGCGAACTCCATTTCCTGCCCACGGAAGATGAATTCCATACATATACTTTTTTATCCACCACAGCTGCAACCCACCAGTCGCCCACACCATCCTGTGCAATAGTGGCTGTTTCAATTGGGTCAACGCATACCGGCGGTATGAGTTCTGTAAGAACACGTGACCTCCATGTAACATTAAGTGAATCAGCTTCGCCTGTGAGACGAAAAACGGTCAGTGAACGCTCTCCCACTCCTACGGCTGTAACTGACCGTCTGCCCTGCCATACATCAACACGACCGGGAATATCTGTTAAATTCTCAGCAACGCCGGTGTGCTCAACCCATCCATTATCTGTACGTTGCCATAGTGAGGGACCTGAAGAGCGGGGAAGTAAAGCCCACCATGTGTCAAACATATACCATAATTTTGATTGAGGTTTGTCGGCAGTAGGAGAACCAAAGTCTAATTGAACAACAGGTTTGGAATAAATCCTGCTTTTTATTTCTTCAAGAATATCATTGTTTACCTCAACATGATATTTATTCCGCAAATCATTAAGCCATTCATTCATCAGGTGAGACTGATAATCTTCTGTCACTTCATCATATGCTTCAGCAAATGTTTTATTCATTGGTTTCATATACTCATTGACCACAACAAAAGAATATTTATTATCCATCTGATAAATCCCGTATATTCCTTTCTTCCATTTAACCTCATCGACAAGTGGATTTTCCCCTCTTGAAAATGTATCCTGCTGAACAGTTAGATTTGACTTATTCTCTCCCTGATAATAATCTGTAAACCAATCATTTATGCTTTTTGAACGTTTAATGCTTCGTGCAGCATTTTTCTTTGCCAGTTCGGCTGTCTTTTTGTCATTTGCCGTAAAAATTGCACCTGTCAGCCTTTCTCCCCACACATATCTATTCCTGTTCTGTTCAAAATAATCAGATATTGCTACTGTATCCAGAACTGATTTCAACCAGACCTGCTTATTTGTAATTTCCAGCAATAAAGATGCATCGCGGTATTCCCGGTATGCATTACGAAATTCAGGATACTTCTCTTCGAGTTTGTAATTTTCATACAAGAGAAGTCTGTGGTCGATAAAAAGGTCTAAAAGATAATCCAGGCACTCTTCATAAGATAAACTCACAGGAGTTGATTCCTGTGTGGTAATAAAGTCAGCAAAATCTTTTAATTTTACATCTCTGCCATCAATAGTGGCAATAGCCTGCTGAGGATCTGCCACATCCGGCAACATCCAGTCGCCTGTATAAATCTGGTCATCAACATAAGGAAGTAAAGTCTTAAGAACTTCCCTGTTCACGGTTAAATTCCATTCTTTTTTCAACCGGTCAGCGAATGCTTTCCTTATAATATCAGTCCTTATATCCTTAGTGTCTTTAATCCATTTTATCAATATTTCTTTCATCCGTTCATAAGGTGGAAGTTCCTGATTATCAGAGTAAGCAGCCTGTCTTTTATCATCGCACCTTACAATGTGATACCCGTATTTTGTGCGGAGCGGTAAAGATAATTCACCCGGGGTCATGTTAAAAACAGCAGTTTCAAAATTATATTCTGACTGAAAGGCAGTAAAATATCCCAGATCACCTGAATTTTGATTAACGCTGTTATCATCTGAATATTTAAGGGCAAGCTTTTCAAATGATTCCCCGCTGAGTATTCTTTTTCGTATCTGCAAAGCTTTATTATACGCAGCAAGAGTGTCCTTTGGGTTATCATCAGGATTTGATCTGATTAGAATATGACTTGCCTTCACTTCATATTTTAATCGCTCATAAGCCTCGCGGGCAAATTGTTCTTCCTTCTCTTTATGAGTTAACCAGGGTTCAGCGAGCCGAATCCTGTGTTGAATGATGTCGTTCATTAAAGGAAGCTTCCTGTGCAGATTCTCATCCCGTGCATGTGCAAGCTTTAGTTGCATATCAATAAACAGGGGCAGGTAACTATCAATGTCCGTGATTTCAGAAGTATTGTAATTTTTCTCAAAAAAATACAGAAATTCTGATGTTGTGATCATCCTGTCGTGCACTGTTAACAATATATCCTCATTCTGGCCATAACTGACTGCGGATATCGTTAATGAAAAGGATAATATTAATCCTAGTGCTGAGTTTAACTTTGATCTCATATTAATTTAGTTTAGTTACTAATACCAATAGTTCGTTAAAATTTTATATTGCGTTGATAATGAATATTTTAACAATTCGGGTATAAATTACCTATATTGTTGATATACAATATATTGCGCCTTTGCGTTTTATTTTAATTTAACGAACTATTGTAATACCTGATCTGATAAATTATTATATTTTATTCAAACCAGATATATGAAAGATGATTAAAGGTTGTGATCCTGTAACAAAGATAAGATAATTGGTTTAAAGGCGAAAATGTTTAAAAATACTTTTCCCGGAGATTGTTAAAGGCACAATTCATGTAATTGTGTAGAAAGGACGCATGCCATGAATTGGTGGTAAAAGGGGCTGTCTCATAAATGTTTTTAACCACAAAGGACTCAAAGTACGCACAAAGGACACGAAGTATATATTCCTAAATGACAGCACTTTCCGCGAGCGCTGAAGCTACTCAGCGGAGGCGTTGTGTCCTTCGTGTTGTCCTTGGTGTCCTTCGTGGTTGATAATATTTCAATTAATGAGGCAACCCCCTACAGAACCTTTCTTTTAAATAATTCGGTGTGAACCACATTTCCGTCCACATCAAAATGTTCAAATTTCAAATTGGCTTCGTTATTTTCACGATAAACACTGCCTTTAAGAAAACCTCCCTTTACCCGTAAAAATCTGTGTTCAGGAAAGACATTAGCCTGGTTCCAGCCTCCTGCATGCTCATCGGATCCGGCACCACAACTAAATTCCCACAAGTTTGTTCCCTGTATATGTGTAACGTACTGCCAGTGCCTGTCACCATTGCAGATAAACGCATTATCAAACTGGTTTAAAAATGCACGGACTTCATCTCCCTCATGCTGGAATCCCTCATTGGCATGATTATCATTTTTATTTGGTCTGTCAGGACCAAGAATAGGGGTAGGTGTGATTAACACCCTGAATGTAGCATCAGATTCTGTCATAGTTTTAAACAACCATTCTTTTTGTTCCACGCCCCAGATTGATTTTCCCGGACCATCGGGGTCGGTGTTTATACTCCGGTAGTTCCGGCCTTCCACCAGCCATATTTGTAGATCCTTCCCCCACCTTATGGTTTTGTATGGCAGATCATTTGAAGGAAATTGTTCTTTATCGAATATTTCCAACCCGCGTTCAAAACTAACTGTGCCATATGTCATTCCCGGAAAAACATCATTTCTCAGAGCGTCATGGTCATCTTTCATAAAATAGGTGGTGATCTGAGTAAAAAATCTTCTCTGGTAGGGCAATGCAAACAAACGATCCCATTTGAAGCGCATAAGTTCTTCCGTCATGCAATATGGTTCTTCCTTATCATAATATTCCACATCTCCGGTGTGAACATAAAAATCAGGAAACATATGGAGCATGGCCTGATAGATCTTATGTCCGTTAACCGGATCATCGCGGCGGATAAAATCATGACAGGTCACTATACAAAATTCAGTGTTTTTAATGATATCTTCAGCCGGGGGAGTGCGGAATGTCCCTTTTATACTGTCAGATATAGCCGACTTTCTGTCTGCCCTCGCATACAGGGTAACCATATATTTAGTTCCGGGGTTCAATTCCGTCAGCCTCCATTGTCGGGTGAAATTCTTACCGGGATCAACCGGAAGCCATTCAGACTGAACTACATTTTGCATATCCTGCAATGGATAATACGTTAGCATTACCTCACCGGTCGCTCCCGGACATGCTCCCTCCATCTGATCCAGTGTATATCCTTCCGGTATCTGGGCTTTATAAATCAGTTCCTCATTCGCCAGGGTGTCCAGCTTCATTCTTTCTTCCACTGAGGGAATGATAAACTTCTGACCATCAATAAGCATATCGGGGTTTTGTGTCAACCGTGTCCAAAGCACAATTGAGTTCTGATCTGCCCAGCCGTTACGAAAGCCGTTACCAAAAAAGGGGCCTTCAGTTTTTTTAGTTGAACAGGAAGTTATAATCAATCCTGTGAGCAAAAGGCTTGCTGCTGTGTGAATAAAAAATTTCTTTCTGATCATGATTTCGTTATTTGGGTTATTCGCTATTGGGTTATTGGGTTATTGGGTTATTGGGTTATTGGGTTATTGGGGTTATCACTTGATCCCGTGATCCCGTGATAGCGTGATCCCTAAATATCGTGATCCCTCAGCGGGCAAAGACATAACTTTGCCCCAACATAACCATTTATCCACGTAACCACGTAACCACGTAACCACGTATCCACGTAACCACTTAACCACTTAACCACTTATCCACGTAACCACGTAACCACGTAACCACTTAACCACGTATCCACGTAACCACTTAACCACTTAACCACGTATCCACGTATCCACGTAACCACGTAACCACTCTCCACTCATCCGCCCTATCCTACACCTCCTTCGTTATTACATAAGGCTTCCTGTATTTTCTTGTCAGCATCAGGTTTGCCGCATCATCATTGGCAAATTTCTCATAATCACCCATAAATGTAAGCGGCCTGCCCAGCCTGTAAGAGATGTTTGCCAGGTGAGGCAGTGCTGAGGAAAAGTGCCCCTCTTTAGTATCACAAAATAACTTACCGGGATCCCCTGATCTTATCGCATTTATAAGGTTGGCAGAATGATCTGAACTTTTATTGGGAGTCAGGAAAGTGGGATCCGACTGTCTTGCCGGTCCATGTATGGCTGAGCCTGCAAATGGTTCTGTCTCATTTTCATAATACGCCTTCCAGTCGCTTTTATCCAGCTCCATAAAACCTTTGGTACCATAAAAAATGTTACCTACACGTGTATTTAGGGATCCCTCCCTGTTGGATGCACGACCGCGGGTTTCGAATTCCAGAATTTTACCGTCAGCGTATTTGAAGAGGGAAGATTGAACATCAGGAGTTTCCTGGGAGCATTCTTCAGGTTTCCATCCAAAAATTCCTCCGGTTGAATACACTGAAACAGGGTGAACATTTTTATTTAACCCCCACCTTGCAAGGTCAAACTGATGGGGTCCCTGATTTCCTGTGTCGCCATTTCCTGTGTTCCAATGCCAGTGCCAGTTATAATGCACCTTTTTTTCATTGTAAGG
>CAYVTV010000035.1:7031-21464 GCA_964454295.1 uncultured Bacteroidaceae bacterium
AAGGTTGCCATGCAGCAGGTCCCAGCCACATATCGTAATGCAGTGTATCAGGAGGTGTACCATCGGGTGCAATACCAAAATTAGCCCGTGGTTTTAAACATAAGCCACGTGCCATATACACCTCCCCTATTCCGCCTTCGTGGAGAAACTTCATAGCTTCCTGCACCCATTTATCAGCACGGCTCTGAAAGCCAACCTGTACACAAACATTGTATTTTCTTGCCGCCTCAATCATTTTACGGCCTTCAAAAACACTATAACTACAAGGTTTTTCAACATAAACATGCTTACCCGCCTGGCAGGCCCAGATCGTACCTAATGCATGCCAGTGATTGGGAGTGGCAAACCATACCGCATCAATATTCTTATCCTCAAAGACCTTGCGCATATCCCATTCATTTTTCGGTTTTATACCCGATTCATCAAACACTACCTTATTGCCTGCTGCAAAAAACTTTTCATCAACATCGCATAAGGTTACCAGACTTACATTATCCCCTTTGAGGCTGAGGACATCCCTGATCAATCCCTTCCCTCTTCCTCCAATACCTATCATTGCTACATTTACACGATTATTTGCCCCCATGATGGCTCCATACGAACGGGCACTGAAACCCATGCCCCCAATAGCTATGCCGGCGGTTCCGGCCATGCTTTTTTTAATAAAATCTCTGCGTTTTACCATGATTTTTTTATTATTTATTTTGCACTAAAAAGTTCAAATTCCCTGTCGAGTTGTTCCTTATTCCTGGTTCCCTCATAGACAATCATCCTGAATTTAAACAAAGCTGATTCCCCGGGTTGAAGGGATAATGAACTGTACTGCGGATTCTCAATTCCTGTGCCCTTTTGAAAATCAAACTGACCCAAAGGATTTGCAGCAAAACAGCCATATGATCTTGCATGCCAGTAGGTTGGATAATTTACACTCTGCGGATGGTGAAATAATACAATCCCAATATTCTTTCCGTCTTTGTTTCCTTCCAGCCGCACCCAGGATGAGCGTCTTCCCCAGATATTCTTTTCTGTCCTGTTTCCTTCTGCATTCAGATATTCGCCTGTACTTTTAAATAGTGTGCCATTTGCGTTTTCTGCCAGCCAGTCGGCAACACGTATAGCGAACATTCCCTCCTTGGTATCCTCAAAGCTTACCACTGTATCAACGGGTGTAAGGTTGATGGTAAAATCAATGACATATTCATTTTCCCTAACAATAAAATCCATTACCCTGTGCTCTTCCATGAGAGGTTTACTGAACCGGTCAATCCACAGGTTTACCGAAGTGAGACTGCCTTTGTCTTTGCCACCAGACATACTTACTACTCTGTCGTGTTTAATAAAAGGTATTATCTGACCTTCCGGCAACGGGGTCCTGGTTCTGTGCCTGTTTGCCCAGTAGTCATTACCATTGACTTCATTCTTGCTTCCGTAAGTGAAATATAATCCGGTATGATGCGGATGGTCTGAGCTTTCCCCTTCTACTTCTTTAAAAGGAGACCACCGGGTAACAACTTCCCCGGAAGGGGAGTGAACAGGGTAAAGGCATGGTTTTGGCAGATCATCCCTTATAATATAACTGGTAATAAGCTTATCACCAGCCATAACATCAATCCTGTCTTCATGCTGAATAAATTCAACGGTTGTGCCTGTTTTGCAACTGAGGAAAAAAGGGAGTAGCCCTAAGGCCAGATAAACTAAACTGATTTTTTTCATATCCTTAATTTTAAATATAATTTATACAGGCTTCGAAGATAATAGAATCTTTAATAATGTATTATAATATATTATTAGACGAGGTTTTTTAATACGGAGGGTGACATATTGCACTATTATATTTCACTATACAATGTCGACAATTGAATATCACTGTGTCCATTTTCTATACGGGAAATAAAACTTTTTCTCGTACCTGTCTTTCTTGCAAGTTGTTCCTGGGTCATTTTGGCATGCTTTCTTTCATCCCTTAATATCTCACCAATCGCAAAGGCTTTTGCCTTAATCTCAAAATCAGTCCTGTTCTTTGTACCAATTTTACCGTATCTTTGGTCCGACAGGGGCGAGTGGCTGAACTAAGGAAATGTTTTGTAGATATCCTTTCGGTGAGCGACAATAATAAATCGAAAAGTATTCTCGGAAATTTTTTCAAATCCAAGTCTGTACTCTCCAATTCTTAATCTATACTAGAATTTATATCCATTAAGTTTTTTAACATTCGTTAAATCCGTCAAAGATTTAGCATTTTCAAAATCAATAATTACCTTTTCGATCTTTTGAAATAGAGATTTATTCCTGATTTTATCAAGAGATTTTTCAAATGATTTATCAAACTCAATTATCATTTGCTTTTTAATTTTCCCATAATAGATTCACGACTGACAGTCTTTCCGGTTTTAACCGAGTCCATCAAGGAACCTAGCGCAAAATCTTCATATTGATCATCAGCAAGGCTCAAAACATTTCCGCCCAGTTGTTTTGCGAGATCTGAAAGAATCTTATTACTTTTTTTGTCGGCTTTAATAATAATCGCTCCCATAATATTATTTTTTTTCAAAGATACAAAATTTCTCATTATACCGGTCAGTCGAGCCCTTGGCGGCAACGTGTTTATATGCGCTACAAAGTTTCGCTTTTTACTCCTCTCAGGTGGAGGTATTGCCGATACTTTGTTTCGCATTATTTTATAAATTTAAACACTTTCTATAAAACTCCAAAAGACCGGCTGCATTTTCTCCAACCTCCTCCCTTTGATCTTTTCTCCGTAACTGTTACCTTTACAGAAAAAATTATCATGATCGTTACCTGTGTTTATGTACATGTAAAACCTGATGGCACACAGTCGTTTATTGATGCCACAACGGCTAATCACCATGAGTCTGTTAAGGAGCCCGGAAACCTGCGCTTTGATCTCATCCGGCAGGCCAATGATCCCTGCCGTTTTATGATTTATGAAGCGTATGAATCGGAAGAAGCATCTGCTGCACATAAAAACACCCCGCATTACCTGAAATGGAGAGATGCGGTCAGTGAGCTTATGGCAGAACCACGGCAGGGAGTAAAGTATGAAATAATAGAACCGAAAAACCCGGCAGCATGGTAAAAGCTTTTCATTTCTCCTGCGTACCTTCCATCCGTTTCAAACCGGGTGCACTCGCCGATTTGCCCGCTGTGATTAAAAATTATGGCACAAGGGTTGCCCTGGTGACCGGAAAAGATTCTTTCCATCATTCCCCATCCTCCGCGAAACTTCTTTCCGCCTTTGACACACACGGAATAACACACACCAGGATAATCATCTCCGGCGAACCGTCACCTGCTGTGATCGACCAGGCAACCGGTGCCCTGAATGAAAAAAGTATTGATGCTGTTGTTGCCATCGGCGGTGGAAGCGTCCTGGATGCAGGCAAGGCGGTCTCAGCCATGTACCACATTCCCGGATCCGTTAAAGAATACCTTGAAGGGGTTGGCACCAAAACACATCCCGGAACTAAACTGCCTTTTATTGCTATTCCCACTACCTCAGGTACAGGCAGCGAAGCAACCAATAATTCCGTGATCTCCGAAACAGGAAAAAACGGGTTTAAAAGATCCCTCAGGCACCCGAATTTTATTCCCGATGTGGCGTTAGTTGACCCTGAACTGACCCTCTTATGTCCGCCCGATATTACCGCTGCCAGCGGAATGGACTGTTTTACACAGCTTACGGAAGCATTCCTGTCGGATAGATCAGGTAATTTCACCGATGCCCTGGCAATAGAAGGATTAAAGGAAGTAAAAACATCTCTTCAAACAGCTTATCTGAAAGGTGATGATCTGAATGCCAGAGCAGGCATGTCTTTTGCCGCACTGGTATCAGGTATATGCCTGGCTAACGCCGGACTGGGAACAGTTCACGGCTTTGCCTCTGCAATCGGGGGAATGTTCAATATCCCTCACGGACTGGTTTGCGGGAAACTGATGGCTCCGGCAAATGAGATCAGCGTGAGGGAACTTAGAGAACAAAAGGGAGATACTGATGCCCTGATTAAATATACACGGTTGGGCAGGATATTTCTCAACGAACAGAATAAATCAGATGATTTTTATATTGACGGGTTCATCTCATACCTCCAACAGATGTCTGATTTCTTCAGCTTACCCGGATTCAACCAATACGGGATCAATGAAGAGGATATTGAATCCCTCTGCGAAATCACCGAAAATAAAAATAATCCGGTGAAATTATCAAAAGAAAACATGGCTGAGATTCTCCGCCAGGTACTCTGAAACCTCCATGATTGTGGCAAACCCAACTTAGCAAAGTGATCTCACGAGCGAAGTTTTTAACTGCATGCCCCCCCCATGCACTATCGTTCACATAAGAGCATGAATAATTGTATAGTTGTAAATATCTTTTACATCTCATCTCAGAAAATGCATTCTTTTTACTTTAACAAATCTTTAACAGCGCTGCTTTTAATGATCTCCTACATAAAACAAAAACATATATTACTTATTACTAAACACTTATATTTTTCCGTTCCGACAACTACCTGTTCCATTGCAGAACTTCTTTATAATTTATGAATCAACATCTCATCTGGTATTATTCAGGCGACTATTTTTGTACAACTTTTTTATTTAGCATGATATTTGACAGAAAGCACATGTAATTTAAAATAATACAATATGAAAAGCATTCTCTTTGGAATCACATTCTTCGCATTTTATCTGCATTTCAATTTATCAGCCCAGGAACCTACAAGGTGGAGAGGGCCTGAAGGCAATGGCGTGTACAATGAAACAGGACTGTTAAAAAAGTGGCCGCAAAACGGGCCTGAGATTATCTGGTCATTTGACCAGCTAGGCGAAGGGCATTCTTCCCCCGCTATCTCCGGAGGAAATATCTACCTGCCAACAATGATAAATGGCACAGGATACGTATACAAACTGAGCATGAATGGAAAATTAGTCTGGAAGGCTGAATATGGCCCTGAATTTACCGACAGCTACCCGGGGTCCCGTGCCACCGCTACCATTGCCGGAGACTTGCTGTATATGCTGAGCGGAATGGGAACTCTCGTTTGCATGAACACATCAGACGGTAAGATCGTCTGGAAGAAAGACCTTTTTACTGACTTTGACGGGAGGAATATCCGATGGGGACTTAATGAAACAGTATTGGTTGACGGAGATAAACTCTTTTGCACGCCTGGTGGTAAAAAACATAATGTTATTGCATTAAACCGTCACACGGGGGAACTCCTGTGGGCATCAGCCGGTAAGGGGGAAATGTCAGCCTATTGTTCTCCCCTGTTAATCAAACTCCCTGCAAGATCTATTCTGGTTACTCATTCCGAATCCAATATCATGGGAATAGATGCAGGCAACGGCAGGCTGCTATGGTCTTCCAACTGGCCCAATCAATGGTCGGTACATGCCAACACTCCCCTGTATGAGGATGGTCTATTGTTTTGCTTCAGCGACTATGGTCAGGGTGAAGTGATGCTGAAACTTAATGACGGCGGAAGTTCGATAACAAAGCTGTGGGACAGCAAATCCTTTGACAACAGGATCGGGGGAGCGGTAATGGTTAATGGATATATTTACGGATCAGGAGATAAAGACAGATCATGGCAGTGCCTGAAACGGGATACAGGGGAAAGCATGTATTCATCCACTGAAATAGCCAAAGGTGTTGTAATTTATGCCGACAATATGCTGTACTGTTATAGCGAGCGGGGAGAACTGGCTTTAATAAAAGCGGATCCTTCCGGGTTTGATGTGGTAAGCAAAACCATGGTAACCAAAGGATCAGGCCAGCACTGGGCACATCCGGTTATCCATGACGGAATTCTCCTGCTTCACCATGGTTCCTCTCTGATAGCATATAAAATAAAATAATCCTGACGAATATTATAATAGCTCGTTGTACTTTCATATTGCGCCGATAATGTGTATTTTAACAATTCAGGTTTTTATTACTCATATTGTTATTAATCAGCACTTTGCGCCTTTGCGTTTTTTTTAATTTTAACGAACAATTGTTATGATTGACACAATAAAAAAACTTTTACTTTCCACCTGTTTAACTACTGTCACTCTTTTGACTTTCAGCCAGGAAAAGATTTCACAATGGCGCGGTGAGCATCGTGATGGCAGCTATCCCGACATCAACCTGAAAACATCCTGGCCGGAAGGCGGCCCTGCACTCATAATGCAGCTCGATGGCATTGGATTGGGACATTCATCCCCCGTCATCTATAAAGATATTATTTACAACACCGGTAAAAAGGACAGTCTGGATGTATTAACAGCCTTTGATATAAAAGGGAAACGCCTATGGGAAGTACCATACGGTAAAGGATGGTATGCTTCCTATCCCGACAGCAGGAATACACCCACAATAGAAAACGACAGAATATATCTCTCATCAGGAATGGGTGAAGTGGTTTGCATAAATGCAACAAACGGAAACATTATATGGAAAAAGGATCCCCACACAGAGTTTAAAGGAGCCTATGGCACATGGGGAATGGCTGAATCCATATTACTTACGGACAATGGCGTGATAAGCAGTGTGGGAGGTAAAGATGCTTCCGTTGTGGCGCTGAAAAAGGAAAATGGAGACTTACTGTGGAAAACACCTCCTACCGGCGACAGACGTACTTATGTTTCCCCTTTGATGATTGAAAGAAACGGACAAAAGATAATTCTGAGTGTGTTGTCTGATCATATTCTCGGGATAAACCCTGATAACGGGGAAATAATCTGGAAATTCAACCTGCTGAAGGATATTGGTCACACGGAAGGAAGGCGCCGCAGAAATTACACAAACACACCGCTGTATAAAGACGGCGAAATATTCTTTACAAGCGGCTACAATGAACCGGCGGTCATGCTCTCCCTGTCACCCGATGGCCTTTCAGTTTCAATGAAATGGAAAAACGATGCCCTTGACACCCATCATGGCGGTGTTGTGGAAGTAAATGGTTACATTTACGGTTCAAACTGGCATTCCAATTCGCATGGTAACTGGGTTTGCCTTGAGTGGGAAACAGGAAAGGTGATGTATGAGACGGAATGGCATAATAAAGGACAGATCATTTATGCCGACGGCCATCTGTATTGTAAAGAAGAAGGAAACGGGAACATTGCCCTTGCAGAGGCCTCCCCGTCAGGATTTAATATTAAGGGCACCTTCCGGCTGGAAAACAGACAGAGACCTTTCTGGTCTCATCCTGTTATACATGATGGACAACTGTATGTCCGCCACGGCGAGGAACTGCTGGTTTATGATATAAAAAAATAGGTTCGTCACAAAGTGCAAAATTTCCTCTTCACTTTTTGAAATGAACTCAAAAATTATAACGCAGCCAAACATAATTCAAACAAAAACTTCTGTATCCAAAAAATTGAATTTCAGGGCAGATAATATTATACGTATCGGTCTCATCATCATGGGAATAGCTGCCCTGTCGTGGTGGTTATTATATGATCCTGTATACACCCTTACCCCCAGCCTTCCGGGAATGGATCAACGGGGTGAAGGTGCCGCCACTGAAAAAGAAGTGAATATTGGCGAGTTTTTCACCTCATTCACAAGCTTTGAATCAACCCTTAAAGAAACCTGGCCCCGGTTCAGGGGTGCTGATTTCGACAACATCAGTAAATCACCTGTCAGGCTTCTGGATAACTTTAATTCAAAACCACCGGAGATTGTATGGTCGGTGGAAACAGGAGAGGGCCATGCCGGTGCAGCCATTTATCAGGGGATGGTATACTTCATTGATTATGATGAGGATATACGCGCAGATATGCTGCGGTGTTTTGCCCTGGAAGAGGGTACTGAAATATGGAGGCGGTGGTATAAGGTCAATGTGAAAAGAAATCACGGCATGTCAAGGACTGTTCCCGCGATAACAGATAAATACATTGTCACCATAGGCCCACGGTCACACGTAATGTGCGTGAAACGGGAAAGCGGTGAATTCCTCTGGGGAATAGATGTGGAAAGAACTTATGCCACTGAGATCCCTTTATGGTACACCGGCCAATGCCCCCTGATATTTAACGATAAAGCCATCATCGCCACAGGCGGCAAGGCGTTGCTGATAGCTGTTGACTGCGCCACAGGTGAATTACTGTGGGAAACTCCAAATGAAAAAGGCTGGAAAATGTCGCATTCCTCCATTATGCTTTATGAATACAGGGGAAAGAAAATGTTTGTCTATGTTGCCAATGGCGGTGTATGCGGTATTTCTGCCGAAGGGCCGGATGAAGGTAAGATATTATGGGAAACATCTGAATTTAATCACAAAGTGATCGCTCCCTCTCCTGTTTGCATGCCCGATGGGAAAATATTCATCAGTGCAGGCTATGGCTCAGGGAGCATGATGCTTCAACTGCACGAAAATGATGGCCGCTTCACGGTAACCGTCCTGCAGGTTTATCCCCCCAGGGATGGCCTCGCCAGTGAACAGCAGACCCCGTTGTTTTACCAGGGGCACCTCTTTGGCATTGAACCCAAAGACGCAGGAGCACTGAGAAACCAGCTGGTATGCTACCATCCCTCCGATGTGACCAAAGTGGTATGGTCGAGCGGGCCGACAGCCAGGTTCGGACTCGGCCCCTATATCATCGCCGATAATAAAATGTATATTCTCAGTGATGACGGAACGTTTACCATCGTCAAACCCGATATAAACAGATACATACAATCCGGCCAGGTTAAACTCTTCGACGGTCACGATGCATGGGGACCCTTTGCTGTTGCAGACGGATACATGGTACTGAGGGACTCAAAGAACCTGCTCTGCCTTGACCTCAGGGCAAAATGATCAATAATACCGGTGGATTAGAAACTCACCTGATATTACACAGGGTTATATCGGGAATATTAAATTTTAATCATCAATTTTTACTCTTAACTTTACAGTAAAAATTTCTCCCTGATGCTGATCGCTTGTAATGTCCGCCTCCTAAAAAAAAACAAACTCGATGGAATAGGGTGGTTCACCCATGAAAGTTTAAAAAGGATCACGCAAAATCATCCGGAACATGAATTCCTGTTTATTTCCGATCATCCCCTGGACAGCGAATTTATCTATAGCGGGAATATCAGGCAGGTTGTAATCCCTCCTCCTGCCCGTCATCCCTTCCTCTGGTATATATGGCTGGAATGGTCACTACCCCGCATACTGAAAAAATATAAGCCTGATGTTTTTCTTTCACCCGACGGTTTTCTTTCCCTTTCCTCCAACATTCCGTCACTTCCGGTTATACACGATATAAATTTCCATCATCGTCCCATGGACCTTCCCTTTTTTAACCGGTTCTATTACCGGTATTTCTTCCCCCGTTTCGCGGAAAAAGCAGATCTCATTGCCACTGTTTCTGAATACTCCGGGAAGGATATTATTCAAAGTTATGGTATACCCGAAGATAAGATCCACGTGGTTTATAACGGCGTACATGAACTTTACAGGCCACTGGACAACGATGAAAAAGAAAAAACCCGTAAGCTTTTCAGTAACGGATGCCCTTATTTTGTTTTCATCGGTACACTTCACCCGAGAAAAAACATTATTAACCTGCTGAAGGCATTTGACACATTCAGAAGTTCAGTCACTGGTATTAAACTTATCATTGTCGGCGACAGGATGTTTAAAACCGGAGAAATAACAACCACATGGAAGGGAATGAAACACAGGGCAGACGTGATCTTTACAGGGAGACATGAACCCTCTACCCTTCATAAGATACTGGGAGCTGCCGAAGCTCTTACTTATTTCCCTTATTATGAGGGTTTTGGAATTCCTCTTGTGGAAGCTATGTACAGTGAAGTCCCGATTCTAGCATCCAATGTAACCTCAATTCCGGAAGTGGCAGGAAAGGCAGCCGTTTATGCCGGCCCCGATAACATAAAAGCGATGGCAGAACTGATGCATCGTATCGTAATGGAAAAAGATTTGAGAAATAAACTTATAAACGAAGGAAGGATCCAAAGGCAGCAATTCAGCTGGGATAAAACGGCTGACGCCCTGTGGGAGGTGATAGTAAAAACAGTTAATGCAACCGGCAGATGCTGAAAAATTATGTTCTTCCCGGAATAATTGTTGCCGGATGTGATGAAGCCGGAAGAGGCTGTCTGGCGGGACCTGTCTTTGCTGCAGCAGTGGTTCTTCCTGAGGATTATTCGCATCCCCTCCTTAATGATTCCAAGCAGTTAACGGAAAGACAAAGAAACAGGCTTAGAGAGGAAATTGAGAGGGAAGCTGCGGATTATGGAACAGGAATGGCCGATCCTGCTGAAATTGACAGCCTGAATATCGCAAATGCATCATATCTTGCCGTACACAGGGCAATTGAAAAGCTCAGAAGCCTACCCGGACATATTCTTATGGATGGGAACCGTTTTGCCCCATACCGGCATATTCCCTATACCTGCGTGGTAAAGGGAGACGCCACCTGGCTGAACATCGCCGCCGCCTCTGTACTGGCAAAAACATACCGTGATGACTATATGCTGACTCTTCATACGGAATTCACTGAATACGGATGGGACAGAAACAAGGGTTACCCTACACTTCAACACCGCAAGGCCATTATCATGCACGGGCTTACCCCGCACCACAGAAAAACCTTCAGGCAGGTGAACGGACAGCTGGAATTGCCATTCGATAAGCGTATTGGGGAGGTCTCATAAGTTAGAATTTCTTCAACCACGAAGGTCACAAAGGATAACACGAAGGACACTAAGTATATCTCAATGACTGATAATCCTTTGTGTTATCCTTTGTGTCCTTCGTGGTTAAATATTGTTGCATTTAGACAACTTCATGATCACAAAAAAAATTCATATTCGGCATAATAATTTTTATGATAATGATTAATGAATGATTAAATTTACCTGATCAACAAAAGGAAAATCTTTGACTGAAATTCATACATCCCGCAAAATATGACCGACATACTCCTGATTATCGTTTGTGCCCTGATTTTAATAAACATCATTCTGGTGATCCTTTTCAGGCAAAAGGGTAGTGCGGGGAACGGGATATCCGACAGTAAGCTGAATGATCTTATGGTCGTCCTGTCCCGCATAGAATCGGGCATTAAGGAAGATTTCAGGATAAACAGGGAAGAAAGCTCCAGAATGAACAAGGAAAACAGGGATGAGCTTTCTGCCAGTATGCGGTTATTTTCTGAGAACAATACCACTGCCCTGGATAAAATAGGCAAAGACCTTCAGCAAAACCTGAAGGAACTGACCCTTCAGGCGAAAAAAGACAGTTCAGAAATGCGGGATTCAATGGTAAAATCCGTTAAGGAATTCCAGGAGGCATTTGATAAAAACGTTAAATCCTTCAACGACCTTCAGAGGGAAAAATTTGCGCAACTGGAAGAAAAACAGAATAAGCTGGTGGAAAGCACGGAGAAGAAGCTGGAGCAGATGCGGGAAACAGTGGATGAGAAACTGCAGAAAACCCTTAATGAGCGGCTGGGACAATCCTTTGAAACGGTAGGGAAACAGTTGCAGGCGGTACAGGAGGGGTTGGGGGAGATGAAGACCCTGGCGCAGGATGTGGGTGGATTAAAAAAGGTTCTGAGTAATGTAAAGATGCGCGGAGGTATAGGGGAAGTGCAGCTTTCCATGTTGCTGGAACAGATCCTTGCCCCCGACCAGTATGAGGAAAATGTTAAAACCAAACAGGGAAGCACGGAGGTTGTGGAGTTTGCCCTGAAACTTCCGGGGAAAGACGATGCCAGATCTGTTGTATGGCTGCCTATTGACGCCAAGTTTCCCAAAGATGTTTATGAACAGTTACAATCGGCCTATGATGCCGGTGAAATCCCACAGATAGAGATCGCCCAGAAAAACCTGGAAATGACGATCAGGAAAATGGCTAAGGATATTCATGAGAAATATATTGATCCTCCCGGAACTACTGACTTCGGCATAATGTTCCTTCCCTTTGAGGGTATATATGCTGAGGTGGTAAGAAAAGCGAGCCTGCTGGAGGATCTGCATAAGAAATACCGTATAGTTGTTACCGGGCCGACAACACTGGCGGCCATTCTCAACAGTCTGCAGATGGGATTCCGCACCCTGGCCATACAGAAGCGCAGCAGCGAGGTGTGGAATGTGCTGGCAGCAGTGAAGAAAGAGTTTGAAAATTTCAGTGGAATGCTCGGTAAAGCGCAGAATAATATTCAGACCGGACTGAACCAGCTGGATGATGTCATGGGCAAACGCACACGTGCCATACAACGTAAGTTAAGAGGTGTGGAAGCTCTGGGCGAGCCCGAGGCAAAGCTGGTATTGCCTGAGATAAACGACGGGGAGGTATTTGAGGATGAGGAGAGCGATAATTATGAAAAAGAATAAAATTCCTTTTGTCAATACAAATATCTGACTTATATTTGCATCCGCTTTTGGGAGCTTAGCTCAGTTGGTTCAGAGCATCTGCCTTACAAGCAGAGGGTCACTGGTTCGAATCCAGTAGTTCCCACAGGATAAACCCCAATATTCTATTGTTGGGGTTTATTTTTTTTATATGTATTACGTTTATATTATTTATTCGCAGAAACTGGATATGTATTATACCGGTTACACTTCACATATGAATGAACGACTGAGAAAACATAATGCAAATCATGCCGGATTCACTGGCAAGGCAAATGACTGGATAGTAATGTATCATGAAACCTTTGATAATAAAACTGAAGCATTAAAAAGAGAAAAACAAATAAAAGGTTTTAAGAACAGGGAAAGAATTAAAAGGCTGATCCATTCAAAATCGGAAAATAATGAAATCGCTTCTAACCTTTAACAATCATTGAATTACCTTGCAAAGCTCCGTTGGTCATTAATCCTGATGCTAAAGTAATCAGAACCCTTCAATTTCTCAAGTCTATTGGCTGGAAGAATTCTCAAATCAACCCAATTTTGTGAGTTAATAATTAATGTAAGTATTTTTCAAAGGTGAGCGCTCAATCCCTTAAACACCGTACTGAATACCCATTTCGCATAGTGAAGCTGAATCTGAAAACTTCATCTGAGTCGCTGTACAGGACACGATTCCACGCGAGATGGGTAATGTACATTGTAGAACTCCAGAATCTGGCGCCTTGTCCAATTTCTTCGAATCCGCCGGCTTCGAAACGGTACCCGGCAGGTAAGGCTGTGAATCCTGATTCATTGGTTGCCTCTGTGTTCGGACTTGCCCAATGTTCTGTACCGGTCTCTTTTAATTTTTTGCCTGCCACAACTGCTCCCCCCAGATAATCGGTTAAGATTGTCCATTCTCCATCGGTGGGTACATGCCATCCTTCAGGACATAACTTGCCTGTGTTTACCGCATACCAGTTATAAAATGCACCATAAGTCCGGGCATATGTAGCACTATCGTTATCATACCAGCAATATCCGGGAGTATCCAGGGCTGACCATGCTGTAAGATCAGTTACGAGTGGTATGGGAGTACCATCGTTATACCTGGTAGTTTTCAGGTTACTATCCATCCAAACCTGATTGCCGATTTTTATTACATTGTATGAATTCCCATCTATATCTGAAACATTGTATAATCCGGCAACAATTATTATATCTTCCAATGCGATAAGCCTTCCCTTTAACTCATCTACGTATGCTTTTGTAGCCGCATCCTGATCCTCAGCAGGATCAGCCAGGTTTGTTATACTTGCATTGTTGGCTGAATTATCCAACGCAATAACATCAGCAAGGGTTTGTGTCTCGGTTATTGTTCCCGTAACCGTCTCAGCAGCTTTTGAATGCAATGCGTAAGGCACGCTCAGCAGCTGGCTTGTGCCTGTGATAGTGTAGTTTATTCCTCCGGTAATGTCCGTTTCGGTCTTAATGAAATAAGTTCCGTCCGCCCAGTCAATAGCTGAGAAATCATCACCAGTAATACCAGTACCTATTTCAATACTTACCAAACCATTGGAATTGGTGCTTGGGGTTTGGGTTTCAACATACACCGCATTACCATCTTCTGTACCTTTCAGAATGCTAATTCGCATTCCTATTTGTGTCTGGATCATTAAATGGTTCTGGTTGTTTCGGATCACTGCCTGGTAGCTTATCTTTTCAGGGATTTGTGCCCAAAGAGTTGAAAGGGAAAAGGCACAGGTAACAAGTACCACGAAAATTCTTAAAAAATTTCTTCTCATAGTGTTAGTTTTTTAGTGTTTATATTGTTGAAAGTTTGTAAAGCTGCCCACTTTCAACCTTTCACTTACAAATCTTCATTTCTGGTTTACAGAAATAAATATAAACAATTTTAAAATACATCTGTATAATTTCCTGAATTAAATTACTTTATCTATAAACAATTTTGTAACTACTCAGGTTACTTAGACTGAAGGCTGAAGGCTTTTAGAATTCCGGTAAAAATCTAATCAACGTACCCGAAACTTTTTCTTGTTCAATAT
>CAYVTV010000036.1:0-8257 GCA_964454295.1 uncultured Bacteroidaceae bacterium
CTCACGCAATCTTCCCGGTATATTTGCATTGTAAAACTTTTTCCAGTTATAGGATTCGCGCTCAATATATGCAATGCGGTTGGCCATTAGATTGGAAACCTGTATTCTTAATTTGTTTTCTTCAGCCAGGAATTCAACAGGAATTAATATGCGGTAGGGTGACTTAATCAACGTGCCCATTTCCTTATCGTTCAGGATCACCTTTGCACTTTCTCTTACCTCCCCAAGATCCAGGATCAATCCATCATATTGCCCGTCAGGTTTGGAGAAGGAAATAGAATATTCTGCTGTTCCGGAAAAATCCTTCACTCCCTTACTTTTATAATTGGTCCATGAACCCAGGGTTACGGTCTCAATACTCTCAGGCAGTTCAGGTCCACCCCGGATAAAATCAACCTTCCATTTACCATGCAGTTCTAGAGGATAACTTGTGGCCTTGACATACCGGTATGGTTTCCCTCTTATTTGTTTATTGAAGGTCTGAACTAAACAGGATTCTCCGGGAGCCAGTTGAAGATAAATGTCTTTTTTATTCAGGGATGACCGGAGTGCTGCTAAACCCACCTCATCAGTCATGGGATTATAGATAGCTGCAGCGGCTGCTTCCGTCTGAAGCGGCACCCATCCGTCAATCTCATTCTTTCCCTGGTTTACAATGAACCATGTTTTACCGGAATCATGCTTCCTGCGAATAAATGACAATCCCGGATCCGTCATGGATTCTCTAACAATACCTGCAAATTCAAGGAGATATTGAAGATCTGGTCCCATAAAAACTCTTCCTGAACCGGATTTTGCCACAATAACATCCGAGTCCGGTATATTTTCAAAATTCAACTGCTCTTTTAACTGTTTATATTGATTTCTCTTAGCCTCCAGGTTTCCTAACCCGGGAATATCGGCAGGTAATGTTTTGTGAACTATAACTGTACCCCCTTCTCTAACTAATTCAATGAGGTTTTTAAATGTCTCAAGGGGTATAAACTTACATTCAGGAATGACTATGACTTTATAAGTGTTTCCTCCTGAATGTAACAGTTTCTTTTGAACAGAGAGGTTTTTTATCTGTAAATCGGATATGAAATCAAACCCAAATCCCCGCCTGAGCATCGTATCTGCATTCACTCCGGCACCGGTACCACCTGCCCCTCCGCCAATATGTTGTAGAATTCCCCTGCGACCTCTTTCCTCAGCCCACCTGTCATACACAGGAAAGTAAAGCAATATTTCGTTGTCAGGATTTCCCTGCTGAAGGAGCGACTGACACCTGGTTATGTATTTGTTCAATGCAGCAAAATCGGTCCAGAAGCTATTTACTGGATCAAAATGCACGGCTGCATAAAAGAGCCATCCCGGCCATTCCTCATTCATGGGAGAAAATGTGGTGCCGTGATAAAAAATATGGTTTACTCCCCCAAGGAGAAGGTGGTCAAGCACAGGTTTAACATCCCCTAAGGAAGAAATAAAATGTTCATTCAGCAGGGTTGCAGATTCAGATGAGGTATATTGTTTACCAGTAACATTTGCCGCAGAAGAAGCAAACTTTATTTTCTGCATATTGCGGCCTTCTGTTTCAGGAATATCGCTTGCGGCGTATAAATCCAGGATATTACCCGGTGACCCGTGAGCCTGATTACGGATGATAAATCCATTCCTGTTTGACCATGCTCTCCAGCTTTGTGTAAATTTTTCCAGTATGAGATCAGATAATGTTTCCCTGTAATCACTAAGCACCCGCATATTGGTTTCTTCATCGTCATGGCCTAATAAAGCAGGCAGGTATCCCCGGAGATCATAACCTCTCCGGCGTTCAAACTGTTCAAACATCTCCGGGGTCCAGTCAGATTGTCCTGCCGCATCATCAACTTCATATGAATCATTAAAAAACGCCCTTAATCCGCTCATGTCTTTCCCGGATAACACTTCATCAAATTTCGAGAAGTAATGATCAATCGCCTGCGCACAAAAATGATCAATCACATCCCCTTCACCCCCGGGACCTGCCCTTTCCACCAGTTTCCCATGCCAACCCTGGAATAATGCATAGAGTATCCATTCTCCTTTCGTTGCAGTCCAGTTCAGATTTCCGTTATGATCAACCCTGTTTATCAGATCGTTTTTTTCACCTGAGTCGGAAAATCCCATGAGAGCCTTCAGGGGCAAGCTTACCGGATATCTTACCTGCGTCAGTGCCAGTGCCTGGAGATTTTCATTTGCCGTAACAGGTTCCACTATGTCAGAAATATCAAATCTTCTTCTTATGGCATGTGCCATCGGCTCCTGTATAAATTGTATCTTTTCGGTTAGTCGCTCCCCTCCGGATACTGAATAGGTCTTATACATCATATTTTTACAGGCATCCTCCGTTTTAACCCAGGGTCCGCCAAAAGGCCAGCCGGAACTGCCGGCAATATCAATCCCAAGATCTAACCGTTTTCCTTCACTTATTGTGTATAAAAGAATATCTAAAAATTCAGGAGACAGGTATTCAATAAACTGATCTTCATATCCTCTTACTCCATAAATAGGTGTGATCTCAAGCCCTCCAAGGCCGGCTCTTTTATATTCCTCCATGGTCTCTGTCAATGTTTCCGGGGTAACAATGTTACCCATCCACCACCAGCGTGTCCAGGGTTTGTTCTCTTTAGTCACCTGCGGCCATTGAGGTTCTTTGACAAACTTGCTGAATATACAGGAAAACAAAAAGCAGCTCAAGATCAACAGGACTGTCAATCCTATTTTATTGCTTCGCGAAAAGTGGTTCATTTTTGTTTAATTTATATTACTCAATACTTCTTTATATTATTATGATCCACTGATAATTAGTGTTATAATGGTTTATTTTCATATTGCACATGTTATTAATAATCATCACTTTGCGCCTTCGCGTTCCAATTAGATTTAACGAACTATTGATTAACGCGACAAAAATTATAAATGCCACTTAATCTTTATTTATAATACAATCCCCTGATGAAATGCCCAGCCATTTATCCTTATTATCCTGCCAGTCAATTGTAAGGTTTTCAATTTCAATCCTGGCATTTCCCGCACAGTTAAAGAGAAAACAACTGTCCTTTTTGGGTTGATCAACCACAATATGTATGTTTTTCATTTTAACATCATTCAGCGGGGCTTCTTCCAGACCTTCAAAATGAGAATGATAAATAAAGTTGGTATGCACATTTTCAATAATTATATTTTTTACCGGAGTACTTCCCTGTCTTTTCCGGATAAAAAGATGAAATGCCATCCCGCTTAGAAACTCATGTTCCCAGTCGATAATGGACATCCTGATATTCCGCCATGTGATATTCTCCACAGGGCCTCCATCCATGGCGTAAAGAACTATGCCCCTTTCCCCGTAATATACATCAATATCTTCAAATGTAACATCCTTAATGAGTGCCCTTGTTTCTGTTCCTACTTTTAAGGATGACTTGAGACTGGTGACGATACAGTTCTGCATTAAAATTCTTTCTGTTGTACTCCTTGTCGGATACCTGTTTTTGATGGCAAAAGCATCATCCAGAGATTGAATGCTCAGGTTTTTAAGCAACACATCCTGGGAAGCATCAGGATCAACACCATCCTTGCCACTGAATATTTTAATATTGTCTGCCGTAAAAAATTTAGAGTACCGGATGTCGACACACCATGAATTTGTGCCCTGAATTGTAAAATCTTCAAATACAATATTGCTGCTTCCTGAAATATTAAATCCATGTATGGTTGTGCGTGAAGCACTGTCGTGTGCTATCATTCCGTTTGCATCAATGACTCCCTGGCCGAAAACTTTAATATTATCTGCTGTATCTATCTCAATGAAAGCAGGAATCTTATTCAAATGATAATTATCCGTTCCCTTTATTAAAGCACCTTTTGCCAGGAATATTTCAGAGTTGGAAACAAACCTTAAATTTTCCGTCCTGTAAATACCTTGCGGGAACAATATCTTCCCTCCGCTGTTTAACACATTCCGGATTTTTAAAGTCTGGTTCAGCTCAGGATCGGATATTATACCATAATTGGTGATATCTTTATATTCCCCCTGTCTTATCAGTTTTTTCTGGTTCTTAATATGCCTGAGATCGTCAACAAAAAATAAGAGGGTATACGGATAACCGGGCAGGGAAAGATCAGGTAACTCGAGATAGTAATTACCTGGTCCTGGTAGTGAGAAGATAAGAGAAGATTGATGTATCTTAACCGGAATATCTATCCCGACAGTTCGTAAAACAACATCTGTAATGACGGGAATATCAATATGTACATTTATATCAACCTTTCCGTCTGCTGCAAAGCGCACACGGCTTGATTCATAGTAATGATACAACCTTAAGGGATGATAATTTTTAAAATAATCCGATTCAACTCTTTTCCCGTTTACTTCAACACGTATGCGCGCATCAACCTCTGCTCCCGGAACGGGAGGGTAGAGCTCCACCCTGCTTCTGGTGTGGTTGCAACTGATTGCATAAACTAAAAGTAAAGGAATTAGTATCCTGTATTTCAAAAAAGATAATCGCATTTTACCTTTGTTATATTTTGAACTGTTGATTAATATTAAATAAATGAGTTAAGTTTAAAAAGTTGAAAGTTGAAAGTTTATAAAGTTAATTTGCTGATTGACTTACGTTGTGTTAATATCATAAATTTATTAGTCCATTAAATTTCAGTAAAATAATGATTTTTCTAAAAAGTATCCGACTTTGCGGAGTGGACTCATACGTTAATTATGTTTATAATTTAAAATGCAGATTTTATAATAATATTTTCAGGGTTTACTTCTGATGAAAGGGAAATCTTTTTTGCGATATCTTTCCTGTAGGATTCAATAATTACCTGTGAATTATTTTTCCCGCTTACTGACAACAATTTGTCGGATAGAGCAGGCAATTGCAAATCTTCCATTTTAACATTCCTGACATCTGACATGGATATAACTGTGGACCCTATGGAATTTTCATCACTGACAAGGCGATCAATGTTTAATCCGTTGACATTGACAAAATTCATTAATGGTCTTTCATCCGGTGCATCAAGGAATATTTTCATATTTGAGATATCCAGTCCTTTAACATGTCTTACAAAAAGCCCTGAGACATGAGGTTGCCCCCACATAATGGAGCTGGGGTAGCCTTTTTCATTCTCTCCCAGGATTTTGGAAGCCATTTCTTTTGTTCCGTTACCCTTTGTGTGTATGGAAATATTGCTAAGAATTACATTCTCAACCATATGATCGGGGATACCGGTAATAGAGGATGCATGACTGGCTCCATAAGCAACCACATTGGATATGATCACATCCTTCATTGTACCTGGTATAGAATTGGGGACCATTTCGCCTTCCACCCGACCCCTGTTTGCCAGCCTTATAAAAATAGGCCCGCGTATTCCATCCATCACAATATTTGAGATTGTTACTCCCCTGACATGCGCTCCGTCAACAGAAGAAAGTGATATTCCCGTATGTGCGGCAAGAGCGTCTCCCCAGTGATCCGGATCAACAGTGTCCAGACCCTCCTGTACATAAGGATCATCTGGTGTTGAGCGTGTAAGAATGGAGTTGCTGAAAACGATATTCTCAAATGCACAATAGGTTTCTGTTCCAATTTTAAATGCACTGGATAGAGAAGTTAAAATACAGTTAGTAACCGTTATGTTCCTGCAAGGTTTGTCAACATTGGTGCTTTTTAACACAAGCGCATCATCGGCTGTATAGATAATACATCCGGAAACCGTAACATTGGTTGAAGAACTGATCCGTAGTCCCTCACATGGACCACAAAGTGAATTCTTGATAATTACATCATTTACATGCACCCAGTTGCATTCAACGACCTGAAGTGTTCCCCTCTCAGCATTTCTCAGCATTAATCCTTCAACGAGTGCATTTTCACAATTAACAAGACGTATCAGGTTAGATAAGCGCGGCCGGATATGGTGGTAATGATTGACCTGCTTCCAGCCAAACTTTTTAGAATTTATTATTCCCTGTGAAAGTTCACTTTCAGGTTTCCTCCTCCACATCGTAGGTCCCTGTCCGTCAATAATCCCCGAGCCGGAGATCGTGACATTTTTACAATCCTGTGCCAGTACAACAATGGAAGGCTCGTATCCGTCGGGTTCCGGGTTTGACAACAGGGTAGCCCCTGTCTCAAAATAAAGATGTATATTGTTTTTTAACCTTATCGTTTCCGTGAGAAATACTCCGGCAGGAATGACTACCCTTCCCCCACCCTGTTTGCCGCATTCATCTATTGCTTTTTGAATGGCAATAGTATTTGATGTTACTCCGTCAGGTATGGCCCCATAATCTGTAATGTTAAAATCACTGGCATATATAAAAGAAGATAGTAACAATAATACCAATAGAATTGAAGTTTTTTGCATATGTTGTTTTTTAAGGAATAATTGTTTTACTGACTAATCAATTTACAATTAAAATAATCACACTCTTTTTACTTTTGATTTTACGAGAAGGATCCGGTATAATAAGAAGGAACTTATTTCTTTACCATCCGGAGGATCTTTTAACACAATCGTTATGGTGCTTGTGCCCTCTTCAGTTAAAATATTTCCCATGTATTCAATATCTCTGAGGGTATATTCGCCGGCATAACCATCTATGTTTCTTTTTACCGGGATCTGACGCTGATTCAGATCAAATTGTCCACCCTCCGGACATTTAAGATACGAAAGATACAATTGATATTCTCCCGGATGTGGCACTTCCATTTCAAGTCTCACAAAACCATTATTATATGCCTCCAGTTTCAAAATATTATAATTCCGGCCCATGTTTTCATCCCTGAAATTATACCTGGAAAGTTTGCCTCCATTGCTCAGTGCTGTAACCGGCAATACATGGATCCTGTACTCCAGCGTATCAGGTGTTTCAACAGGGTGAAGCAATGCTGTATCCGGTATTTCATTATATACCGGTGGCGTATCACAATAATAAAACGCAACCGAAACATAATCTACCGGAACATTGTTATTTTCAGGGCCGTGTTCTATGGTCAGTAAAATTTCCTTTTCAAAAGATATCTTATCAGTGATCAGCAATCTGTATCCTCCTGTCCTGGCCAGCGGAAAGGAATAGCCAAGGCATCCGTGTGCGGGTAAATTAAATGCCTTATCCCATCTGTCGGGAATGGCATACCATCCCCCGTTAAAATAGTCTTCTGATCCCGTTCCGTGCAACCTTAGCTCACCATCTATATAGCATTGATCGTCACCTTCAAAAAAGCTGGTAGGACCGTGATTCAATCCCTGGGACTGAAGTATTGTGCCCACATGATGACCGCGTCCCGATTTTTTTAATATCATGTAGGGTTCCCCCATTTCAGGATTTTTTTCCCTTCTCCATTCTGCATAAAACCTGCCTTCATTAACAGATCGTTTATCTTCGGTATAATATACTTTTATCATTACAGGAATTTCCCTGAGTGTATTTAATGGATTTTGCAGGAATTGCAATTCAAGTATCGCTTTTTTATCGAACGGCATGGGGAAATAACAGTAATGTGTGTTATCCTGTACCCCGATCAATAATGATTTCATTGAAGGTTTTCCGAAAGCATACCCGAAAAAGTCGGATAACGGACTATTTATGGCGTGTACAGGTTCATTATCCCAGTTTGCTCTGAAAATCAAATCCTTAAAACTACTGTTCAATGGAACTACGGGTGTAATTTCAATTCCTAAGATCCTTCCTCCTTTTTTCAGATTAAATACCGGCTGTATTTCACCTGGCTTAATCGTAAGGTTTCTGGTTGAAGTTTTAATTTGTTCCCCGTCTTTATAGATCAGGTTTAATATGTTATCCCCGTAATTTTGCCAAAGACTGCATACATCCTTCAGCGCCTCACTTTCAGCCTCTGAAAATTTCAACGGAAATGAAGTCTGAATCCTTTCCCCATCGGTCTCACTATATTGTATCTGGAAGAAATGCATTATGCTTCCTTTATACACAATCTTACAGGCATGTTTATAGGGAATTGGTAAATAACAATAATAACCTCCTACTTCATTTCCCACAACAGGTTTGACAAAAGGATATAATTCTCCCGAGAAAAGATCGATAAATTTCAGTTCAATACGAGGCTTCCTTTCACCATCAAAAAAAAACTGTATTGTATCATTGGAAGGAGTAGGGGTCCATATACGGTGGATTATTCCCGGGCCCTGCAGCTCAGCTATTACCAGATTCCCGTCTTCTTTACGCAAATAAGAATATTTTCCCGAAAAA
>CAYVTV010000036.1:8267-21402 GCA_964454295.1 uncultured Bacteroidaceae bacterium
CCATTATTGTTTTTGTTGGTTGTGTTGTAGCTGGAAACCTGCATGGAAATAACATTTTCCTGGAATTGAGGTAAAATATCTATTCGTGAGAGTTTCAGAATTTCATCTTTATAATCTGCATAACAAACCAACGAATATCCAGAAAAATAATAAAAGAATATTATAGTGCTTACTAAAATCCTCATAGATAATATTTTTGATAATCACTACTTTATATAATTAAGGCGAATGCCGAACATGAAATAAAAATAGTATGTAATTCAATTAATTTAGCCCCGAAAGGCAGATGTTATCTGATAAAACCTATCATGCCCTTAATTGCTGAAAAAACACAAATTATATCTGTTTTATGTAAAAAGGTTATAAATTGAGAGTCAATAAAAATGAGATAATTCTGAAAAGAACCCGTTCACATCCCTGGTCGCTCATTGTTATTCACCCTCGCAGGCTGATCATTAAGATCAACCTGCATAGGGGTGAACAACTAACTAAACTACTAACTAACTATGATTCAATTTTAATAACCAGGATTCTGCACTAACAGAGGATTACCGTCAATCTCAAGCTGAGGTATGGGGTACAGCATATGCTTTTCAGAAATGGGATTCATGATATGATTCTGAGAATTTCTTACAAACAATACTTTATCAGGTACTAACCTGGACATAACACTTAATGCAGGGTCACTAAACTCATTCTGAAGTCTGACAGAAAATGCATTTAATGTTGGTATTAATCTGTTTGTTCTCACTAAATCAAACCATCTCTGGCCTTCAGAAGCAAATTCAAGCCTTCTTTCTTGATACACAGCTTCCCTGAAATCAGATTGTGATAATCCGGCAGGAAGATCATGAGGACACGGGGTATCAACCGGGTAACCAAATGCCCTTCTCCTGACCATATTGATCCACTGATAGGCATTAGCTGTCTGGTTTTGTTCATTAAGTGCTTCAGCATGCATTAACAGGACATCTGAATATCTCATCAGCGGGAAGTTAGGAGCATAAATTTCACTGGGCGGACTTGTGGTTGTATATTTATAAGTCCATGGATATTGAAGGGAATCGAGCATTACAGGAGGATAAACCGTTCTTTGCCATGCAACTACATGTATTAGTTTTTGTTTACGCAGATCTTCGTCTTCATAGTTGAAGAATAAGTCCCATGTTTGCATAAACATTTGCATTGGAGCTCCGGTTATAACATACCCCGGTACAGCTGAGTTTTCAGGTATTTGTTGTTGATTCATATACCTGAACAACGCTCCCTGATAGCCAATCTGATGTGCAGCCTGGGCTTCAAAAATAGCCTCTGTATTCTGTTCCTTTTTATTATCATCAAAATAATCGCGTATATTCGGCACTAATGAATACACGTCAGACTGAATCACTTTATCTGCATAAAATGATGCGTCTGACCATTCTTTACGGGTAAGATACACTTTGGCAAGAAACGCGGCTGCCGCACCTGATGTTGCCCTGCCAAGTTCGGGAGTTGTTGAAGGAAGATTTTCATAGGCGAACTTAAAATCAGCAATAATGGTCTGATATACTTCTTCAGCAGGAGAGCGTGGTAACATATCCGGTGACGCCATATAGTAATTAATATTCGGAACATCACCAAAAATACGTACCAGGTAAAAATAAAACATGCCTCTCAGAAATCTGGCTTCACCCTTAATTTGATTTAACCTGGCCGCATTCATTTCAACACGATCCACATTTTCAAGCACATTATTAGCCCTGGCAATACCATTATACATATAATACCATACTGTTAACAACAGTATATTGGAGGGGGTATAACTAAAATTGGTTATTTCCCTTACCTGGGTATTATTTGCACGATAGGTCATGTCATCACAGCACTGTAACATGGAAAATAACCAGGTACTGTTTGACGACTGGCTGGCACGGATACCCATGTCTTTGGTTACATCATAGACCGCATTTAAGGCTGCCCATGCGTCTGATTCAGTTTTAAAAGAACTTGCTGAAGTGTTAAGTCCCAGTGGCTCCTCTTTTAAAAATTCCTCACATGAAACTAATGTGATGAATAAGATCAGTAATAAGAATTTTATTATATTTTTCATTTTGGTATATTTTTTCGTTTACATTAAAATTATAACCTCTCAATAACAGTTATTAGAATCTAAACTGTAATCCGAATACCCAGGACTTGGACATTGGAAAGGTAAATTTGTCAATACCCAGTCCCCTGTTATTATCTCCAAAGTCGCTTACTTCCGGATCATATCCCTGGTATTTGGTGAAAGTGAAATAATTCTGAACATCTGTATAAACCCTGATCTGTTCAATATTAAGTCTGGTTAGCCAATTATCCGGCACATTATATCCCAGGGTTATATTTCTGATCCTAAGAAATGAACCATCCTCAATAAACCGGTCATGAACATGTACATAAGGATTCTCATTCGTTTTCAATAAGCGGGGAATGGTATTGCTTGGATTTCCTGTTCCCTGGATAGGATTTCCGGAACCATCCAGTTCTGGTGCACGCCACCTGTCTTTCACATATGCAAGGCTATTCCAGTCGGTTGTAAGTGAAAAGAGCCTGAACTTTGACATATTGAAAATCTTATTGCCATAAAAAGCATTTGCAAAAATGGTGAGGTCAAAATTCATAAAACTGAAAGTATTTGAAAAACCACCACTCCATTTTGGCAGTGCACTTCCTAAAATAACCCTGTCATCATCAGTAATGACACCGTCCGGAACGCCATCGGGTCCTGTAACATCCACATACCTGACGTCTCCGGGTTGTGAATCCAGTCCATTAGGTTGTTTGGGTGCAGATGTAATATCTTCCTCCCACTGATAAACTCCGTTTGTTTTAAATCCATAGAAAGTTCCAAGGGGTTCTCCGACAATGATCATGTTATTAATGATTCCCGCATAGTTGCCTGAACCTTCAAATTCGCCTATCATCCTGTCAGCATTATTGGCAAGGGAAAGAACCTTATTTTTATTATAACTCACATTTAATGAGCTTATCCATTTGAAACTACCATCAAGAATTCTGCCGTCGACAGTAACCTCTACCCCTTTATTTTCGAGTTTTCCAACATTGTCTATAACAGACGTAAACCCGGTGTAGTAAGGGATCTGTTTATCCAGCATAAGCCTGTCGGTTGTTTTATTATAGTAATCAACAACCAGTGCTAAACGGTTTCTTAAAAATGCCATTTCAACTCCGGCATCTAACTGGCTTGTTGTTTCCCATGAGAGAGAAGCATTGGGCATAGTTGTGGGCAATGTTGCCGCATATAATGTATTATTGAAAACCGTCATCAAATTCCCCCGCAGGTCGAGAGACGAATATGCAGGGAAGTTCTGGTTTCCTGTCACTCCATAGCTCACCCTGAGTTTCAGGTTATCAAATACATCCATATTCCTTATAAAATCTTCCTGTCCAAGACGCCATGCAACGGCCGCTGACGGGAAAAAGCCCCATTTATGGTTTACCCCAAACTTGGATGAACCATCACCCCTGCCGGTAGCTGTGAACAAATACTTATCATTATAGGAATAATTCACCCTGAACAACCCTGATACCAGTGATGTTCTGATATGGCCGGAAGAAGGTTGCAGCAATATAGTTGCAGCCGAAAGGTTATGATAGGTAAGGTTATCATTTTCAAACCCTGATGTATTCACTGTTGTGTACTCTGACTGGAACTCTTCAAAGGTCATTCCTGCCAGTACATTCAATGAATGCAGATCAAATTGCTTGCTGTAGTTAATTGTATTCTCATTTACCCATTTAAATCCCTGGCTATTGGTAATGTTTGCCCTGGTCTCGGAAGGATTGGTAACCGTACTCAGTGGAGTATAAAAATTATTCACATTTTGATTGAAGTTGATCCCAAAGCGAACCATTACTGTCAATTCAGGGATAATATTATAATATGCAGGTAAAGAGATATTTGCATAATGGACATTCCTCTGATTAATCCTTTCCATAGCTCTTTTCAGAGGAGTGTCATCGGGAATTTCTTCCCCGGTAACCGGGTCAAGATAATATTCACCGGTTTCATTGACCAAACTAAGAGGGTTATGCAATAATGCATTATATACAACAGAAGCCTGTCTGGAATTTGCATTTGAATTTGTCCGGCCCAGGTCAACAGACGGCATTACCTTTAGCTTATCACTTATATTGGCATCCAGGTTAACACGCATGGTATACCTTTTAAAGTATGAATTTATTATTATACCCGACTGATCGAAGAATCCCAGTGAAGTGAAATATTTCACATCCTGGTTTCCACCGCTTACAGACAACTGATAGTTATTCACCGGGGCAGTTCTGAATAAGTGCTCCTGCCAGTCGGTCCCGGCAGTAGAGTCTCTCAAGAAAACCTCATCATACTTAGGTGGTAATCCGGTTAATTCAAGTCTTTCATTTACTAAATCAGCATATTCGCGACCATTAAGCATCGGAAGTTTGTATCTTAACTGATCGAAACCCATATAGGTGGAAAAGTTAATAACCGGTTTACCCACTGTTCCCCTGTTGGTTGTGATCATTAATACTCCGTTTGCTCCTCTGGAACCATAAATGGCTGTGGAAGATGCATCTTTAAGAATATCAATGGATTGGATATCTGACGGTGATATCGAAGATAAATCTATGTCCGTGGGTATACCATCAATAACAATGAGCGGTTTGTTATCATTTTTGAGAGAGTTCCCACCACGGATCCTGATGATCATCTCTGCCCCTGGTTCACCATGGGAGTTCATAATAGTCAACCCGGCAGCCCTTCCCTGAAGTGCCTGGGCAAAATTGGTTACCGGTTTTTCAATAAGTTCCTCTGCTCTCACACTTACCACCGAACCGGTTAAATCTTTACGCCTCATGGTTCCATATCCTACCACCACAACATCTTCCAGTTGCGCTATATCCGGTGAAAGTGTAATATCAATAACCCTCCTCTCTCCAACTCTGACAGTTTGCCTGGTGTAACCAACATAGGAGAATACTAACACAGTTTCAGGTCCGGGTATGTCAATACTATATTCCCCCTGTGCCCCTGTGATAGTACCAGTAGTAGTCCCCTGAATAACAATATTCACCCCCGGCAAAGGGACTCCTTCATTATCAATAACCTTCCCGGTAACAGTAATCATCGGTTGAGGGTATTCAAGCGGAAAAAAAATATGTTTTATTTTTCTCGCCGCAGGCTGAAAAGCTATTACAACAGTTTTATGTTTGATCCTGTATCTCAGATCAGAATCAGACAGGCACTCAGCCAGTACATCCTCGATAGTTGCATCTTTAACAGTAAGATCAATATTATCGATTCTATTTACATCATCCGTACTGTAAAGAAATACAAATTCAGTTTGCTCCTGGATGGCCCAAAGGACATCTTCGAGGCTCGCATTCTTCAGATCAAGGTTGATCTTTGCCTCCTGGGAATAAACACTAGCCGAAACATTAATCAACCCAATTGTAAGTAAAAGGGTAATAATTTTCATGACTAGAATGGTTTTGTGTAAGTTTTTTCGTAAATGATAAAACTTTAGTGAGTAATTTTTCATAAATTTAAACGCTTTTAGTTAGACATAAGGTTTGTACTCTTGTGTTAATTAAATTGTAATGAACAGGAAATGCCGTCACATTTCCTGTTCTTTTTTATTCATAAAAGAGAATGCTATTCCCGTTTATTCTGTATTTAACTTTATTTGTTAATTCAAAGACCTCCAGAATAGGTGATATACTCTCGTATTTATTCAGTGACCCTCCAAATCTGAGCTCTTTCACTGAAGGATTTAAATAAAACACATCTATAGAATACCATCTTGCAAGCACATCCATTATATCTTCCAGCCTCTCATCCTTAAATACAATCTTACCATGCCTCCATGAAGAAAAGAATGATGCATTAACCTCCCTTATCTTCATTTCATCATTTTGTGAAACCATGGCCTGCTGATTTGGTTTCAAAACTGTACCTGCGGTGCCTGTTTGTTTGGTATATATCTTTATACTTCCCTGTTCAAGAGTAATGGCATTAAATACCGCTTTTTCATAAGCATTAATATTAAATTCAGTACCAAGCACCTCAACTTCTGCATTGTTTATCTTTACAATAAAAGGGGCTCCTGTATTATGCCTGACATTAAAAAAAGCTTCTCCCGAAAGCTCAACCATCCTGTATTTCCCAGAAAATTTTACAGGATATCGAAGCGAACTCAATGAATTGAGATGTACAGTAGTACCGTCGGAAAGAATGAGGGTGTATTCTCCCCCACGAGGAACCTCAATGGTATTATATAAATAAGTTTCCTCTACCGGTATGACAGAATCTTTCGAATAATCAATTGCGCTTTGCCTTTTCTCTATTAACGTTCCGTCTTCCTCTAAAAAGTTAAATGCTTTCTCATCGTCAAGATGATATGTCTGCCCATCCGCCAGAATTAAACGCGCTTTTAGGCTGCCTGGCATAATATTATCAGCCCCGGATGCTGTAATCTCAGATGCCGGGCTTTTGCTATAAAAGTAATAACCTATGCCGGCAACCAACAGAGGTAAAGCTAAAAATGCCGCATACTTTAATACCTTCATTAGAATCAGCTTCCTCCTGTGAGCAGCAAATAATTCTCCCGAAACTATTTTCCACGCTGAATCCGTGTTAAAAAATTCATATTTTCTCTGATAGTCTTTTAGATTCTGATGATTCTGTAACTTGTCAAATAATTTTTTATTCTCAGCGCTTTGATTGACCCAACCGTCTAATTCAGCCTGTTCTTCCAGACTGATATCACCACAGATTTTACTGGTGATGAGGACAGAGATCCTGAAATGATCTTGTAATTCCTGCATTATCTATAAAAAATAAGTTAAATTATTGATAAAACAACTGAGTGATAAAAGAGGGTGATTTTTTGGGTGGGGAAAATATGTTATTTCTCTAAAATTAGTTTATCTGCCGATGGATGGTGTAAGCTAAACGAAAGCGGGGCCTCCGGTAGCCCAAGGGTGGCAAAAGTGCAAGCAAAGGTGGAAACCTCCCGGCTTTTTTTTTAATTAAATAAATCACTTAGTTTTGTTGATGGTTAGAAAGTCAATTTCTTCTTATATGCCTCCATCAGAAGATATAAGTTTTCAATTAATTAAGGGTGATGAAAAAGCCTTTAAGGAGTTCTTCTATATCTTTTACCCTGGGTTTTGTCTTTTTGCACGTCGTTTTATCAGTTCTGAAGAAGTTAGTAAGGATCTTGTCCAGGAAGCATTTATTGAATACTGGAAAAACCGGGAAAATTTTACCAGTATTGAAAAAGCAAAAGGTTTTATCTATACGGTTATACGAAATAAGTGCTTAAATCATCTCAAACATCAAAAAATTGTTGCGAAGTATGACAAGCAAAATGTTGAATCTGAAGCTTACTTCAGAGACAGTGTCATTGAAGAAGAAACCTGCCGGATTATTCATAATTTTATTAATGAACTCCCGCTGAAATCAAGAATAATTATGCAGCAAAGCCTGGAGGGTATGTCAAACCAGGAAATAGCTGATACCCTCAGAATATCAATCAATACAGTCAAAACATCAAAGCTGAAAAGTTACAGGTTTCTCAGGGAAAAACTGAAGAAATTTATGTTTATGTTTGGATTACATGTTTTGCTTTTGGGCAAGGAGATTTTTTAATAGGAGCGTTATGATTATCCTTCGTGCTCCTTTGTGCTACCTTCGTGTCCATTTGTGGTTCAATACGTTATATAGTTAACCACAAAGGACACGAAGGCAGCACAAAGGGACACGAAGGAATGCCTCTCAACCACTCAACCACGTAACCACGTAACCACTTCTTACAACCCGATCTCTCTACTAATACCCCTCATTGCATCCACAGAGATCTGTATGAACTCATCCAGTCCTATGCCCGCTTTTTCACATTCCATAATAGTTTCACGGTTAACTGAAGCGGCAAAAGCCTTCTCTGTCATCCTCTTTTTTACCGACTTATATTTGACCGAAGCTATCTTTTTATCGGGATATACCAGTGCCGTGGCATATATTAACCCCGTAATGGTTTCCCCTGCAGCGAGGGCATGCTGGAAAACCGTATTCCTGTCTTTGCCGGTGGCTATCTCATTGTGCATGCTGATTGCATCAATGATCTCTTCATCAACCCCGATCCCTCTCAGAATCTCATCAGCCATTAATCCATGAGTATGAGGATCGGCGTGGGTGACTTCCACATCGATATCGTGAAGAAGTCCTGCCAGTCCCCATTTCTCCTCATCTTCCCCCAGCCTGTGGGCAAGCGCACGCATAACGGCTTCAGAACACAGTGAATGAATGAGCATTTTTTCGTTTTTAACATACTTTTGAAGTTCGATATAGGCGGTATCACGGAGTATTTGCATGACATAGAATAAATTAGTTTTTTTAATTTAATGTTCTTTTGTGAACTGCAGTGCAATACATAAAGGTTTTATGCCCAAATATACAACATAGCTAAGTAATAAACTTATAAATAAGTCTGCACATAAAGAATTTAGAATTTTTTTCAATGGTAGAATTTCTTTCTCTGTGTTTCTCTTTGTTTACTCTGTGATTCTCTGTGTAACACTCATTTCTCCATTGTTAAAAAAAGTAATACTGAAAAGACACAGAGGTTTTTTTATAGCCTTGTTTTGAAGATAAATAATAAATATTGAAATATATTTCAATATTATGTAATATTTTCATAAATTTGCAATGCGTTTAAATAAATCTCATTATGCAAGATTCTTTTGAAGTATTAAAGAAATATAATTTCTGGGATAATAAGAAACCAAATTTAGGATTAATACGGGAATCATATCTTCAGAAATTTTCAGCATATCTGGGTAATAGATTAATTAAAGTAATTACCGGTCAACGTCGATCAGGCAAGAGTTATCTCATAAGGCAAATGATATTTCATTTGCATAAAAGCCGGGTTAATCCTCAAAATATTCTTTATATCAACAAAGAATATACTGAATTTGATTTCATAAGAAATGAGAAGGATTTAGAGCAATGTATTAAACAATATATCCGTGAAATTCAACCTGTGGGTAAAGTTTACATGTTTTTTGATGAAGTTCAGCTTATCGGGCATTGGGAAAAGCTTATTAATTCATATTCTCAGGATCATACAAATGAATATGAAGTGTTTATTTCTGGTTCCAATTCCAGTCTCTTATCCGGAGAAATGGCATCTTTACTTTCCGGACGTTATATCACTTTTCAGGTTTTTCCCTATTCTTTCAATGAATACTGCCTTGTTACAAATACATCTACCGGTAAACGTGAATTTCTCAGTTTCTTAACCAGTGGAGGATTACCTGAATTGTTTAACCTGAGCAGTATGGAAACCAAACGGCATTATATCAATGACCTGAAAAATACTATCGTGCTGAAAGATATAGTTATGAGGCATAGAATTATGGATGCCGGTCTTCTTGAACTAATTTTCAGTTATCTTATACAAAACATTTCCAATCCGGTTTCAATACAGAATATCGTAAATTATTTTCAAAGTTTAAAGGTCACTGCTAATTTCAACACTATTTCATCATATATTGAATATCTAAAAGAAACTTATGTGATCCATGAGGTTCCCAGATATGATATGAAAGGGAAAAAGATTTTGGGTAGTACCAGAAAATATTATTTAAATGACTTGTCATTCAGGAATCTTCTATATCCGGGATTTGAACCCGGTCTTGGTTATCTACTTGAAAATGCTGTATTTCTTGAATTTAAAAGAAACGGGTATGACGTGTTTACCGGAACGGACAGAACCAAAGAAATTGATTTTATTATTAAAAAAGAAGGAACCGTTAAATACATACAGACTTGTTATTTATTAACAGATGAAAAAGTGATTCAAAGGGAATTTGGAAACCTGGAGGGAATCCGTGATAATTATGAAAAAATGGTTATCTCTCTTGATGATGTTTCTCTGGGTAATAGAAATGGGATTATTCATTATTTAGCCTGGGATACAAATGTATACTGGTAATGTGTTCAGGCTGCAGAAGCTATGTTTTGCATAATTTAGGTTAGTGACGTGTGATAAGTGACGTGTGACAAGGGTGACAAGTGACATATTCCTGGAATGTGTTTGAGCCTGCACTATTCCGTCCGCAGACCAGCTTGTGCCACCGCTAAAGCCAGGGCGACACGTGGTCAGCGCTCGCAGTGTGACGAATTGTATCAAAACCCAATTCAATATACTATCAGATAACAATTTCTTCTTATTTTTACCAGTATTTAGAAATAAATGAAAATCATTATAACTTGTAACGATTCAGGTATATCAAAATGTTTTATTTCCCGCTGATAAACTGCAGAAAAAGTCGCAGAATATCGCAGAACTAAATAATAACACTTTTTAAATCAGTAAAAATCTGCGATTAAATTTGCGCAAATCTGCGAGAAAATAAAGTATTTTTGCCATCCTTAATAGTTACATATCTTTATTTTGATAATAAACTCAATAAAAATGAAAAAAACCGGTGCATATTTTTTAGGATTTGATGTTGGCGGAACCAAATGCGCCATAGTGGTGGGCGACAAAGAGTTCAACCTGTATGAAAAAGTATCTTTCGAAACGAAGGTGGAAAGAGGCCCTTACGCTGTTATTGATGAATTCAAGTCGCATGTCAGATCTCTTTTTAAAAAATATGATCAGGATAACTTAAAGGGAATAGGCATCAGTTGCGGCGGACCGCTCGATTCGGAGAAAGGTATGATCTACTCACCTCCCAATCTGCCGGGATGGGATAACATACCCATAACAGAGATTTTCAACAATGAGTTCGGAGTTAAAACTTCAGTTCAAAATGATGCAAATGCCTGTGCACTGGCCGAGTGGCTCATGGGCGCAGGTAAGGAAACAAAAAATATGGTTTTTTTAACTTTCGGTACCGGGATGGGAGCAGGTCTGATCCTCAATAACAGGCTGTATGCGGGCACCAATGATCTCGGGGGTGAAGTGGGACATATCCGGCTTGCTGACGACGGACCGGTAGGTTTTGGGAAAGCCGGATCCTTCGAAGGATTTTGCAGCGGGGGAGGTATCGCAAGACTTGCCAAAACCATAGTTACAGAAGAATTGAATGCCGGCAGGAAAGTTGGATTTTGTGCTTCAGTGGAAAAGACAGATAACATAACCGCAAAAGCTGTTTTCGAAGCCGCGCGGAAAGGAGATAAAACTGCCATGCATATTGTTGAGACTTCTGCCGGTTACCTGGGAAAAGGACTTGCTGTGATCATTGATATTCTTAACCCGCAATGTATTGTGATCGGCAGCATTTACTCCAGGAATGAAGACCTCTTTAGACCGATCGTTTACAGTATACTTGAGAAGGAAGCTATTCCGTCAGCCCTGGCTGTATGTAAGATCGTCCCTGCAAAACTGGGAGAAAGTATTGGCGATTATGCTGCATTATGTGTTGCATTATATGATACCTTATTCTAATATATCATGCATTTTCCCCTTTGTGTACCTTTGTGAGACCCTTTGTGTACCTTTGTGGTTAATCTCAATACGTTTTTAACCACTAAGGACACGAAGTATTTCACGAAGGGACACAAAGGAAGAAGTCATAATATATTAATTTATAATGCATTATGCTTGATGCTATTACTTTAAAATTTAAGTTATTTTATAAATGAACTCGGAAACTATACTTGATGCCCTGATTGAAAACCACCCTTTACTGATTTCCTGCAGGGATGACATTATGATAAGTTACACTTTACTGGAAGAATGTTACAGTAAAGGCGGGAAATTACTTATCTGCGGTAACGGGGGAAGCAGCTCCGATGCCGATCATATTGTCGGGGAACTGATGAAAAGTTTTGAAATGCCCCGGCCTCTGAAGAAAAGCCTCGCTGAGAACCTCAGGGAAGTTTCTCCTGAAAAAGGGGAATATATAGCAGGGAAACTCCAGGCAGGACTTCCTGCCATATCCCTCAATGCACATACTGCCCTGTTCACCGCTGTTTCCAATGATATTGATCCTGACCTGGTATTCGCCCAGCAAATTATCGGTTATGGGAATACAGGGGATGTGCTGATGGCTATCAGTACATCAGGCAATGCAAAGAATGTGGTAAATGCTGCCATCACTGCAAAAGCAAAAGGGTTAAAGGTGATTGGCATGTCGGGGATGACAGGCGGTGCGCTGAAAATATATTGTGATGTGACTGTCTGCATTCCTTCCACTCTCACGGCTGAAATCCAGGAATACCAGTTACCGGTGTATCATACCCTTTGCAGAATGCTGGAGGTAAGATTTTTTAAATAGTGTCTTTCAACGTTCTGTTCCCCGGGAAATCAATCAGGTTATACCAGAGAATACCATTCCGGCTTCTGTCAAATATCTTGTCCATAGATAAAACTATTTTAGGATAATTATCCGGAATATTTTCCAGTACACTGAACTCCCGTTCTATTGTTCTATTTTCCGAAAGAAGATATGCTACCTGAATATAATATCGTACATCTTTTTTAACAGCAACAAAGTCTACTTCCAATTCATTAATTTTCCCAATGTTTACCTGGTAACCCCTTGAGAGAAGTTCCATAAAAACAATGTTTTCAAGATGTCCGGGAATATCATTCATACGGTACCCCAGCATTGTATGCTTTAATCCAATATCTCCAACGTAATAGTTTTCATGTATTTCCAGGAGTCTTTTACCTTTTATATCGAACCGGTTAACCTTAAAAAAAATATATGCAGCAACCATCATATTCAGATAGTTTTGAACCGTTTCATGTAAGCTTCTGTCTTTCCGGGATTTCAGAAAATCAGTAATTTTTGCAGATGAAGTAATATTACCTACATTATCCGCAGCAAATAGCGCTATCTTTTCCGGTTGGGAAACAAATTTATCACACTTTCAGATGCATAAAATAAATTTTTTCTCTAATTTGGCTTAAAATTAACTTCAACCCTTTATACTTAAGCAATATGAAATTTCTGAATGAATTCAAAGCTTTTGCCATGAAAGGCAATGTTATCGACATGGCTGTAGGCATCATCATCGGAGCCGCCTTCGGTAAAATTGTAAGCTCCATTGTAAACGACATTATCATGCCTCCCATAGGTTTACTGGTTG
>CAYVTV010000037.1:0-21359 GCA_964454295.1 uncultured Bacteroidaceae bacterium
CTGAAACGGGTTGGTTTTTTCTTGCCGATGTACTTTCAAATGCCAGGTTGCATGTATTCTACAAGATTGCCGGGGCAAGTGAGAGTAAAAAAAAGACATTTTTAACTCCGCATGTGAACAGCAACTACACTGCTATTGTGGCTGAATACGGGAATGCAGTGAGCATTGCAGGATTTGTTACTAATAGTAGTGAAGATACAGTAAACTCTTTACAGTTTGATCCTGTGAATGCCGGGGCGGGACAGCGCGCCGTGGCCGCTTTTGTTGCCAGGCAGTTAAGTACGGATGCGATAGTGTGGAGTGATGGCTTTGAAGCCCGTGCATCCGTCACGGTGGATCCGGAGGGATCACCTCTGGGTTCAGCCATGAGTGATTTCATGGTTGCAACTGACAGTGAGATTCAAACTACCGCCAGTTGGGCTCCTTTGGCAGAGCCTGGTGGTATTTTGCTTTTACTGAGTGAAGAATTGATTACCTATGACATAAGTTTTACTATCAGGGATGAAGCTGATGAGCCATTATCAGGTGCTATAGTTACCTTCAACGGGGTTAAGAAAGATGCGGGTGTATATACTGTAACGGGGATAAGAAGCGGAACGTATAATTATATGGTAGAGAAGGAGGGTTATTTAACGTACAAAGGACGAATTACGGTTGTGGAGGACGGTACGGAGGATGTACTTCTTTATGCGCTCACTCCGGGTAAATACTATGTTTCGGCTGACGGGAATGATTCTAATCCGGGGAATACACCGAGGGCTCCTTGGAAGACAATAGACAAGGTTCGTTCGTTCAGTTTTCAGGAAGGTGATGATGTATATTTCCGCTGCGGGGATACATTCACTCCCTCTGCATATTTTAATGTAGGCTGGCAGGGTACCGCATCTGACCCTGTTGTTATAGGGTCCTATTACATGGATGGAGCGAATGTGGTTCATGGAGTAAACGGGAGCCGGCCGGTTATCAGCGGAAGCAACTATACTGTACCGGAAAATTTATACTATGGCACAAAAAATTCCTGGCAGGGATTAATACATGTGAGCAGTAAAGATTATATTCATATTAAGAACATTCATATATTTAAATCGGGATGGTACGGAATCCATATAACCGGAAATTTAAATACAGCTACCAACTCTGCATATTTTTTAATTCAAAATGTAAAATCAGAGGAAACATATATGGCAGGAGTAAATATTACTAATAATGCAAATAATTATGGTATTGTTGAAAACTGTGAAATTTCCGGAGCTTGCTGGGGCTGGTATAACGGTTATACGAAAGGGATTCTTGGCAGTATCGGATTAGTGACCTGGGGTGGTTCTATAAGTATTGCACATTCCCCTTTTGGAAATGGAATATTCAGGAAAAATTATATACACGACTCATGGGGAGAGGGAATTATTCATTGGACATGGAGCACAGTGAATTCCGGCCATGATATTATTGAGGATAATATATTATTCAATGTACATGCAGTAGGTATTTATCTTTGTAATACTAATAATGTGATTGTCAGACGAAATCTTGTACTGGGAGCCGGTCCGAATATTGCTGATAAACGTTTTTTCCGGTATACCCTGAATGGAAGACTTTGGAATGGCCCTGGTATAAGAATTACCGGAGAAGTTCTTGAAGGCCAGAACAGCCATATGGCTGATCAGGCTTATAATATTGATATCTATAATAATATGGTTGCCGGAATGGCATCCGGAATAACGGTTGCCAGCGAACATGCCACCGGAAACAGACTTATGGAGAATATCCTTATTTATAATAACACTATGATAGCAAATAGTACAAATATCGGTCTGGGGTATCTTATGAAGGATTATACAACAAATAACATTGAATTTAAAAACAATATTTCATATTGTCCTCCGGGTGACATTTCAACAGATGGTAGCAGTTACCTCAACAACCCTTCATATACTTTGAAATTTGTCTGGGATCACAACGCATGGACTGTTGATCAACCCTATGCTACTGGCCCTCATGATGTATTAATAAATAGCAATTTTGTGAAAAGTACGGGTTGGCAGCTTCTCACGGAAGCTATTGAAGCTGAAAATTTCAACCTCACTTCCGGAAGCAGTGCAATTAATGCAGGATGCAATTTATCTCCCCTGTTTACTAACGATTATTTCCTTAATTCACGACCTCAGGGTGCAGCATGGGACATCGGCGCTCATGAATATCTCCAGGGACTTAATGTTAGAGTTCCATCAAAAAAAACAGATATTTTTACTCTATATCCCAATCCCGCTTCTGATAGAATAACGATTGAGTTTGAGATCACGTATCCTGAGAAGGTAGAAATCAGTGTTTATGATCTGACCGGAAAGGTTATTACAGTTCTGGCAAATAAGGGGATGACCCCCGGACAACACAGACAAACATTTGAGCTTCCCGAAATATCCGGAGGAATTTATTTAGTCAGGATGATGGCAGGAAAGAGGATTGAAACACGAATATTAAAAGTAATGGATTTATAGCAAATCTATTTCCGGACATCAGGCAGGGCAAACAAAGAAATTTTTGAACAGCCCCGGGTTATGATCATCCTGATTTGCGATTAAATGTTATTTTGGGAAGTATAAGGGAAAGCCGACACCTTTCCCGGGCAGGCTTTATTTAATGTAATACCTTTGTTAAGGTCAATATCACTATTTGTTTTATTTAGTAAGCTTTAAAAAATGAATAATCTGGTTCTAAAATCATTTCTTGGTATCGGAATATTAGCTACCGGTATTAGCAGTTGTTCCGATGGAAGCAAACCGTCAAAACCGAATATTATATATATCCTGGCCGATGATCTTGGTTATGGGGAGCTTGGATGCTATGGGCAAACTAAAATTGAAACGCCTAATATTGATAAGCTGGCTGCTGATGGCATGCTTTTTACGCAACACTATTCCGGTTCCCCTGTCAGTGCACCTTCACGTTCGGTATTGTTAACAGGATTGCACAGCGGGAAGACTCAGATACGTAGTAATGATGAATGGGATGAAAGGGGAAATGTTTGGGACTTTTATGCTATGCATGCCGATTCTTCTCTTGAGGGGCAGAGACCCCTTGAAAAAGGTACGGTTACTTTAGGAACTGTTTTACAATCAGCAGGATATAAAACAGCAATTGTTGGTAAGTGGGGTCTTGGCGCTCCGCACACCGATGGAGTGCCTAATAAACTGGGGTTTGATTTCTTTTTCGGGTATAATTGTCAGCGCCAGGCTCATACTTACTATCCGTTTTATCTTTGGAAGAACGATCGAAGGGTATATCTTAATAACGATACTATACCCCCGCCCAGGAGAAAGCTTCCGGAGGGCGCAGATCCGTATGATCCTGCCAGCTATGCCGTTTATCAACAGAATGATTATTCGCCGGATTTAATGTTTGAAGAGATAACTCAGTTTGTGGATGAAAACAAAGACCATCTTTTCTTTCTTTATTGGGCAACACCCATTCCGCATTTGCCATTGCAGGTCCCGCAGGATTGGATTGATTATTATATAAAGAAATTTGGGGATGAGGAGCCTTTTATTAAGGGAGACTATTATTATCCTCATCGCTATCCGCGGGCCGCATATGCCGCAATGGTCAGTTATCTGGATGATCAGACAGGTAAATTAGTACAGCAGCTCAAAAATCTCGGTATTTATGAAAACACCCTAATTATTTTTACCAGTGATAACGGTCCATCCTATCTGGGTGGAACGGATTCTCCCTGGTTTAACAGCGGAGGACCTTTTCGTTGCGAATATGGTTTTGGGAAAGGATTTCTTCATGAAGGAGGAATAAGAGTGCCTATGATAGCTTCCTGGCCTGCAGTTATTAAAGCAGGACAAGTCACTCACCATATTTCGGCGTTCTGGGATATTATGCCAACCCTTTCTGAAATAGCCGGCGTTGAAATTCCTGATTTTACAGACGGTATTAGTTTTGTGCCCACCCTTAAAGGGGGAAATCAGAAGGAGCATGAATTTCTCTATTGGGAGTTTCCTTCTTACGGCGGACAGATCGCAGTTCGGATTGGAAATATGAAAGCTTTATTAAAAGACATTCATAGAGGGAATCAAAGATGGGAATTATATGATCTGGATAAGGATCCGGGGGAGACTAAGAATCTGGTTTCCGAACACCCTGAACTAATTGAGAAAGTGAATAATATTATACGCCAGGAGCATGTCGTCTCATTACATGAGCCCTGGCGATTCAAATTTTTGGGGGAGTAAATGTATTCTTAATTTCCCAGTCTGGTTCTGTCCTTTATACAATCTCACTTTACATTCAATAAACCTACCGGAAACTGGGAATTGTTACTTCAAATATAATTTTGATTATAAGGTTTTATATTGAAATAATTTGAAAAAGAAAAAAAAGAATTTATATTTGTATACAATATACTGAATATTTATGTCAATTAATATTTAGAACATTAGATATATTAAGGAAAGCCGACGTCTTACACAAGTAGGCCAAATTAAATGTAACACATATGAGATCATCAGTTTTACTATTACTTATGTTTTCTATGCTTGTTTACGTACAGGCACAGAATTACGAGATCACCTTTACAGCATCAGGTGCAGCATCTACTGTAGAAGAGGTACAGGTTGTTTACCTTTCGAAGGCAGACACGCAGGATATCAGCGGTACTGATGTATTGAAGCTGGCAGGTGATATTACTGCAGTTCCTGTCGCAATTACAGGTAATTCGGGATTACAGGTTTATCCGAATCCGATGAGGGAGGAGAGTCGGGTACAGTTTAACACTTCTGCACCTGGAGTTGTACATGTTGAATTATTCGACATCACGGGTAAGCTGGTAGTAAGCAGCAGACAGGATTTAGAGTCGGGGGCACAGACTTTTACATTGTCTGGGATACCCTCTGGGTTATATACGCTGCGTGCCAGTACCCCGGGTCAGACTTTTTCGAACCGGGTTATATCCCTGGAAAAGCAGGCAGGAATGCCAACACTTCGGCATGAGAGCAGCGAATATGTAAGCAAGACATCAGGCAGTTTAAAAAGCAGCCAGTCGGTAGTTGTGATTGAATATACAGACGGGGACTGGATATTGTTAAAGGGGAAAAGCGGGAACTACCAGCGTGTAGTGACCATTGCTCCCACCCAAAGCCAGGTAGTAGACTTTAATTTTGTTGCATGTGAAGATGGTGATGGAAACAATTATCCGGTAGTCACAGTTGGGGATTATACCTGGATGGCCGATAATCTGATAACCACAAAATTCAACGATGGAACGGACATAATGCATATTGAAGCGGACGCATTGTGGTTTGTTGCTGAAATACCGGGATATTGCTGGTTTAATAATGATGCTGTCACATATGAGCATTATGGAATGTTATATAACTGGATCGTTGCGGGCGGAGAGAAAAATCCATGTCCCACAGGATGGCATGTTCCCACCTATGATGAATGGATGGCTTTTAGTAATTACCTGAGATTAAACGGGTACAACTGGTTTGAGAGTACGGATCCATATGAAGCAGGTAAGGCACTATCACATATCTATTCATGGAACGTTTCCACAGTCGCCGGCTCTCCTGGTTTGGATCCTTTATTAAATAATAAATCGGGCTTGTCGTTTATTGCCAATGGCCGCCGTGAAGGAGCCACGCATGCAGAAGGATCTTTCAGGCTTAACGGGAGATACAGTTACTTCTGGACTGCGACTGAGGATGCAGGAAATACTGCAAATGCATGGCATTATATGACGAAGAATGATATCAGAAGACATGAACAATGGGGGCAATCAAAGAAACGCGGGTCTGCCATTCGTTGTATTAAAGATTAGCTGAAAAAAGATTTTCTGTATAAACATAATAAGTAATTATGGAAGCTGCTGACTGTCATGAATATCTGTTAATCAGCAGCTTTTTTATAGTTCTTTTATTCTGATATTCCTAAACCTCACTACAGATCCATGGCCCAGAAATCCAATATGACCTGTTGTGTTGGATAATCCGGGATGGTTCCAAGTGGATCGAAGGTTCACGGGCAGACCCGGCCAAGATATGGTGGGACCATAAAAAGCCCCGGGGATACCGTTCTCCCCGACCGGGAGATATCGTACTTTTTAAACAACGGGAAAATGTCATGTTTAAACGTTGCATGGGGACACCAGGGGATATCATCCGGATAGCCTATGGAAGGATAACCATCAATAACCGTGTTTTCCCCGAACCGGAAAAAGTTTTGCTTTACACCCGACTTCTTTCATCAAACATGGAAAATACTTTCGGTGTACTTGATGACATGGGGTTTAGATCCCAGCTTCCACTAAACCGGCTTTCCCGGGATAATGAGTATCTTAACTTTCACCTTACCATAAAGGAAATGGGTAAAATATCACTACTCCCGGAGGTCATTCAACTCTCTATAGGAAAAAACAGGCCCGATACGGCATGGCGTTTTTATCCCCGGCACGACATGTACCCTTGGACCAATGATGATTATATCCCGCTGGTTATTCCCCGCGAAGGAATGGTAATTCCGCTAAACCATGAAAACTTGACACTTTACAGGTGGTTGATCAACGGGCACGAAAAGGCAGGTATCAAAGCAGGCTCAGTCAATTTTACCAAAGATTGGCAGATTATGAAAGAGTACACCTTCCGGCATGACTATTATTTCATGCTGGGGGACAACCGGCATGACAGCAGGGACTCACGGTATTTCGGCCCTGTACCGGAGAATATGGTCATCTGTAGGACAGGCAGGGTGCTGTTCTCGAGCAAAAAGAATAGGAATGGGAGTTTAAGGGTTATGATAAAATTAAGATAAAAATTCAGTAGAACAATGAATTATTTATTAAACTAATTCTTAATACGAATGAGTAATTTTAGATTAAAAGCAAAAGCGCAACTTCGCTTGTTTATAACTGCAATGATCTCATTATGCATAGTAACTGGGTGCGAATATCATTTTATTCCTTCAGAGGTGCGTAAAAGTTTAAAATTAGCCGGGGAAAACAAACATGAGTTACTTTCGGTAATTAATCATTATAAAAAAAACGATAAGGAAAAGCTTGAAGCGGCATACTACCTTATCTCCAATATGCCGGGACATTATTCTATCGGGGGTCAGGATGTTTTTGATCCGGCTTTTGAACAGATCATGCCTGTTGTTCGTGAAAACGGCATTACCAGAAAGACTGGAGAATTATTCTCCAATCTTATTGATAGTATTCAACAGGTAGATAAGCCATTATTTACTACATACTATGATATAAATACTATTACTAAAGATATTCTGATTAACAATATTGACCTGGCATTTAAAGCATACTATTCCATACCTGAAGATTTGAGATGTGACAAACCGACTTTTATGAGATTTATACTACCATACAGAAATTCAAATGTCCCTCTCGAACCATTTTTACGATGTTATTTCTTTGAGAAATATTACTGGATATTCGAAAGAATGGTATATTACGGGTCATTGGAAAGAGCAGTATGTGATCTTCTCGACTCAATGAACATAAGGGTTAACAATTCCTTTAAATATCCATTTGTCATGCCTTTAACAAAAACCTATAAATTGGGCTTCTGCAATGGTTGCTCCAGCATGGTTAATTTTACAGTGTATATTTTTCGATCTCTTGGTATTCCTGCTGCCAATGATTATACTCCACAATTTGGTAACGGCACAGGTTCAGGTCATGAATGGTTTGTTATTCTTACAAATGAAAAGGAGTATGCCATAGATATTCCTGAGAAAAAAATGCTGGACTTTCTATACAAATTTGAAGCAATCCCTAAAATATACAGAAAACATTTTGAAATAAATTATGACAATTTATTTAATCGATTCTCCCTGGATGTAACAGAGAATTATCGAATTACTTCCGTGCTGCAGGTACCAACGAAAAACCCGGTCTCTCTTTCCGTATTTGATCGTTCAATTGGCTGGATCCCAGTTGATTCTGCCCGTAAAGGGAAAAGCGGTAGTTTTTTCCAAAATATTGGGAGGGACATTATTTATGCCATAATTGAACATACAATAAATGGGAAAGTTCTTTTTGATAATCCGTTTTATTTAAACAACAAAGGGGAATTTATTCCACTTTTACCGGATCATTCAAACAAAATAACTGCTTATATAACCAGAAAATATCCTCCCTATACCCTTAGAACAATGTACAAACTAATTTGGATAAATTCAATTAATGGAGCAATATTATCTGCATCAAATGAACCTGATTTTTCGAATGCAACTTGTTTTATTGAAATTAATAATTTTTCAAGTTTCAATAAGCAGATAATTAAAACAAACAATAAAAACAAATACCGCTATTACCGATTAACAAGCTCTGATTCGTCCAGGATACATATATCCTGTTTCGAACTAATAAAAGACAATGAGAAAATAGATACTGATCTTGAAGTTACTTATACTGCTAAGAACATTGTTTCTAAAACAAGTGCAGCACATCTAAAAGATGACAATCCCTTAACTTTCGTTAACAATAATTATTTCAACGCAACATACAGCTTTTCTAACCCGATTAATATCAGCGAATTTCAAATTCAGGTGCGTAACGACAACAACAATGTAAGACCCGGATGTCTTTATGAACTAATGTACTGGGATAATGGATGGACTTCTGCAGGTATAAAAATAGCCGATGATACCTTATTGATCTATGAGGATTTACCTTCAGGAACCTTTTTTTGGCTCAGGAACCATACAGAAGGCAGGGAAGAACAGGTTTTTTTGCTTGATTCTGATGGGTATCAATACTGGCCGGGGGTGACCCCTTACCTTGATTTCTATCATGAATTCATGGAACTTGAAACATTATGTGATCCAAAACTATAAATCAATTATCCTGTAATTATGCTAATGTAATTTTAATTAATCTTAACAAAATGGAAACTCAAACCATTCCCCATTTGACTTTTTGTATGCAAAAGTGTTTCATTTATAAGGCCCTTAGCGTATGGTTTTTCTTCATGTGGTTCTTCCTCCCAAATGTTACTGAACTGTCAGCGCAAAAAACTCTCATCCTTACCCTTGACAATACTCTGGAGATCGCCACTGATCAATCCCTTCATACGTTCCTGAACAAGCACTACTACATGGCCGATTACTGGGCTTATCACAGTTACCGGGCAAATCCGCTTTCATATACCAATGCTTCGAGTTTGCGATATAATTCCATCACTCAGACTGATGAGTCTATCCGTACCGAGAACCTTACTTCCGATTTGAATCTGGGTATGGTGCAAAACCTGGCTGTTACAGCAGGCTGGAGTTCAGGGAAGAAGAATTGTTCCGCTAAAGAGATAAGTATAACTTTCGCTTGCGCGGGTAGGTTTATAGGTTTTTTTACGTAATGCAGCTCCGCGCAATAGCATAGTTTATTTTATTAATGTATCCCTGCCCTGAAGGGTATAAGCAGCACAGTGCGGAGCCCCGTTGATATAACGAGCAGATATTCAAAGCTCTGGGCGAAAGCAAATGATAAAATCAAATCGCATAATCGGTTATAGCAATATAACTTTTTAATGAAAGAAAATAAACCAAAGAGGGTGTTATTTAGCCGCCCGGAAACTGTAATACCAGAACAATATGACTATTATTAATAACAGAAGAATCAGAATAAAAACTTACCGGTTAATCTGTTTGATTAACCTGGGTTCTATCGTTTATTGTTTTGCCAGGGGCAGGTTTGCCAATATTGCAACCACGGATAATAATGAAGGGGTATATACCCGTCATAGCTTGAAAGAGCTGGCTGGAATGATAGATGAAGATTTTTTCATTCGATGCCATAGATGCTTACTTGTAAATATGCATTATGTGAAAGGGTATGATTCGGGAAATAATGAATTAATACTGGTCAATGATGTAAAGATAAAGGTATCAAGAGGCAAAGTGAAAGTGATCAGGCAATATTTTGAGAAACACGGTTTAAATTGATAGGAAGTGAAAGCTTCCAATAAGCATAATATTAAGCTATCTTATTTTTTCCTTAATCGAACGAAAAAACTGAACAGTATCAATCTTTTATTAGTCTTTTTTCATATTTCACAAATTCTCATGGTGAACGAATTTCAATCATTGGATAAACCAATCGTAAATTGATTGAGTTAAATAATGTTTTCATATCGTAATTCACTATGTGTGTAAAGTTCCAACTAATAAGAATATCAAGCGCATTAACAGTTTCAATTACAATATGATACGTTATCACTAAAGGATTTTGCCAGTTTTACAAATTTACAAAACAATTCCCATGATTCGTAATTGAGGTTTGTTTGAGTTGAATACCATTGACGCAATACATTTTTTTATTCAAATGATAAACCAGATTCCCGTATTGAAATACCGATTATTCATTATTATCTACCAGTCATGTATGATTTTCATACCGTTCATTACAAAACACTTACCGTTCATGCTTTTTCAGTCAACTCTCAATTGTTTGGATGAGGTTATTAACATATCTTTACAGGGATTATAGTAAATTTTATAAAACTACATCAATGTCGTTTAGTTAACAATAAATGCATTGATTGTTAATATCATAAAGTTCTTTGACAGATTCTTTTAAATGATGTTTTTTATCTTATGGGCATAATAGTGCCTCATGTAAGGCCAATGAAAAAAACATAAATTTCCGTAAAACTCGTTTACAAGCATAACACATTTAATTGAAAATGAAGAATATCACTGCCGCTCCAAAGACGATTTTACAGGGGTATTCTCCCGTAACCGGTAATTAAATTTCAAAAATATCCCGGAAATGTTTGAGCATGATATAATGTGACGCATGGTAAAGGTTGAACTACCTGATGGAGGTATTGAAGAGTTGTGCGCCTTTTTGCTTGATGACCAAAGATATCCTGTAAAAGATATTGTAGAACTTTAACATTACAGGTGTAACAAAGAAGAAGGCTATAAGCTGTTCAAATCATAAATGGGAGTTGAATATTTTTCAGGTAAAACTGCCTGGATGGTAAAACAAGATTTTTTTGACCGTTCAAACGAAGATTCAGGGATTTATCCGAACCCCGATTTGTTATATTCCCGGTTAGGCACTTCTTTGTTTTTGTTTGCCAATAGGAAACAGGTTGGTGAACAGATGGCAGGGATGAACAGGGGTTTACTTTATTAGTTTCTTCCTGGCGGGGACATTGCAGGTGTTTACAGGCCTGAATGGTATGCAGGGTTTGCCCCGTCCAACCATTTTGTTTTCCTGTAACGGGAAGTTTTGAAGAACAGGGGTGTTTCTTAGGTTCTTTTTCGAAATGGCTTGAAAAGGGCATAAGACTTCGCAGTAAAACCTCAAATCAAAACCGGAGAGCGTTATTAAGAATGAGTATTAATAAGGGAAAAAAAACATTGCAAATTCAAAGTATATTTTAATTTTGTTTAAGCGAATAAAAAATGAAAGAAAAAGGGCAGGAAGAAACAGTCTTGATAAGGTGTTGGTCCTCCTGCCCGGTCCCTTTCTAAAAGAAAGTAGGTGATAGGGCAAAGATAATGAATTCCGGAAAAGTATTGTCTTTTGCCTGAATGTTTCAGGAAACATCCAACTATTTTTTCCCGGGATGGAAGTACAGTAAGTACCGGGAAACGTGGGCAAAGAAAGGGTTTCTGCCACCGATATACCTGTTATGGCCGGGTAAAAGGAACTGATTTGTATGTTTAACTGTAAGGTATTTTTTATTAATTCGTAAAAAATAATAAAATGAAAGCAACTATTTTAATAACGAGAAGTCTGAAAACACTAATTATGATTTTAATAACAATTACACTGCCATTCGGCTGCAATCTTGAAAAACAAGAGGATTTGGAAGATATTGTGAATATTAAAAAAAAATCTGAGATAAGCGAGTTGACAAATTCTGATGAATTTCAAAATTTACAAAAAGCAATCTCCCAATTTGGAAAGGTTATAGGAATAAATTACCGGAAGTTATCAAGGACGAAGAAGGAGCTATTTAGGAATCAACTAACAGCAATTACTACAGTTGATTGTATTGTTCTTGCAGATAGTTTGTGGAATATGGTCTCTTCTATTATAAAAGTTGACCTTAAACCATATTTAGATAATATTAACAACCAGGCTTATCTTTTAAGAGCAAAACTAGAAGAGAATGAAATATCAATAGAAGAGTTTCAGGATGAGTTATCTACACATATATTGTCATTGGCGAACCCCGGTAATTTAAAGAAATCAGGTGTTGAATATGATCCTGAATGTATGGAAGGTTGCTATTATGGATTATTACTAGGGACAATTGGATGTTCAACAGTAGCTGTACCAGCAATGCCATTGTGTTTAGCAGTCTTGGCAGCCTGGTATGCTTCTTGTGTTGTCGGTTGTGAAATATAATCCATAGTTCATTGAAGAATAAAAATGTATTTTTCTTATGCCCATAGGGTGCAAGCATATTTCTATCATTGCACCCTGCGGGTATTATTAAACAGTTTGAGAAAACTTTGTAATTCTAAAATGTATTATATATTAAGGTATAAATAAAAAAATAGAAAAATATGAGACATTATCTAATCTTTAGTTTAGTCATCCTAACTCTCGCAATAAATCTTTTATTCAAAAATAAGGCTTTTGGTGATATATCCTGGCTTATTCTACTTTGCGTTATTATTTTTAATGTCTTTTTTAAAAAAAAATCCAACTTTATAATGCCCAGATGGTTAATGATTTTTTTAACAGTTATTGCAATAGCTATGTATTTTCTAATTCACATCGAAACAGGAATAGAAAAAGAAACTAGGCATTTAGTTATTTACATAGTTAGTCATGGCATTTTTTTTACTTTAATTATTTATGGGGGGATACAGTTCTTAAGGAAAGTACAACCCAAGGGTTCTGTCAGTTTCTGGTTGAATGTTTTATTAATTCTTATAAGTCTTAGTGTTGTTCTGGTATTCTTTGTTAGAGCTTTCAATACATTTTTTTAAGGTTTCAAACCTTTTTTTATGGTAGATTAAGAAATAATTGCGAAACTTCCGGTAAATTTATTGATCCCCAGGCAGCGCCCAGGTTCTATTACACGATTTTATGCCTGTGCGGTGCTGCTTTGTTAATTCCTGCCAACTGAAAACCGGTTGGTGAAAGGTTGGCAGGGATGAACAGGGAATTTAACATTTCGGGGTTTTACCTGGTGGGGACATTACAGGCAGTTTACGGGCCGGACTCGTATGTTGGGGTTTCCCTGTCCAACCATTCTGCTTTCGTGGGAAGTTTTGAAGAACCGGTAATCTTCAGGGGAGTTTCTTAGTTTTTTTGTGGAATGGTTTTAAAAGGGCATAACTTAGCGGTGAAACCTCAAATCAAAACCGGGGACCACTATTAAGAATCAATATTAAAAAGGGGAGGGGTGAAAAACCCATTGCAAATTCAAAATATGTTTTAATTTTGTTCAAGCAAATCAAAATATGAAAGAAAAAGGGCAGGAAGAAACAGTCTTGATAAGGTGTTGGTCTTCCTGCCCGGTCCCTTTCTAAAAGAAAGGAGGTGATAGGGCAAAGATAATGAATTCCGGAAAAGTATTGTCTTTTACCTGAAAGTTTCAGGAAACATCCAACTATTTTTTCCCGGATGGAAGTACAGTAAGTACCGGGAAACGTGGGCAAAGAAACGGTTACTGCCACCGATATACCCGATACGGCCGGGAAAAAGAAACTGATTTGGATGTTTAACTGCAAGGTATGTTTGCATACCTTCCTAATTGTTTACGAAAATGAAAACAAAACTTATATTAAGAAAAAACAGGATTATTGGAGTTATTGCGATTATTTTTTGTATTGTATTGTCAGGTGTAGTATTTCAAGGGTGTGAGAAAAATGAAATAATCTTCCCAAATGGTTTAAAGTATTTTGGATTAAGTGGTTCATTAGAACATTTGACACCTGAAGATTTAGAGACTTTAAAAGATGTAAAAAAAAGGCTTGAAAAATTCATAAATATAACTCAAGGGAAATTTGTTTTGGATATTAGATCAGGAAATGAAATACATATATCTGAAGAGCTTTTTATTTACTACCGAAACTCAATTAGTAACACAAATACAATTCTAAATGATGACAATTATGTAATAAAGGGTGAAGGAGTTGTTAAAAATATTGTTTTAATAATAAGATCAGATTAAAAAAGAGTGTTACAGAAGATCAGTTTGGAGAAAATTATGTATCAGGAACCGGCATAGAGTATACATGGTATGGGATGAGAATAGACATTAGTCATGAAGATGTTACAGGATTTCAATTAGGTACTTTTGGTTTGGCATATATATTAGCAAAAGTAACAACAGGTGTTCCACAAGTAGATGCCTGGATACAAACTGCAGAATCATTATCTTTCTTTTTAGGCCTTCTAGCTGGATATTATGATAATGGCAAGGGATTCTCAGTGATTTCCCCACTATATATTCCATGTTATGCAGTTTCATATTAATTTTTGAATCAAGAGTTCGTTAAATTATTGTTGTCATAATAGCAATATCCTGAATATGTGTAACTTATAAATAATGGAGGAAGCCGAAGTATGTCCTAATTATCAAGTGGTTAGATAAGTTTAACGAACTATTGTGAATAAGAGATTATTATTAAAACAGTTTTCATCAAATGGTCTATTAGAAGTTTTTTGATAACCGCATGTTCTATCGTACACAAAAGAGCATGAGAAAATCTTGTACTTCTCCGACCAAGACTGAGTGGACAATAACCTAATCTTATCACTTCTATTGCCCCCCCATGTACTGGCATACAAAACAAGGATATGAAACAAACATGGGGGGTCATCATAACACATTAATTAATATAATTAAAATAAGTTTTTCTCAAATGAAATCATTTCAATTAAAATTGCAAGGTTTAAAAAGCAAGAAATTATTTCTAATTTCTATGGTCTGTTTAATTATTGGAGCATTTTACATTTTCGATAAAAGGAACCTTTATGTTGGAGTCTTTCTGCTTTCCCTTACGTGTGGTTATTTTGCTGATTTTTTCGCAGAAAATATTCAGTCTAAGTGGATTAGAAAAACTCTTAAAATCGTTTCGATCGCTATTCCGTTAAGCACTTTAGTTTTTATTTTTGTAATAAATAAAATGTAATGATAAATGCTAAGTGATATACTTAAATTAAAATGCTTAATCAATAAGAGTATTTTTTTTGCATTTACCGGAAGTGTCTTTCTTACTTCCGGTAAATTTGTTGATCCCCAGGCAGCACCCAAGTTCTATTTCACGGCTTTGTGCCTGTGCAGCGCTGCCTTGTTTATTCTTATCAACAGAAAGCCGGTTGGTGAACAATTGGCAGGGATGAACAGGCAATATATCATTTTGGGGTTATACCTGACAGGGACATTGCAGGCGGTTTACGGGCTTTTACAGTATGGCGGCCTATTACCGTCTAACCATTCCATATTCACTGTAACGGGAAGTTTTGAGAATCCGGCAGGCTTTACGGCCGTCCTGTGCTTGCTCTTTCCTGCCGGTCTTTACCTTACATTCAGGTCCGCGGGAATAAATAAGATACTATTGTGGTGCACACTGGGGATATATATTTCCGCTGTAGTCCTTTCAGATTCGAGGACAGGGCTGCTGGCTATGGTTGCATCCCTGTGTGTTTTCCTGTTTTACAGGTACAAGGCAACTAATAGTTTAAAGTTATTTTATCCCGCAATAGCCCTATTGATCATTGCATTACCTGTCCTGATCATCAGTCTTGCCAGGTTAAACATGCAAAAAACAGAATACACCAATGGCCGCCTGCTGATCTGGAGGGTTTCTTTAGACATGATCAGGGAAAGGCCTGTAACAGGGCATGGTCTGGGGGCATTCAAGGCACGTTACATGGATTACCAGGCTGATTACTTTCTCAATAATCCTGGGTCCCGGTATTCCCTGCTTGCCGATAACACGAAACACCCCTTTAATGAATTTATAAAACTGATAATTGAATTTGGGATACTTGGTTTCCTGGTATTTCTTTTTCTAATCATGATGCTGACCCGTCAGTCTTTTCGAAAACAGGGGCCGTATAGCGTTCTGTTCCTGGGGATCCTTGCATCCTTTCTGGTTTTCGCAAGTTTTTCCTACCCCTTGTTCTATCCGCCTGTGTGGGTATTATTATTGATCTTCACAGGATTATTGCTACCGGGGAAGATACCCTTTAGTTTGAACAAAACTTTCCTCTTTGTATTAAGATTTGTACTTGTAGTGATAACCATTGGGGGAATTGGTTACTTTTCAGTTAAGGCTTATGCTGAAACCGTTTGGAAGCACATAGCAACAGAAAGCCTGAAAGGCAAAACCGAGGTCATGCTGCCCCGATATGCAAAGCTTTATCCCGTCCTAAAGGGAAACCCTTTCTTTCTATACAATTATGCAGCGGAATTAAATGAAGCAGGGCGTCACAGTCAAAGCCTTATACTATTAAAAGAATGCCGAAGGAAGCTGGTGGATTATGATGTGGTCATGCTGGAGGCAGAGAATTACCGGAAGACAGGCGATTACCAGATGGCTATATCCGGTTATGAATGCGCTTCCGCGATGATCCCCTCGAAATTCTTACCCTTATACCATTTATTAGAAATTACTAAAGAATATGGCTTGACAGAATTGGCTGAAAAATATGCTTATGAGATTTGCAGGAAGGAGGTAAAAATACCATCCATGACGGTGAATTATATTAAATCCATTGCCAGGGAGTATTTGAAAGTGATATTCTAGTTCGATTGGATAGGTGGGGGAAGTTGGCATTGATGTTCCAAAAAGCCTATACCAGGTTGTCAGATCACAAACTTTATGAACACCTGAATGGGAGTATCAAGTATCAACTCTTCTATGGGATTTTTTTAGGACCGTTGAAACTTGCGGATTTTTTTGTGAAAATCCCCAATTATGGATGCTGCTGACTGTCATGAATATCTGTTAATCAGCAGCTTTTTTATAGTTCCTTTATTCTGATATTCCTAAACCTCACTACAGATCCATGGCCCAGAAATCCAATATGACCTGTTGTGTTGGATAATCCGGGATGGTTCCTTTTGTCCATTGTGCCTTCTTTTGCCGGAAATGAAACATCTCCATCCACGATAATTTCCCCATTTAAAATAACCTTAATCTTAGAACCTCTTGCTTTAACTTCCTGATAGTTCCATTCTCCTACAGGTTTAAGGTAACCTCTCTTTGCAGGAATAACACCATAAACTGAACCATGATATTGGTATGGTTCAAGGTTGGCATAAATTGGGTCTGAATCATCAAGAATCTGTATTTCCATTCCAACATATGCCGGATCACCTTTTAATGGAGTTCTGATTCCTAATCCATTATTAGCTCCAGGTGTAAGCTGAAACTCAAATCTGAAGATAAAATCAGTATATTCCTTTTCTGTAAAAAGATTCCCTCCGGATCCTTTAACAGGTTGTATGACTATCATATGATCCTCTACAATATATGAAGTTTTATTTCCAATCCAGTTATCAAGATTAATTCCGTTAAAGAGGGAAATAAATCCTTCGTTTTTTTCTTCAGGGGCTAAATTGGAATCTTTGTTTAAAGAAATAGTTTCAATATATCTGATGAGTCGCTCCTTATTATAGGAGCTTTCGTAAGCTTCCAGAAGGGGGATTGCTCTGGAAAGTATTTCTATTACTTCGTTTCCATACAATCCTGTCTTTGAATTGCCGGTTGGAAGAGCAATATTTATGGCGGCTTTTGCTGCTGAGGCAGATGTTTTAGGATCTTCAAAATAACCAGCTACGAGCCGGAGTGCCGAAATAGTTTTCAACTTTCCTGTTTCAGTAAGAATATTATTCTTTCTCTCAGTGGTTTGAGCAAAGGGGATTATCTTTTTGATAAATATAAGTTTTTGCTCATCAGAAACCGGGGCAGTACTTATTTGATTTATATAACCTGTAAAGGCCATATTCTCAAATATTATATCTCCTGAATTTAATACCTCAAATAATGCAGATGCAGCTGAATAATCACCCCATTCTGTTAATGTCCTGAGACATAATTCGCGGATTTCAGGATTTCCATTTTGAAACTCTTTTAAAACAAATTGTAGTGCTTCGCTTCCCCCTGTCTTCGCAAGAACAGGGATTAGTTTCTCTTTATTTCCCTTGATCACAAGAGCTTTTAAAATCAAAGAAGATCTTAATTCAGGATTAGTAATTTGTTTTGCAGATGCATGTAGGGCAGTTTGAATATCTTTAATATGGTCCGGATTATCCAGATTTGTAATTAGTTCAATAAGTTGTTTCTGATCATAAGGTCCGGAAAGTTCAGCTAAGGCTTTAAAAGCTGCACTTTTAATTAGTTCATTTTCAGAGGAGGTGAAAGGAAGAATTTTTTCGAAGAATTTTTGCTCTTTATACCATGTAAATAATTTTATAGCAGTAAGTTGAGCTTCTTCATGTCCTTTTTCAAGTACAGGCAAAAGTTGGATTATTTCTTCACCTCCGGTAGTAATTTTAATTGCTGTGCTGGCAGCACTCTGATCATCCTGTGAGGTATATTTCAGCATATATTCAATGAGATCAGGGAGTGCTTCTTTTTTAGCAAGCACTGCCAGTGCAATGGCCGCTTCTTTTCTTACATTTACATCAGAGTTTGACAGGGAAGCTTTTATAAGAGGTATTGCCTTATGATCTCCTTTCTGGCCAAGCATTGAGATAATATCCGCTTTACTATAATAAGGAGCCTTCTTATAATAACTAATCCATTCACTTACAACTTTATCATCCTGTATGCTTAAGGTCATTCTCAATGCGGCTTTTCGGTATTTTTCATCCGTACTATTTACAGCTTTCTGCAAGTATGGCATGGCAGCAAAACCATGATAGTTTACATATGTATTCAATGCGGCTATTTTGTAATGTATGTTAGATTCATCCTTACATTTAGAGATTAGAAGATTGCAAATTTTATTCATTGTTTTAAGATCTCCCTTTTCACCTGTTATAATTGCATAATTCAACAAGGAATTTACAGAACCAAAATGATCCCAATTGTAACCGGCTTTCTTCGAGGCTTTTAAAAGTATAGAAAGTACTCTGGGACTGCCACTTTGAGCCAGGGCATTATAAGCGGCTGCTTTGATCTCCGCATTACTTTGTGATGACCAGAAAATGTAATCATCTATTGGAATTTGAGATCTCATTTGTGCCAGAATATTTAAAACAGATGCAGGGCAGGGAATTTCACGATTTTTTATAGAAGCTGACAGAACTAATTCAACTGTTTCTCCCCCGATAGATGTCAATACTGAAAGAACTGATTTGAAACATTCAGTATCAAACAAATATGGTTTCAGTGCTTCAACAGAAGCCTCACTCCCAATAAGATGCAGTTGGTTTAAAAAGAAGTCTTTTACCGTGCGATCATTACTTTTCAGTGCATACTTAATACAAATATTCTCCCAATTTTTTTTGTCAGTTTCTTTTCCGCTTTGTGAAAGGTATCTTGATAAACTTTCTATTGCATATCGTGACCTGGTATCATCACCTCTTCCACAAGGGATGATCTGGTTGCAGATTATAGTGATGCCCTCCTCTCCTAACATAAGGATGTTGTTTATTAATTGATCGGTATGAGAAAGGGTTGACGCTGGAAATAATGAGAGAATATCTGCTACTTTTGTTTCAAGAGTTCTTCCGTCCTGACAATAGGCAAACAATGTAGTAAACATCAGACATATACAAAGAGGTAAGGCTTTTCGATTTTTCATGTATTGCGATATAAAATATTTCTGTTTAATTTTGATTAATTTTAAGAGTGGGTTATGAAGGCGGTTGATATTTTTATTTCAGGAAAATTGTATTATTATCCAAATATATTAGTGTCAATTTCATATTCTCCATGGACCTCTCATCGTTTGATGAATATACTTATTTGCTCCATCATCATCAATAAATGCTTGTTTATAAGGATCATATTTGAGATTTCTCCCTAATCTGAGAGCAATAATTCCCAGATTTACAATTGAACAGGATCTATGACCATTTGCTTCATTAAGTGCAAACTTATTTCTGGTGATAACTGATTCCCTGAAATCTGTGATCTGAGGTTCAGGGTCGGGTAAGCTGTCTATAAGTTTTTGAATATTTGGAATATCTGATCTGAATCCCCTGAAAACTTTGCCATATGGACCTTCTATGTAAGCGGCTTCTTTATCCCTGTTTTCGCCATCAAGAATAATTTTACATCCGTCTTCATATGTATATGTAATTCTGCGCCATGAACCCACAGCATCATAATGTTGCTGGGGTGCATCTACTTCAACCGAAATCGGACCTGTATTATCTTTACCAAGTAAATATTGAACCGGATCGAGATAGTGTTGACCCATGTCACCAAGCCCCCCCCCATCATAATCCCAATAACCGCGAAATTTTGAGTGTACACGCTGAGGATTATAAGGCTTGTATGGTGCAGGCCCCAACCAGAAATCATAGTCAAGAGTTTCGGGTACTGGCTCAGGTTTAAGATTATGTAACCCGCTCCAATAGAATTTCCAGTCATAGCCTGTAATTCCGCTTACAGTGACCTTTAAAGGCCATCCCAGTACTCCGCTGTTGATTAATTTCTTAAGAGGTTTAACAGTTGTCCCTAATCCATAAAATTGTCCCTCAAATCTAAACCATGTATTTAACCTGAATATACGGTCATATTTCTGAACGGCCTCAACCGCATGAATTCCTTCACCAATTGTGCGTGTCATGGGTTTTTCACACCATATTTCCTTACCTGCCTCAGCAGCCATTTTTATCATTATCCCATGCCAATGAGGAGGGGTAGCTATATGAACAATGTCAATATCAGTACGGGCAAGTAATTCCCTAAAATCATGATAAGATGTTATTTTATCTTGTGAAAGAGAAACTGCTCTTTCCAGGTGTGTTTTATCGACATCACAAACAGCAAGTAATCGTCCCTCATATTTCATATGTTCTCTACCCATATTCCCGAACCCAATAATTCCTTTAGTCAGCTGATCGCTAGGAGCGACATAACCTTTACCTCCAAGAACTCTCCTGGGAATAATAGTAAATGCAAATGCAGCTGATGATTTTTTTATAAAATCACGTCTTTGATATTTAGTTATACTCATAAAAAATATAGTTTAAAAATGATACCTGACATTATGGATGATTTTGTAAGGAACATAATTTTAGTTAAAAAATAATAGATTGTTTTTTAGTAATTTATTTCCTTGATATTCCCGTTTTTTTTTTCGGTGTTAAATGCTTATTTTTACATTTTCAAAATGAGGTTGAGTAAATTTATAATGCTTTACAGAAATAACTGCGTTAGACAATACAAATTCTAATCTGTTTATT
>CAYVTV010000038.1:0-21312 GCA_964454295.1 uncultured Bacteroidaceae bacterium
ACACATAACCCAGTCCCGGTCTATCATATAGTGAGAAATTCTTTAAATGCATATCTGCATTTCCTGTCAGGAACGAGAACAGAACTTGTTCGAAGAAATTAATAATGTCTAATCCAGGATTTGTTGAGTATCTAATGATGGTTTTTCCAATTTGTTCATGGGAACCATTGTATTTATGTTCAGTTAGTCTTTCTGTCAGCTGACACATATCTTCCATATGAATCTTTGCCTCATTTATCCTGTCAATCCTTTTGGTTATGTATGAAAGTTTACCTGATTTCAGCCTGATCAGAGAATGAGGTACTACATCTATTCCCGAAATTTCGGCAAGATGCATCGTGAGATCTTCAAGTTCAGGAAGAAATCTATATTGTGTTGTAGGTGGTTTTAAAATATACCCTCCCCATAGTCCTACTATTGTAAATCGTTGGGGTTCGTTTTTCTTTGCAAGTTTATCAAGATGTAAAGATAATTTTGGTTGCACCCCTGTTACAGTTGTTTGGGTTTTAACTACCTTTTCAGCAAGCTGTAACATTTGATCTTCTGACCATGGTAGTTCAGGGGGATTGGGTGTCCCAAATATTTTTCTGGAGCAAGCACTATGAAATTCTGATTTTTCTTCTCCAAGCGGTTGATAACAATATAAACATCTGCTCATAGCCTGAAATTATGAATGATCTTCTTCGATACTGACAGCACCTATGCAATCCCTGCAGGATGCAAGCAGCAAGCCCATGCGGTCACGGGCATTCAATTTCCAGTTCTTTTCAGCAATTTCCAATAACCAGCCTTCAGGAATCAGGCCATCAAAAAAAGGAATCATTGTCCTGCTTACATGAGGCTTTTCCTGTAAAGGAAGAGTGAGACTTACTGGTTTGGCCAATGATCCGGTCAAATATTTTGTATCATATACAAATGAATAACCTTCTTCTGATTCAGTCAAAAAACCAGCCAGTTCATTGTACATGTAGACTTTTGCTTTTCTCATTTACTTAATAGTTTTTCACGGTTTATTGGTTGTGGTCCCAGTTCCTGCCCAAACAATTTCAATACCTGATTTACTTTATCCATTCTTAATGTTGTCTTACCCTGCTCAAGGTCACGGATAAACCGCAATCCAACACCAGCTTTCTCAGCCAATTGTTGTTGAGTCAGATTTAATTGCTTTCTTTTGTTTTTAAGAAAGTCGGACAATGTCATTGGAACCTGTTCCATCTTATTATACCTTTTCGGGTATAAAGATAATAATAATTAATATATCTATACCTTTTCGGGTATAAAAATCAAATAATAAATATAAATATACCCGAGCGGGTATATGAATTATATGTAAGTATAATATTATACCCGATAAGGTCTATCGTCAGGAGCGTGGATATTTTTCAATAAGCAATGATCTGTACCGGATTAGTAAAATATATCCCAGCAAGAAGTTACAAATGAAGAATAATTACCAGAGAGCATAAGACAGTATACAGATCCATGATTTGGAAATTCAGAACCTAAAATATGGCGTACATTAAAAATTTAAAAATCCAGGTAGTATTACTACCAATATCGTAACATTTTTAATGAGAGTCGGGACAGAAATTAAAAATCAAATTCCAGAAGTTCTTCATCTTTGCTGACTTCGTTCCATAGTTTTAAGGACATTATCTCATCAAATTCCCTGTTATCAGAAATAGTCTAAAATATTGATTGATATTTACTTTCAATTCTCTTTATTTCTGAGGCCGATAAAGCCACAAATTCTTCTTCTATTGCTCTTTTTGATAACAATCCTTTGTTCTGTTCCAGAAATCTAATCAGCAATGCGACCATGCTATCTGGCATCTCAAAATTGTCATCCAACCAGTTTTTCATAGCATCGTACTTTTGAAGGTAGGCAACTTCCTGTGGAATGATACTATCAATTGTTGATTCAACACATTCAAAAAGAAACCCGGACTGAACTGTAGCATCAAAATACCTATAATAATCAATAGTTTCATTCAGAACTTCAACATTATTATCTTCTGTTCTCTTCCACTTTATGAAATCAAGTATTGATTGAGAATAAGTTTCAAGGACTTTTCGATAATCATCAATCCGGTCCAAAATTGCTGACGACACTGGGAATATTATTCCTTGAGGAGTGAATTTCATAACTGAGAGAATATGGTGGATTAAGTATCTATGGATCCTCCCGTTCCCATCCTCAAAGGGATGAATATAAACAAATCCAAAAGCAATCTTAGTTGCACTTAATACAGGATGAAAATTATTACTTTCCAACAATTTGGCAGTTTCAATTAATCCGTCGAGTAAATAATTTAGATCTTGCCATCTTGCAGAAATATGTTCAGGAATTGGTTCACCGGTAGTTCGATCATATTCACCAGCGAATCCACCCTGGTTTATTATAGTTCCTGTTTTTCTTGCTTATCAAAGCCAGGGTAGCAGGGATCGGTACTTCCAATTTGTAATACTGGATAACGGCACCATAACCAGTTAAAAAGCCGGTTTCTGGAGTTGTTCGTCCATGAAAAACGAGTATTTCTTGTGAAAATTGGGTATTTTTCATTGTCTTATCTAAAATATAGGTATTTACAATATATGAAAAATAGGTATAAAAGATGAACTGTAGGTATAATAATTGATATTTCGAGAAATATGGGTATTCTTTTGAAGCTGAGAAGTTAGGTCTTAGCATAAAAAAGACTAATTTCAGTTCCGGATTATGTTTGCCTGATGAAGCCGTACAGATTGCAGGAAACTAACATCAATGCATTTGTTTGAATTCAAACATTTACCACAAAAATCAATTTGCTGGCATTTGTTTGAAAATTTATTATCTTTGTAAAGAGTAATAAATAAAGAACTTGGCCAAAGAAAAAATTATAGAACAATTACAAAAGGAATTTGGACAGAGAAAAGCTATTTCCAGGGAGGATCTTTTTGATTTCTTTCTGAAAACGGAACCTGATCTTAAAAATTCAACATTCCGATGGAGAATTTATCAATTAAAGGAATGGAGGATCATTACACCAATTTCGAAAAACCTTTTTTCTTTTAGTTACAAACCTGATTTCAGACCTGAAATCGGTGTAAATGAAAAAAGAATAGCCTCCAAAATCGAGAGTCAATTCCCTGGCATCAAGTATTGTATCTGGTCCACGAAAGCAGTTATTGAATTTATGCTGCATATTCCAGGAAAGTACCTGACTATTATCCAGGTTGAGAAATATGGATTGGAACCTGTTTTTGAATTCTTAAATAGGCAGAATATTGGAAGAGTATTTATTCAACCTGAAGAAAAGGAATTGGATCGTTACGTTTTCGATGTCGATCGGCCAATAGTATTGCAGACTTTAGTTTCCCGGGCGCCAGTCCAGAGAGTAGATAAAGTCAGCACAATAACTATAGAAAAGCTTATCGTGGATCTATTCTGTGATAAAAATTTATTCATAGCTTTTCAGGGAAGTGAACTGGTGCATATTATTAACAATGCGTATCAGCGTTATTCAATTAATTTCACAAAGCTGCTTCATTACGCTGATAGACGTAGAAAGGAAAAAGAAATAAGACAATTTCTTCAAGAAAAAACCGATATTCCAAAAGTCATATTAAATGATTAAACCTGAATCATTATCAACTGAATGGATAACCGGGAAAAAAAAGAAGTTCGGGAAAGATCCAACCATTATTGAGGGTATGATATTCGCTTTGTATCTCTTGGAGCACCTCAAACTATCCGGTATTGATTTTATTTTTAAAGGAGGAACAAGCCTGGTGCTATTATTAGATCAGCCAAAACGGTTTTCAGTCGATATTGATATTATCCTGGATCCTTCAATAAAAAAGGCTGATCTGGAATCATATCTTGGAAAGATAGTCGATTCCAGCAGCTTTATCCGGATGGAACTGGATGGACGCAGAAGTTACCAGCCAGGTATCCCGAAAGCACATTATAAATTCTTTTACCTATCAAACTTTTCATCCAGAGATAGAGATGGGCATCCTGTTTCAAATCCTGAACGTGAAATATTGCTAGATATAATTTTTACAGAAAATCCATATCCTGTGCATATTGAGAAACCTTTGCAGACAGAATGGCTCCAGACTGACGGAAAGATTACAACAGTAAAAATGCCTGATTTGAATTCAATTACAGGAGATAAACTGACTGCTTTTGCTCCGAATACCACAGGTGTGCCCTATGGTATCGAAAAGGAAAAAGAAATCATGAAGCAGCTATTTGATATTGGTTGTTTATTTGATCATATTGCTGATATTGAAGTTATAAAAAGGGCATTTGACAATTGTGTACGGGTAGAAATGGAGTATAGGCCAGACAGGAAAATAGAATCACCCGACCAGGTACTGAGAGATACTATTGAAACATCCTTAATAATCTCAAGAATAGTTGGCTTATCATCTAATGAACCTAACATGGAATTGAGAGAAGTAAATACAGGGATAAATCAATTCAGGCATTATGTTTTTGAAGGTACTTTTGGACTAATGAATGCAAAGCTTGCAGCTTCTAAAGCTGCTTACCTGGCTGCTATGATTCTTACTGATTATAAAGGAGAAATACAAAGGTATAACCCGGGAATTCCCCTTACTGATTACCTGATAACCAATCCTGATTATAATTCTCTGAATAAACGTTTAAAATTTGTCGCTGGGGGAGAACCATTATACTATTGGTATAAAACATTAGAGATATTATACCCGATACGGCCCATTTCCAAAAGCGCAAATATTCCATGAAAAACATTTTTTTCTTGTGAAGTACGCTTATTTTCTATTGATGTCTGTGAAAAACGTTTATTTTTCACCAGTTATTATTTAATAATAAATGAACAAGAAAATTAACGCTTTACTATTTTTAATCTGGCTTCAGTGTGTTCGAAGAATGAATTACATTGTTTGAGGTAATCCAACATTACATTATAATCGTCTCCATATATGTTTTCACTAAACTCATGTGCTCGTTGCAGCATCGAAATATAAGGTTCCGGATCGCTTTTTCTCGTCAGTTTTCTAAGTGTCCCTAAATAATCATCACGATAAACAGCAGGTATAATGATCTTTGATTGCCCATCCTTTACTAATTCTGCATTCATCATAATTCTTGCGATACGTCCATTTCCATCAAGGAATGGATGAACTTCACTCATCACGAACATAATGAAGGCAGCTTTAGCAAAAGGGTGATCAAGTGCTTGAAAAAAGTCAAATGATTGTAATAATGTGCCACGCACCAGATTAAAATCCACAAATGAAGTCGAGCCTACAAAATTGTTATTATCCTTAAATAAACCAGGATTCTTTTCAGGCCTGGCTTCCATTAAAATTTTATGCCGGTAACTGATAATCTGTAAAAGATTATCAGTATTGTCAGAATGAAAATTATTTCCAATAAAAGCAATTATATGCACCAAATGGTTAAATATTTTCCAGCATCATTGTATAATTAGATAATAATTAACGAAATCAGGAATCAAATTCCACCAGTTTTTCCTTTTTGCTAACTTCATTCCAAAGTTTAATGGACATTGATCCATCTAACTTCCTGTTAGCGTTCATTTTAAAAAAGACCCTGAAAAAAAACTTGAAAATACTTGACATTTGAAAAAAAAAGTTGTTACTTTACATACTGAACGGTAGGTATTTTTTTATAAGTAAATTATGGAGACAAAAGAAAAAATATTGCAAGTTGCCTTTAACTTATTTTTGGAAAGAGGGTACAAAGAAGTTTCACTGAAAGATATATCAGATGCAGTAGGATTAACCAAAGGTGCTTTCTATCATCACTTTACAAGCAAGGAGGATATGTTCCGACAAATTGTTGAAAACTATCTTCTTGAAGGTAGTGATAGATTCTACGGAGGTTGTAGACGCAATAATCTTAAGCAGTTCATGTATGAATACTTACAGGAACTAATTGCCTATATGGATAAAATGCAACAACAGATTTATTCAAGGAACAATAAATCCGGGATTTCCTTCTATACAATATTATTCGATGCTTTAAAAATATTTCCGGATTTTGCAGATAAGTTAAAGGAGGTTCACGAAAACGAAAGAAAAGTCTGGGAAGAAGTCATTAACAATGCCAAAGCAAACGGAGAGATCAGAAAGGAATTTAACAGCAAACAATTAGCGAAGACTTTTATAAGTATTAACGATGGTTTGGGAATGCACTCAATGCTCGAAGGAAGGTTTGAAGAGGTACATGGAGAAATATTTACCATGTGGAATACGGTTTATAGCTTGATTAAAAAATAAAAATTTTAACCAAATTACATACCTAACGGTAGGTATGTAAATTAAATATTATTGATATGAAAAATTTGATTATTTCATTGCTGTTGGTATCCTCAATAACAATTTGCACTAAAGCTCAAGACCAAATGGATACCATTTACTTAAGCAGGATTGTGGACCTGGCATTACAGAACAACCAGGCCATAAAAATTGCTGAGCTTGAAAAACAAAAGGCTATTTTTCAGCACAAAACAAGCCGGAGTAATCTGATGCCTCAGGTTGAGGCTTATAGTACCTTCTCGTACTACTACGCCATACCCAAAATAATTATACCCGGCGAAATATTCGGACAGCAGGGTAATATTCCTGTTGAGTTCGGTACTAAGTACGACTGGAATAATGGGTTTAGGTTCACCCAGTTAATCTACAATCAAAGCTACTTTACAAACCTTCAGATAATTGAAGAAATGACTAAAATCCAGGATTTAAACACTCAGCTAAAGAAGGAGGAAGTAGTTTTCCAGATCTCTCAGCTCTACTATTTGTGCCAAACCATTGACTGGCAGATTTCTGTAGTGGATAGCACTCTCAAACAGATGCAAAAACTCATTGATATTGTAAAAAAACAACAAATCAATGGGCTGGCCAGACAAGCAGATGTTGAGCGTGTAATAATTGATGTAAGAAAAATTGAAATACAGAAACAAGAACTTGATTCTCATTTTCAACAACAGCTTTTCTTACTTAAACTTTTAACAGGTTTAGATCCTGATGCTAAAGTTATGTTATCGCGAGCTTTACCGGTGAGGTTACAAGCAGCTGATTCTGCTGACAATAAACGAACCGAATTGCTTATGCTCGAAAAACGGAAAGAGCTTGTTGCACTTCAGGTAAAAGCAGAAAAACACTCCCAACTTCCTTCCCTGGCGTTATTTGGACAACACTATTACCAGGGAATGCGTGATGAGTTTGATTTTTTTGATGGAGGAAAGGATCGCTTCTTTAAAGTTGGAATAGTGGGGTTACAGCTGAATGTTCCAATCTTTGAAGGTTTTTCAAAACGTAACCAGGTGAGATTAAAAGAAATTGAATTTAACCAGGTTCAGGCACAATCAGAACAATTAAAGCTATTGGATTTAAAAGAGAAAAATGAAGCCCTTACAGTTTATAAAACTCAATTAGAAGAACTTGGTAAGTTATCTGAAAACATTAAATCGGCTCAACAAATTTATCAATCTAATCTATGGTCATACCAGCAACAGGTTATCAGTTTAACCGACCTGATTATTTCCGAAAGCCAGCTTGCTGAAATCCAAATGCAGTATTACGGAACCATTTTTAAATTATTGAGCTCTGAGTTAGCCATGAAAAAATTAAACGGAAAACTATTGATTAATAACAATTAAAAGTAAAAAACATGAAAACAACCGTTAAATCATTCCGCAAATTTACTGGTATAACCATTCTGTTAACCGTTTTCGTCATAATCGTTGTTTCCCTTATCAGTATTAAAAGAGAGAAGGAAACAGCCTTGCAAAAGTTAACGGAGTATAACCAGATTGTTCCGGTAAAAACTTTAGTTGCATCCAGCAGGCACTTTGATCAAACATTATCAGAATCAGGCCGGTTTCAATCATCAAAGAGTGTTGACGTTATTTCGAAAGTGTGCGGTAATGTGCTGAATGTAAATATACTTATTGGCGAATATGTTCAAGCGGGTAAGGTTCTTATAGAAGTTGAAAAAGGGACTTTGCAGAGCCAGTACGAGCTTGCAAAATTAGCCCTTGAAAATGCTGCCGTCGATTTGAAGCGATTTGAAGAACTGGTAAAAGAGGATGCGGTAACGAAGTTACAATATGAAACTGTCAGATTGGGCTATCAAAATGCAATAACAAACTTCGAATTAGTGAAAGAACAGCTGGATAATACTGTCATCACGGCCCCTGTAAGTGGATATATAACACAAAGAAACATTGAAAAAGGAAGTTACATTCTGCCTGGTATCCCTTTGGTAACCATTTCCCGGATTTCTGAATTAGTATTTATGGTACAGGTTTCTGAAAGTGATGTTCTTCTTTTAAAAAAGAACGACAGTGTTCAGATCCGGCCTTCAACCAGCCAAAATGATACTATTGTTGGACTTATCAGGGAAATTGCTGTAAACAATTCCTTGTCTGGTAGATACGATATTCTGATTGCTCTCGAAAACTCTTCATCGAGCATCAGGCCCGGTATGAACGGGGTTGCAACATTCAGGATTCATGATTTGAGTAAACAAATAATTATCCCCCGGAAATGTATTGTGGGAAGTGTTCTTGTCCCCAGGGTTTTTGTCCTTTCAGGTGACAGCGTTTTATTGAAAGATATTTCAGCTTCCCTGCTCGATGAAAACTCGGTAATTGTGAACCGGGGAATTAGTGAGGGAGATGAAATAATTCTTACAGGGCAAATAAACCTTGAAGAAGGAACTAAAGTAAAGGTATTACAAAACATATAAAACCATGAGCCATGAATATATCAGAGTTTTCCATAAAACGACCGATCCTGATCATAGTTATCTTTATTGCTCTTACCTTTTTAGGTTTAATTGGATTAAGCAAACTAAACTATGAATTGCTGCCAAAAATGGATTCTCCTGTGCTTACTATTATTACACCATATCCGGGAGCAGCACCCACAGAGGTTGAAAATAGCGTAAGCAAAAAGATTGAAGGAGCAATTAGTGGTATGCCCAATCTTGATGTGGTGCGATCCATATCTCAGCAGGACATATCAATGGTTCTGGTTACCCTGAAAATCGGAGCAGATGTTGATCAGGCCCTTAATGAAGCTTTGCGCAGAATTCAGTCCGTAAAATCTGATTTACCCGCTTTAGCTTACGATCCTTCAGTTAACAAGATTTCTGTTAACGAAATGCCAGTCCTTACGTTGGGTGTTGAATCTGAAAAACCAAATTCAGAGCTTTATGATTTGATTGAGTACTTTATAAAGCCAAGGCTAGCCAAGATTCAGGGTGTAGGTGAAATTCAGGTTGTGGGAGCATCTTCGGCTGAAATCCAGGTAAATATTAATAAGAATAAACTGGATAATTCAGGGGTATCCATTCTTCAGGTTGTTGAATCAGTTCAAAAATCAAATTACGATTTTCCTGCCGGAATCATTGAAAACCAGGATGGTATTACTTCACTAAGGATGTCCGGTAAATTTAATTCAATTTCAGAACTCTCAAATCTTGTTGTTCTTCAAAAACCCGATGGCTCCATAGTTAAATTAAAGGATCTGGCGGAAATAATTCACAACGACCAGGAGCCAAAAACAATTTACCATATTAATGGTCAGCAAACCATTGGTTTACAAATTATCAAAAACCAGGATGCAAATACAGTGCAGGTAATTGATCAGATAAAAAATGAACTAAATACACTGGTTCAAGAGTATAAAAGTATAAATCTGGAATTTCACGTATCAAACGATGGCTCAATTATTATTAAAGAAGCTGCCAGTGGCGTAACCCGAGACTTGGTGTATGCCATAATATTAGTTACTATCATAATGCTTTTGTTTCTTCATAGTCTGCGAAATGCACTTATTATCATGGTAACTGTTCCCTTGTCGTTGGTGGCAACATTTACCGGAATTAGTCTTCTGGGTTATTCACTTAACCTTATGACATTGTTAGGATTATCGGTTATTATTGGCACACTGGTAGATGATGCGATTGTAGTTCTTGAGAATGTGTACAGGCACATGGAAATGGGGAAATCGAAGTGGCAAGCCACCCTGGAAGCGCTAAAGGAAGTTAGCTTAACTGTAATTTCAACTTCATTGGTGCTCATTGTAGTTTTTTTTCCTGTTGCCTTATCGGAAAGTATAATTTCTCCAATCATTGAACCCTTTGCTATGGTTATAGTTATATCGCTGATCGTAAGCACACTGTCAGCATTAACGCTTATACCGATTTTAACATCGAGATTATCGAAACTCCAAATAAATGGTGGGAAGAATCTTTTGCACCGAATATTTCAATTTCTTGAAAAAATGATTTCCGGGTTTTCCGCAAAAATTATCAGAATCCTTATCTGGTCATTAAGAAGGCCAGGATGGACTCTTCTGATTGCAACGATAATGTTTTTTGCATCATTTGGCTTAATCGGCGGAGGTTTTATTGGCAGCGAATTTTTAAGTATGGGCGATGTAGGCGAGGGAATTATCACATTAGAATACCCAGTAAATTACACATTAAAACAAAATAATATTGCAACCAAAAAAATTGAGGCTTATATTAGTTCTAAACCAGAGGTAATTGGCATTTACACATCTGTGGGTAAGGGATCTGGAATTTTTAATGTTCAATCGGGTTTTGATAAAACTGAGATAATAGTTAAGCTTATCGGCAAAAAAGAACGGGATGTGTCTTCTTCTATATTTTTCAAAAAGCTGGAAAATGAGTTAAATTCACTGTTTACTGACGTTAAAGTCAGAACAGGTATCATTACCATTATGGGTGTATCTGACGATGCTCCAATACAAATTGTATTTCAGGGAGTTGACAGAGACTCATTGATGTTGTTTGCAAGTAAGATGATGAAAGAAGTAAAGAAAATAAACGGCACAAATAATGTGAAGCTTACCATTGAAGGGGGCATACCTGAAGTTCTGATACGATTCGATAAGGAAAAAATGGCCCGGCTTGGAGTTGATCCGCAGGTTGCAGGATTAACAATTCAAACCTCTTTTAGTGGATTCTCTAAAAGTAAAATGCAGACAGGTGATTCTGAATATCCCATCAATATTCGATTGGATAAGTATAACAGGAACTCGCAGGAGGATGTGCAAAATTTAACCGTGATCAATAACATGGGACAAATGATAAAGCTAAAGCAATTTGCCGATATTATTGAAGGATCAGGTTCTTCGAGGATTGAAAGATATAACCGGATTAACTCGGTGGTACTTGAATCGCAGGTAATTGGCAGGTCGGTTGGTGAGGTGGGCAACGAAATCCTTCAACTTCTTGATAAATCACATATGCCAAATGGGATAGAATACCTGCCCGAAAATGAGTTGAAATTTCAGGCAGATGCTTTTGGAACACTTGGCGTTGCGTTACTCATAGCTATAGTTTTGGTATATTTGGTGATGGTGGCATTATACAATAATTTTCTCCACCCGTTGGTTGTTATGTTCTCAATACCGCTGGCTGTAATCGGAGCTCTTTTTGCGTTGGCTCTGACCCGGGAAAACCTTAGCATTTTATCAATTTTAGGTATCATAATGCTGGTTGGTTTAGTAACCAAAAACGCAATATTAGTAGTTGATTTTATCAATACCCTGCGCTCAGAAAAAATGAGAATAACCAGAGCCATTATAACTGGTGTTAAGTTAAGGATCCGTCCGATTCTTATGACTGCAATCTCAACCGTAGTTGGAATGCTGCCTATTGCATTATCGCAATCTCCCGGCAGCGAATGGAAAAATGGGTTGGGCTGGGTGTTGATTGGCGGGATTACAAGTTCCATGTTACTTTCATTAGTAATTGTTCCGGTGTTATATAGTGTAGTTGAAAGATTGAAGACCAAAATTATTAAATAGAACTGATTATCTTCAGTAAACAATGTTGCTGTTTTTTCACTCATGGTTAGATTTTTTTGCCTAATTTTAACCGGAAGGAGTATCAGCAATACCATACCCATAATCAATATATCGGCATTTTCTCATTAACACCAAAAACACTGAAATTCCATGACCAAAATCAGCAAAAATAAAAAGAGCAGCGCTTCGTCATCAACAATCGATGTACGCAGCGGTATGGATGTAAATTCCCTTAAGCAGGCAATTACCGAACACCTTTTTTTCCAGCAGGGGCGTAACATTGTGAATACCTCTTTAAACGACCTCTATATGGCGGTATCCTATACAGTTCGGGACAGGCTTCTGCAACATGAACACAAGACGATGAATGCAGTTTTTGACGATAAGAACGTGCGGCTTGTCAGCTACCTTTCGGCCGAGTTTCTTTTAGGGCCGCAGCTCGGTGCCAACCTTATCGATCTGGATATATACGATAAAATGAAGCAGGCCGTGGAAGAACTTGGATTTAATTTTGATGAAATAATAGCCCAGGAGGAAGAGCCCGGATTGGGTAATGGCGGACTCGGGCGTTTGGCAGCCTGCTATATTGACTCGCTGGCTTCACAGCAGATTCCTGCAATTGGTTACGGAATACGTTATGAATTTGGCATCTTCGATCAGGAGATACACGATGGCTGGCAGGTTGAAAAAACCGATAAATGGCTTCGCAAAGGAAATCCATGGGAAAGTGTTCGCCCGGAGCTTGCCGTAAATGTCAATTTCGGAGGGTATACAGAGACTTGTGTCGACTCTGATGGCCGTACCTATTTCCGGTGGATACCTGCCTACAAGGTAACCGGAATACCCTGCGATACCCCGGTTATGGGATACCGGGTACCCTCGTGCAACTTCCTTCGCCTGTGGAAATCTGAGGCTGAAGAATCGTTCGACTTTAAATCGTTCAATCAGGGTGATTATTATAAAGCGGTAGACTATAAGGTTAAATCGGAAAATATCAGCAAGGTTCTCTACCCTAACGACGAAATGCTTGAAGGGAAAAAACTCCGGCTTAAACAGCAGTATTTCTTTGTTTCGTGCTCGTTGCAGGACATGATGAACATACATTTGAGATTCGAAGGCAAGCCGCAGGAGTTTTATAAAAGATGGGCCATACAGCTTAACGACACGCATCCTGCCGTATCTGTTGCTGAGCTTATGCGCATCCTTGTTGATGAATACCAGGTCGATTGGGAAACGGCCTGGGATTGCACCTGCAAAACTTTCAGCTATACAAATCATACCCTGCTTCCGGAAGCCCTGGAAAGATGGTCTGTAGGTTTGTTCGAATATCTCATTCCGCGGGTGCTTGAGATCGTATATGAAATCAATCACCGCTTTCTGCAGGAGGTAAGCACGCGATTCCCGGGAGATGCCGGCAAACTGTCGCGGATGTCTATTATTGATGAAAGCGGAGGAAAGTACATCCGTATGGCCAACCTGGCCTGCGCCGGAAGCTCTGCTATTAATGGCGTGGCAGCATTGCATACCGAACTGCTGAAAGAATATGTATTGCACGACTGGGTAGAAATGTACCCGCAACGGTTCCATAATGTAACTAACGGGGTGACCCCGCGCCGGTTTGTTATTCTGAGCAATCCCGGACTAAGCAGGCTTATCACCGAATCCATAGGTGACAAATGGCCGGGCAAACTTGATGAATTACGCAAACTTGAGCCCTTTGCCAACGATGCATCATTCGTACAAAAATTCCGGAATGTTAAACTGGACAATAAAAAGCATCTTGCTGCCCTGATAAAAGAAAGAACCGGTATTACTGTTAATCCTTCGTCATTGTTCGATATACAGGTAAAACGCATACACGAGTATAAAAGGCAGCATCTTAATGTATTGAATATTATAACACTTTACCTGCGGATAAAGCAGGATCCGGACATTGACATGGTTCCCCGCACCTTTATCTTCGGAGGCAAGGCAGCACCCGGATATCATAAGGCAAAACTGATTATCAAGCTGATTAATTCAGTGGGTGAAATTGTGAACAATGACCCGGATGTAAAAGACCGGATCAAAGTAGTATTCTTCCCCGATTTTAATGTGACGAATGCCCAACATATTTATCCTGCTGCCGATCTTTCAGAGCAGATATCCACTGCCGGCAAAGAAGCCAGCGGAACGGGCAATATGAAGTTCTCGATGAACGGGGCGCTAACCATTGGAACCCTCGATGGAGCAAATATTGAGATCCGTGAGGAAGTCGGTGAAGATAATTTCTTCCTTTTTGGCTTAACGGCTGCACAGGTTGAAGAAACCAAACGGAAGGGCTATGATCCTCACTTCATTTACTCTCATAATCCCGAGCTGAGAGAAGTAATAAACATGATTAAGTCCGGCCTGTTCTCAAGGGGAGATACGGAGCTGTTTAAACCAATTACCGACAATCTGCTATGGCATGACCCGTTTATGCTGATGGCCGATTATCCGCTGTATGTAGACTGCCAGGAACTGGTTTCTGAAACCTGGAAGAATCCCGGAAAATGGAATGAAATGGCAATACTGAATGTGGCAAGAATAGGAAAATTTTCATCCGATCGCTCTATTCAGGATTACTGTGAAAAGATATGGCATGTTAAACCGTTCAGGATTAAGTGATTAGACTCTACAAATTTTACCAGGCTTTTTAACTGAATACATTGGCAATACTGATAATAATCATAACTTTTGGAAGGTCATTGATTTTAATCAAAAAACTGCTATTTCCATTTATTTATATTTGTTTTTATGCAATATGTTAAAAATATAACTATATTTATGCAATAAAATCTGGTTCTATGCAAAAAGGGTTATATTTTAAATATTTGACATATGTCTGAAAAACCCATAGGAAGCACATGGCTAAAAGAGAAATATCAGCTTTTTAATATTAAGTCGTCTCATGAATCTTATCTTGGCTCGAGGTCGAAAGTTGAAGTGCTGCGAGACGGGACAATAATAGAAACTTTTCAGAAGGCCCAATATACTTTAAAAGCTGATAATCCTTTATATCATTTTGAGTTTGCTCTGAAATATGACGATATTCAAATAAATTTCTTTCAGGCTGTTTTAAAACGTATCCCTGTAAAAGATATTATTGAATTTGTAAAATCCGCACCAAACTTCAAAAATTCCAGAAAGATTGGATTTTGGTATGAATTCTTAACTGGTGAACGCCTTCCCATTAAAGACAGACCAGGCATTAATTATGTAGATTTAATAGACTCAAAACGTTATTTTACAGGAGTTCTTATCAAAAATACCAGGTGGCGAATAAACAATAATTTATTGGGTGATGTGGGTTTTTGCCCTACTATAAAGAAAACAAATACCATTATAAAAGCTCTTGGACTTGATTATCCTGAGATGCTCAGGGAGCTCTCGAGAAACTATCCCCCTGAAATATTAAACCGTGCCAATAATTATTTATATAAGAAAGAAACCCGTTCATCTTACCAAATCGAAAAAGAAGAACCAACACCGGATCGTATTGAAAGATTTGTAAGTTTATTGAGTAATGCCGGCAAGAAAGATATTAGCGACCTGCTTAGTGAGGAATCATTGGTAATATTACAGAATCAGATTGTTGATCAACGTTTTTCAGCGACAGGCTTCCGGGATTTTCAAAATTATATTGGCCAGACAACATGGAATTATGATGAGATCATTCATTACGTTTGTCCACCGCCGGAATTTCTTTCTGATTTAATGAAAGATCTTTCAGTTACTGCCATTAGAATGGAAGGTGTCAATCCCATTGTCCGGGCAACTGCTATAGCATTTGGATTTGTTTTTATTCATCCATTTGATGATGGGAATGGAAGAATTCATAGATTTTTAATTCACGATTTCTTATCGAGAGATAATTTCTTACCTGCAGGAATGATAATACCGGTTTCTGCTCATATGGTAAATAATCTGAAGCTTTACGATGATGCTCTTGAAGCCTATTCTAAACCAATTATGCAGATAATTAAGTACACAAAAGATAAAAAACAGAAATTAACTGTTTTAAATGACTCTGAAGTTGAAGGATATTATAGGTTCCCGGATCTCACAGCACAAACTGAATATTTATGTACAGTAATTGATACAGCTATATCCAAAGATCTTCCAAATGAATTAAATTTCTTGCAAAACTACGATGAGGCTAAAGAATTAATGAAGCATAGAGTCGATATGCCAGATAAGTTAATTGATTTATTTATCCGGTTTACTCATCAGAACAATGGGATCTTTCCAAAAAAGAGAAGAAACACCTTCCATATGCTAAATGATGATGAAATTAAAGCACTTCAGTCTATCTTTCAGGATGTCTTTACTTTAGCTAAATAATGAGGGAACATCACGGGCATATATTTAATACTGCCACTCCTTTATGTAATCATAAACAGGTATTTTCGTTGAAAGAAGTAATCCAACGATAGTTTACCTGCCCCATAAATGAGAAGGAAAATAATAAGCATGGTCATTGCAAAATCTGTTCTTGAATCATGAGCCATCTGCCAGAATCCTTTTCCCATCAATATCGGTATCTTGGTCGTTGTTATTGCTGTTATCATTATTGTAAGTAAAGGTATTGCAGCAACTCTTACTGAAAAACCAATCAGCATAAGCACACCACAGACAATTTCAAATGATGCCACAAATGCTGCCAGAAACTCCGGATTTGCAAATCCGATTCTTTCAAAACGACCTGCGCCTACAAGTTCGGGAAAAAGAAATTTCTGGATTCCCTCAGAAAGAAAAACCAAACCAACAATTAACCTCGGAAGGATCGACCGGTAATCATCGACTGTAGTAAAAACAATGTTTTGAATGTTTTTCATGGCTAAATATTTTAAACAATCCCGGCGCCCAAAGCAACTGCAATCACAAATAACATAATTGCCACTAATAACTGAACGGACCTCAATGTTACCTTTTTTAGCAGTTTATTACCAACAAATGCCCCAAGCATAGCTGCTAATGTTGCGGAAAGGATTAATATCAGATGTTCATGAAGGTTTGCGTCCCTAAACCGTGATGCATACACCGAAAGCCTGGCAAAATCAACCAAAGATGCAATAATAACACCTGTTGCAATAAATGCTTCTTTGGATAACCCGCTCTTTATAAGGAATGCACTTCTTATAGCACCCTGAATTCCAGTCAGCCCACCGAAAAATCCACTGAGAACACCACCCGGCACAAGTTTATTCCTGCTGAATTGAACTTTCTGTACTGATGGCAGAATTTCAAGCAAAGAAAAGATAATTAACAGTAAAGCTATAATGAGTTTCACAGGAGTAATTTCAAAGTTTTTATCCCATAATTGATATTCAAGAAGAGAAGGCATCTTTGTTATTCTGAGCAACAACCATGCACCCGCAAATGATGCAATAATTGCCGGAATGCCGAACTTAATCAGCACCTCTTTATCGGCGCTTTTCCCAACAAGGGACATCTTAAAAATGTTGTTGGTAAAATGAACCACTCCGGTTAACGCAATCGCAATCTCTATTGGAAAAAATATCGCAAAGACCGGCATTAATATGGTACCAAGACCAAATCCGGAAAAAAATGTTAAGATTGCTGTGAGAAAAGCCACCAGACAAATAATGAATATTCCCATTCCACTGTGTTTACGTTATAACATGAGTGCCTGATATAATGTTCAAAAAATCTTTACCTTTAATGAAAGTTTAACGAATTACTGTATTATGACTGTAATCAATAGTTCGTTAAATAAAAATAAAACGCAAAGGCGCAATGCGTTGTTTACTAATAACATGCCTAAATGATATGTCGGTTAATCCAGAAAGCTATACTTGAAATTCAGATGTCCCAGCTCAGCGTATTCGTTAAAGAAGGAAGTCCCTATGAACTTTACATGTTTCCCATCTGCAGTCTTAATTATATAAACATGATTATTAGGAGCAAATGTGTAGGGAGGAGGCCCAATGGGCGATAAAAACATATCATCGAGAGGAACACTTCCCGGTACCTTTGCCCAGGTTGGTTTCATATCCACAATCACATTAATTGAATCGTCTTCAATAAAATCGGTTGACCCGATTGAACTTAACGTTACCGTTTCAAAATCCACTTCCCCAAGATCATAAACACCTCCCTGTCCTATCCCACTTTGTCCTCCGTTTGTTCTGAAGCTTTCATACCTTATGCCCAGATCCCAGCTCAGGTCATTCTTAAAGTCAGAAACCGAAACGGTATCTCCTTCAGAGAAAGAATAATAGATCCAGTTAAATAAATCATTACTTACATCCAATACAACTACCTGTAAGTCGTTGTTATTGTTGTCCTCCTTTTCACAACCCGTAATGTTAAGGATAAACAGAGCAAGAAAAATAAAAAGTTTTGTTTTCATATCTTCGTCATTTTATTAATTGTTTATATAAATTTTCACATTGAATATTTATGGCTATAAAAAAGCGCCGGCCGGGATCAATACTGATAATATCAATTCCGGACCGGTAATTGAATATATTATCAATTCCGGCTCTTATTCGTATCGCATTTTTCAGGAATGCGTTATTTACTGATATTTTCCACATTGAGTACGTCTGATATATGTCGTTAAAGAAAAGGGATGTTGATTCATCCATATTAATAAATTCTTTTTTCCCGTAAATTTTGGCATTTAAATTAATCCCCAGGCTGAGGGATCTCATTCTCTTAAAAAAATCGGCAGAAAAAGTGCCGGAATGTTTGCTCGTGCCAATAAGCTGTTTCCCTGTCTCCCTGTCAAGGGCATACGTATAACTATACCCTGATGTTAAAGTAAAACTTCTGGTAAGCTGTGTTCTTAGCATAATATCTGATCCATATATATTCACACTGCTAAAATTTTCATAGGTATACCAGTTAATTGTGCCATCAATTGGCATTTCCATTATCATATCTCTGAGCCGGTTATTGTAAGCGATCAGGCTTATATTGGTGTTACCGGTGAGATATTCGGCAGCGAGTGAGGAATAAACTGATTTTTCAGGCAGGAGGTTTTCATTTCCTGTAACCACAATAAATCCCAGATCGAAATCGTAATATCTTTCTTTAATTCCCGGCGTTCTGAAGCCGGTTGCCACTGAAGCGCGATAGATCATGTTGTTATTCTTATACATTACAGAAGCTTTGGGAGAAAAAGAAGATCCGTATTCATAGTTGAAGTCTGCCCTTGCCCCGCCAGTGAGGCTGAAATTGTTGCCTGTTTTTATTTCATCCTGTAAAAAAATGCTCAGGATTGTATTGTTCTTAACAGAATCCTGTATCCTTTGTGCGAACATTTCATCATAAAGAAGTTCAATGCCGGCAGTTATCTGGTGGATATTATTATGTTTGCCGGTATCTGTATTAATATCAGTGATCACTTTCGCTGTTAACTGCCTGTTATTGTATATTTTCCGTTTTTCGTTTTCTCTTCTCTCCAGCACGTCAAATGTATTATAGGTATCTCCATAAAGACTTGCGTAAATACTGAATCTATCGGAATGTTTATAACTCGATTTTAATCCTGCGGTAAAGTCAGAATAAAAGGGGTGTTTCGGAACCGCTGATACATCAAATCGTTCCCTGGAATAATACGAGAAACGGGCGTCAATTTCCAGTTTTTCGGAGGGATTAAATACAGCTTTATTAAAGAAAGAGTATATCTGATAAGGTTCAACAGTATATATATCAGGTGTTTGCGATGTGTTGTCATATCCTTTTGAGCTTAACCGGACGGCATTGGCAAAGTAACTCATTTTTTGGCCTTTTGTTCCGATATTAAAGCCATTTTCCAGTTCACTATATTTGGAGAACCTGGAATAAATTTCCGATTCAAAAGGAGTTGAAGGAGTATTGGTTATCAGGTTGATTACTCCCCCTATTGCGCTTGAACCATAGAGTGATGAAGAGGCCCCCTGTACAATTTCCACCCGTTCGATATTACCTGAAACGAGTCTGGAATAATCAATGTTATCCCTGTTCTCCCCTGCAATTCTTTCTCCGTCTACGAGAAAAAGTGAGTATTTTGCAGCTACTCCCTGCATCCGGAATGTCATTCCCCTTCCCTCGTTATAGAAATCCACACCCGGTTTAATGGAATTAATAATATCGGGTATATTGGTAAGTCCGGTATTTTCCATCTGTTGTAATGAAATGATCTGTGTCGGAACAGGAACATCCTTTAACATACGCCGGCTGCGTGTAGCAGTGATCACCACCTCTTCCATGTTTATCAGCTGACGTTTAAGTTCAATCAGAAGAGTATCAGCAGAATTTCCTGCAGTGGTTGTAATGATCTTCCGTGAATACCCGACAAATGAAACTTCAATCGTCAGACTGTCACTCCGGGGAGTATCAATATGGAAATACCCTTCAGGACCGGTCAGCGTATAAATATTCAATTCCTTTACCTGTATTGTGGCATATGGCACTGGAAGCAAATCTCCACTGTCAATTATTCTGCCGGTTATCCTGTATTTGTCCTGGGCCGGAATTTCAACCATAGTACAGAGCAAAAAAACCTGCAAAGAAATTATATATGTAAGAATTTTTCTAAATTCCATTTTAATTTTCAGGAGTACTTAATAGATTCCGTGTTAATCCGGGGAAAATATTTATACGGGGCTGTCTCTTAAATGTCTTTAACCACAAAGGACTCAAAGTATGCACAAAGGACACGAAGAATATATTCTTAATTGACAGCACTTTGCGTCCTTTGTGTTGTCCTTGGTGTCCTTCGTGGTTGATAATATTTCAATTAATGAGACAGCCCCAGGTATAAACAAGAAACTCTCATTAAATTACCAATAAATCAAAAAATTTGCCCCATAAAAATAATCAGCGCAATTTCTTTTATATGGTATAAAATCAATTATTTATGGTATTTTTTATGTGCAGACCTGAACCGGCCGGGGGTAATATTGTGATATTTCAGAAAGACTTTTGTAAAATAGGAGTTATCATGAAAGTTAAGTTTATAAGCGATCTCAGAAGCTGACATGTCTGTTGCAACAAGCATTTTACGGGCCTCTGCCATTAATTTGTTCTGTATCAGATTTTTCGCACTTATATTGAGACTTTGCTTTAGTATTGTATTAAGTTTTACCTGTGAAATATGCAGGGCATCTGCATAAAAACCAGTATTATGCTGCAGATTATAGTTGGCTTCCAGTAAATGTGAAAATTTAAGTATTATACTATCGGTAACAGAGGATTTTTTTTCCGGCTTTCCCCATTTGAAACTTATTAACCTCATTATCAATATGTTGAGATATGAGCGGATGATGGCTGACGAGTTTGCGGTGTTATGTTTATGAGAATATTCATTATAGATAAACGAAGTGATCTTTTCCAGTTCTGAATATTTTTTACCAGGAACAATTACCGGGGTATTTCTGTCGGACAATGCTGACCTTGCGAATACTTTTAACAAACGGGTAAAGTTAAATA
>CAYVTV010000039.1:0-21034 GCA_964454295.1 uncultured Bacteroidaceae bacterium
CGGGAACAATTCATTTACAGAACAGGCTCTATTGGATTTACCTGAAGTAAAATATGGAACGGCCATATTTGGCGATTATGACAATGACGGATTCCTGGATATTCTTTTATATGGTATAACAAATGATCAGCAGACCATAACAAGGATACTGCGAAATAATCAGAAAAACAGTTTCATTGAATCCGGCATCGTACTTCCCGGGGTCAATTCAGGGAAAATTGAATGGGGAGACTACGATAATGACGGCGACCTGGATATCCTTATGGTCTCCTCTTCCGGTAATACATTATTCCGGAATGACGGGAATGATAAATTCACAGAACAAACACACGTTCTCTCAGGCACATCTTTAATTTATGGTTCAGCGGCATGGGGCGACTATAACAATGATGGTTATTCTGATTTTGTTATTTCCGGTTTTAAAGGCAATTATCTTCCGGTAACTTCCCTTTTTATGAATAATAAAAACAATACGTTTACCGAAGATACCCTGTCTTATTTAATTCCCGCAGGATGGTGTTCAACCACATGGGGTGATTTTGACAATGACGGGGATCTTGATATTATTATGACCGGAAACTCAGCGGAAGAACCATTCTCAAAAATTTTCAGGAATGAAATACCTGTTGTTAATACAGCACCCTCTCCTCCTTCCGGCCCGGTATCAATTGTCAGCAAGTCAGATGTGGAATTGAAATGGAACAGTGTGCGTTCTGATTCTACCGGTTATAAAGCAATGACATATAATGTAAAGGTTGGAACTGTCAGCGACGGCATTGATATCGTTAGTCCCCATTCTTCCGAATCGGGGTTCAGAAGAATTGCAGAAATGGGGAATGCACAGCTTGACACAAGCTATATTCTGAAAAAACTTCCGTTTGGTATTTACTATTGGAGTGTGCAGGCAGTGGATAACGGTTTTGCAGGGGGAGCTTTCTCCACAGAGAACTCTTTTTCCATAGTCCCTGTTCAGGCTGCAGGTCTTATCGCCACAATTCTGAATAATAACAGCCTGCTTCTTAAATGGGAAAGGGGTAACGGGGACCGATGCATTGTTTTCTGCAAGGACACTTCTGCCGGCAATGCAGTACCGGTTAATAATAAAAGCTACATTCCTGATAATGAGTTTGGATTCGGGGAACAGATCGGGACTACCGGCTGGTATTGCGTTTATAACGGGAGAGGCGACAGTGTTGAGGTTACCGGGCTGGTTTACATGAAAGAATACAGCTTTCATGTTATCGAATACAACGGTGATCCCGGAAGTGAAAGTTATTTTACCGGAATGGTATCAGGAAATCCCGGAGTCTTCAGTACGGGTTTATTTGCTGAACAGACGGGTATTCCTCTGGCAGCAGCATCATTCAATCCGGTTATCTGGGGTGATTATGATAACGATGGCTTTACAGACATACTCCTCCCGGGATTCCCGTCACAAATATACAGAAACCAGGGCGATAATACCTTTACCAGTCTTGCAGGACTCTCCCTTCAAAGTGTTGGAAACGGATCATCTGCCTGGGGTGATTATGATAACGATGGTGACCTGGATATCCTGTTAACAGGAGCAACAGTAGGTAGTTATCCTCCTGGTAGTCCATTCTCCGCAATATATAGGAATGAGGGTAACGATATTTTTGAATTACAGTTAACTGTTGGTTTGCAGGGAGTATATTACAGCTCGGTTGCCTGGGGTGATTACGATAATGACGGATATATCGATATTTTGCTTACCGGGGCAACCGGAGAGGATCCAAATTATGATCCTGTATCAAAAATTTATAAAAATAACGGTGACGGAACTTTTTCTCTGCAAGTTGAGATCGAATTACCTGGAGTTTACAAGGGGGCTGTTGCATGGGTTGATTATGACCAGGACGGGTACCTGGATATTCTCCTTTCCGGGGCAACGGGTTATCTTTATTACCAGGACAATATTTTAAAAATTTACAGAAATAACGGGAATAATTCTTTTACAGAGCAAACACAACTGCAATTCTATGGTGTATATGATTCGTCAGTTGACTGGGGAGATTTTGACAATGATGGGTTTCCTGACCTGTTATTGACCCGCCCGGGTGCTTTGTGGGTATATAAAAACAATGGAGGTGCCAGCCTGACAGAACATCTCTCCTGGGGCTGGGGATATAATATTTCGGGGCATGCCGTGTGGGGAGATTATGATAACGACGGTTTACTGGACATCTTATTCACAAACTTTGGTCCGGCTTCATTGATCATTAAAAACACAGATGGGAATAACTTTGTGCAGATAAGTGAAAAATCATTTGAACTGGTTTATATCAACTATCTGAGCTGGTGTGATTATGATAATGACGGGGACCTTGACTTCCTTGTTTCCAAATACGCAGACAATTCTATAATATATAAGAATAACCGGATAATGAAATCAGGGATTTTTCCGGCAAATCTTAAACCTGCTGCCCCGGAAGATTTAACTGTCCAGTATACCCCGGAGGGAGTAAAACTTTCCTGGAAACCGGTTGAAAATGATGAAACACCTGCACGGGCTATGAGTTATAACTTAAGGTATAAAAATGAGGGAGAAACATCATGGAAAGGAGCCCCACACTCTGATGATAATGGATTCAGGCAGGTTGTGTCTATCGGGAATATCTCTCTTAATACCTCATATACTTATAGTAGTTTACCATCCGGTAAATACTACTGGCAGGTACAGGTCATCGACCAGGGCTTCCTTGGAAGTGAATGGTCTTCCCTGGACAGCTTTGTGGTAAGAAACACCCAGGCCTTTTTCAAGGCAGATACCGTCTGCCAGGGTTTACCCACGAACTTTGCCGATCAGTCTGTAGCCGGCGACGGCATTGCCTCCTGGCACTGGGACTTCAGCGATGGAAGTGTCTCTGATGCACAAAATCCGGAACACACATATACCGACGCCGGCAGTTTCCAGGTAAAGCTGGTTATTACGAGCTCGGAAGGGGATAAGGACTCGCTGATACAGGAAGTGATTGTCAAACCTGAACCCCTTGTGGATTTCAGTGCCAGCCTTGCCTGCCAGGGCTCGGAAACTACCCTGACCAACCTCACCGATGCACAGGGACTGACCATTACTTCCTGGTCGTGGGATTATGGTGATGGCAAAGGCTCCATATTGCAGGATCCCGGTTCACACGGTTACCTGAGTGCCGGGGATTACCAGATGGCACTGTATGCTACAGCTGATAACGGATGCCAGGGTTCGGTGCAGAAGACGGTGAGTGTGGGTGCTTACCCGGTAGCGGCCATTACCGCTGATGCTCCGCTTACGTTCTGTGCAGGCGACAGCGTTACACTCTCGGTAGCGGATCACCCCGGATACCTTTATCAGTGGCGACTAGGGGGTACTCCCGTTACCGGTGCAGAGATCTTTGCCTTAAAAGCACGTCAAACCGGCATGTACAGTGTACAGGTGGTAAACCCGCTGGGGAACTGCACCACCACCTCCGGGGCTGTTTCGGTAACCGCTAGGGATGCCCCGGTCTCACCGACCATAGTGGCAGGCGGCCCGGTAAGTTTCTGCCAGGGCGATAGCGTGGTGCTAAGTGCAACGTATGATCCGGACCTGACCTACCGCTGGAAGCTGAACGGGGGAGATGTGGGCACAGGCACAAATGAATACAAAGCCAGGACGGAAGGCACGTATAACCTGGTGGTGAACAATTCCACCGGTTGTAGCAGTGTATCGACCAACAATATTCAGGTAACGGTAAAGAGTAATCCGGCATTGAGTACGGTCTCCCTGAGCGGTCCCTCGACATTCTGTGAAGGAGGAGAACTGACCATGAGTGTGCCATTTACGATGGGATATACGTATCGCTGGGAGAATGAGAGCGGAGCCATAGCCGGAGGTGGGGGTAATTCATACCAGGCGTTCATCAGCGGCAGCTACCGTCTGGCAATAGGCAGCATGGAGGGATGTGAGGTAAAAACTCCGGTTATCCAGGTTACGGTGAAAGAGAATCCCGTGATGACAGTCATTGTGACCGAGAATTACGAATCCGGCCAGTGCCTGGGTGATATCCCGATAGTATTGAGGGCCAATCCAACCATGCCGGGATACACGTATCAGTGGAAACGTAACGGAATACTAATACCGGGCGCCACCCAGGGTCGTTACGAGGGGTTGAGGGAAGCGGGAGAGTACACGGTAATTGCGGACAACCAGGGATGCAAGGCAGAATCGGGAGTACAGTCAATTGTATTGGGCCAGGGTCCTCCCAAGCCTGCCCTGATCGCCGAAGGCCCTGTGGTATGGTACCTGGCGTGCAGTAACGACAGTGCAGCCCATTACCGCTGGTATTATGAAGGGCAGTTGATCAGCGGGGCCGATAAGCATATTTATGTCGCGAATCAGGAGTTGGGTACCTACATGGTAGCCATATCCACCGGCCAGGGTTGTTTTACCTTCAGCGACCCTATGACAATACCGCCGGAGGCGATAGGCATTGATGATGTGGATGTGTTCTCAACACTGCAGATCTTCCCTAACCCCACGGCAGGCATGTTCACCATTGTGATGAACAACCAGTTGTATGGTGATGTGATCGTTTCGGTTTTCACGGAAGAAGGCAGGAAGGTGTGGAACGGCAGATACGACAAGATCACGGAATATTTTTCCTGTGGGGTAGATATGGGTGTTAATGGCAGCGGGGTGTATTTTGTGAACCTGAGAGCAGGAAAGAATGAAGTGACAAGGAAGGTGGTGGTGATGTAGAGACGCACGGCGGTGCGTCTTTAGACCATGGACCATAGACCATGGACCATAGACCATAGACCATGGCCCATAGACCATGGGCCATAGACCATGGGCCATAGACCATAGAGAGGTGACGGGTGACTGAAGAGGGCTTTTTATAGCTATCACGCTATCACGGGATCACGGGATCAGGTGGGGGCATATAATTAAGTTATTGTCAAGGTTATCTTAACTGAGCAACGAATGTGTGACTTTTAAAATTCTCCGATCCCGTGATCCCGTGATAGCGTGATAGCGTGATCCCTCATTTACCTATTTGGAACATAAAAATTAACAATTTTTTATCAGAATATGAATTTTTTCAAATATGCTATCACAATGACTTCTGACTCCTTCTTCCGTTCCAAAAGTGGCTATAAATACCCTTTCGGTAATTCATGTCTTTATCATTTGGTTTGCTTTGTTTTTATCTCATTTCAGACTTTATCGCTTGCCCAGCCTTTCTCCGAGATTGACCTGAACCTGAACAGCTGGGGCGTCGGACAAATATCCTTCGGGGATTACGATAACGATAATGACCTGGATCTATTATGGTACGGAATGTTATACAGGAATGATGCCGGGACATATAACTTTGTTAAATATCTCAGGACAGGAACTGAATCGGGTGCATTTGGTGATTACGATAATGACGGGGACATGGATATTCTTATTACAGGGGGTGACTTCGCCGGTTTATTCAGGAATGACGGAGGAGGAAATTTTACTGAAGTTGCAGCTGAAATAAAAGGGGTGACAAAAAGTTCCTGTTTATTTGTTGATTTCGACGGAGACGGAGACCTGGATATAATTATATCCGGAATATTGACCAGTGGTGATCCCTCAACAATAGTTTACCGTAATGATAAAAATGATGTATTCATTATTGTTGAGACCGGTCTTAAAAACCTTGGAGAGGGATCCCTTGCATTTGGGGATTTTGACAATGACTATGATTTTGATATTATTCTTAGTGGCAGGGATTTTAATGGAAATGCATACACAGGTATTTTTAGAAAAGAAAACAATAATACCTTCACTGAAACAGATCATGATCTGGTTGATGTATTCCGCAGTACAACAGTACCGGCAGATTTCAATTCCGATGGTTACCTTGATGTGTTTATTTCCGGAAACTGGGACCAGAGTGCAATCTACAAAAATAATCCGGATAACACCCTGACCATTATTGCTGCAGAAATAACCGGTATGAGGGAGTCTAAATCCGACTGGGGAGATTATGACAATGACGGCTATAATGATCTTCTTGTCACCGGAGCTTCTACAAATGCCTATACACGTATAACGAAACTATACCGGAATACCTTAGACGATACATTTACTGAACAAATACATAATTTTCCGCCGTTATTCCCTGCCTATGTCAAATGGTGCGATTATGATAATGATAATGACCTTGACCTTTTTATATTTGGGAATGATATAAGTAATACTGCAAAGCAATTAATATATAAAAACAACACTGCCGCCAAAAACATAAAACCTTCCACTTCCACAGGGCTAAGTTATTCACAATATGGCAATGGAGTAAGGTTATCCTGGCTTCCATCTACAGATTCAAAAACTCCTTCTGCCGGTCTGACCTATAACATTCGTATGGGAACATCACCGGGAGCAATTAATGTGATCTCACCCATGTCGAATACAATCACAGGTTTTCGAAGGGTCATTACACCTGGAAATGCAGGCAACGGAACTACCTGGATCATAAACAATCTTCAGCCCGGAGTTACCTATTACTGGAGTGTGCAGTCTGTTGATAACGCCGGCGGAGCATCTGAATTTTCAGCCGAAAGCAACTTTACCATTGCTGATCCTTTCACATACATTGATATCGGACTTACTGATTTGAGAATCAGGGAAGTAGCATGGGGGGATTATGACAATGATAATGATATGGATTTTATGTGTTGTGGAAAAATTATCTCTACCTCAACTCCCTTTACAAGGATTTACAGGAACGATGGAGGTAATAACTTCACTAAACTAAGTTTTGAACCCGGGACTATACCAGATCAATATTTTTATAACCAAATAAACTGGTTTGACCTGGATAATGATAATGACCTCGATATTATCATTATTGGTAATGAAATTACTAAGGTATACAGGAATTTGGGGGCGGGGAATTTTGAAGAAGTAAATGCCGGTCTTCCTGAAGTTCCATACCCTTATTCCTGCCTGGGGGACTTAAACAACGACGGATTCACAGATGTAATTATTATCGGGGATAACTCAGCCCGGGTATTTTTAAATACTAATCAGGGAAATTTTGCTGAAAAGATATTAAACATATACAAGTACCCTTCAAATAGCTTAGCTCTTGCAGACTTTGACGGGGATATGTATATTGACATTTTCATGCCGGCATATTCTGAAATTAAAATTTACAGAAATAGCAAACTGGCATTTGAACCTGTAGTTAACAATCTTCTGCCTCTGAACTTTGGAAATGTTGAGATTGGCGATTACAACAATGACGGACTCATTGATGTACTTTATAATGGTTCAAATGGCAATAACCGGTTTACGAAGATTTTAAAGAATTCAGGCAATATGTTATTTGAAGACATCAATGCCAATATCAGGGGAGTACAGGACGGAATAGCAGTATGGGCTGATTATGATAACGACAGTGATCTGGATGTGCTTATCGGAGGACAGAGTATAATAAACCTAACAAGGATTGCCGTACAGGACATTACTCACAATTTTACCGAAATTGATCCTGGATTTCCCGATTCCTATATGCCTGCCATGCAATGGGCGGATACTGACGGGGACTGGGACCTTGATTTGCTTTTTAATCCCTATTTAAATAATGCCCCGAACGGACTTTGGATAAATAATGGAAACTGGCCTAACGATCCCCCATTCCCTCCGGCAAATCTTTCTTCTGAGCTTAGCGGATACGGGATAATTTTCAACTGGGATCCTGCCACCGACCCCCAGGGTGGTTCCTCCGGCCTTTCATATAATGTCAGGATCGGCAGTACTCCCGGAAGCTGTGATATTATGTCCCCTTTAAGCGATCTTACTACAGGATTCAGGAAGATCCCCAAAATCGGAAATACCCAGACTACCACTGCATGGAGGATAGATTCCCTGGCTCAGGGCACTTATTACTGGAGCGTACAGGCTATTGACCAGAGTTTTAGAGGGGGAGCCTGGGCACCGGAAGCCACCTTTACCATTGATGTTTTGAATGCTGACTTTATTGCTGATACTGTTTGCCTGGGCAATAATACAAGTTTCACGGATGTGTCGCTTAATACCGGATCTCCGGTTACTGAATGGAGCTGGGATTTTGGAGACGGGGAAACTTCAGCATCTCAGAATCCTGTTCATTTATATTCAGCCCCCGGAGAATATCTGGTTAAACTGATCATCCATTCTCCTGAGTCCTCCGATTCTGTGTCTAAAACTTTGATGGTAAAGCAGGTGCCTAAGGCCGATTTTACCGTAGGTGCTGTTTGTCTCGGCACAGTTTCGTCCTTCAGCAATACTACAGATCCAAACGGTTTAACTATGGCATACTGGCACTGGGCTTTCGGTGATGAACAGTCTTCAACCATACAGAATCCTGGCACACACGGTTACCTGAATCCGGGAGAATACCAGGTAACGTTGACAGCAACGGCAACCAATGCTTGTGCTTCGGTTGCAAAGAAAACAGCAGTTGTGGGTGCTTATCCGGTAGCGGCCATTACAGCCAACGCTCCGCTTACCTTCTGCGCAGGGGACAGTGTGACACTTTCAGTAGCCAATAATCCGGACTACAGTTATCAATGGCGACTGGGAGGGACTCCCATTACCGGTGGAGAGAGTTATTCGATCAAAGCGAGACAAACCGGCAGTTATAGTGTACAGGTGGTTAACCCGCTGGGAAATTGCACTACCCTTTCTGAAGCTGTTTCGGTAACAGCGAGAAATGCCCCGGTTTCTCCGACAATTATTGAAGGCGGCCCCGTTTCCTTCTGCCAGGGGGATAGTGTTGTACTGAGTGTAACCCATGATCCTGAGCTGACCTACCGTTGGAAGCTGAACGGGGGAGATGTGGGGATAAGCACAAATGAATACAAAGCCAGGGCAGAGGGCACGTATAATCTTGTTGTATTGAACAGTACAGGATGCAGCAGTGTATCGACCAACACTGTACAGGTAACGGTAAAGAGTAATCCGGTATTGAGCACAGTCTCCATGAGCGGACCGACCACTTTTTGTGAAGGTGGTGAACTGACCATGAGTGTTCCTTTCACGATGGGTTACACATACAGATGGGAGAATGAATTTGGAGCCATAACCGGAGCGGAGAGTAATTCCCATCTGGCTGTCAGCAGCGGCAACTATCGTTTAGCAATAGGGAGCACGGATGGATGTGAAGTAAAAACTCCGCCTATCCAGGTGACGGTGAAAGAGAATCCAGTACAGCCGGTCATTGCGACAGAGAACTACGAATCCGGTCAGTGCCTGGGTGATATCCCGATAGTATTGAAAGCCAATCCAACCATGCCGGGATATACGTATCAATGGAAACGTAACGGGATCATCATCCCGGGAGCCACGCAGGGTCGTTATGAAGGGATCAGGGAAGCAGGTGAGTACACGGTACAGGCTGACAATCAGGGATGCAGGGCAGAATCGGGGGTACAGTCGGTTATACTGGGACAGGGTCCTCCCAAACCTGCCCTGATAGCCGAAGGTCCCGTAGTATGGTACCTTGCATGCAGTAACGACAGTGCCGCACAATATCGCTGGTATTATGATGGGCAGTTGATCAGCGGGGCCGGTAAGCATATTTATGTCGCGAATCAGGAGTTGGGTACCTACATGGTAGCCATATCCACCGGCCAGGGTTGTTTTACCTTCAGCGACCCTATGACAATACCGCCGGAGGCGATAGGCATTGATGATGTGGATGTGTTCTCAACACTGCAGATCTTCCCTAACCCCACGGCAGGCATGTTCACCATTGTGATGAACAACCAGTTGTATGGTGATGTGATCGTTTCGGTTTTCACGGAAGAAGGCAGGAAGGTGTGGAACGGCAGATACGACAAGATCACGGAATATTTTTCCTGTGGGGTAGATATGGGTGTTAATGGCAGCGGGGTGTATTTTGTGAACCTGAGAGCAGGAAAGAATGAAGTGACAAGGAAGGTGGTGGTGATGTAGAGACGCACGGCGGTGCGTCTTTAGACCATGGACCATAGAGGCGCACGGCGGTGCGTCTTTGGACCATAGATCATAGACCCTGGGTTATGGTCTATGGTCCAGACATTTTTACCGGATGAATTTTATATTATTGTTAATGAAACAGTTGTGCGATAAGCATGTCGCAGAGTGGATATATAAACAGAGGAGTCCACGTAACCACGTAATCACGTAACCACGTAACCACTATACCAATAAAAAAAAATAAAAAATATATTTCATAACCAATTATTTTGTAAATTTCACAACTTACTCAAATGACTACCATGATAATAAACAGATCAAAAAAATCAGGCAGGACAGTTTTTCTTCTGCTGATCTTCTTTTTCTTTCAGTTTCCATTTCTGAAGGCGGTTGAATTTTCTGTCAAGGAAAAGGCAATAATTTACACCAATGCCATAAAGCTGATGGAAAACTATGAGGCCATGATCAATCAGATTGGTATATCTGTAGTAACCGATATTGAAAAGGCTAAAAGTAATGCGGAAAGCTTTCTGGAGCTGTTCGTAAACCGTCAGGTATTAATTTTTAATGATCTTGACCCTGCTCATGCTCTCAGTGAGTTTTATGAGGCAGGAACCTATTCATCAAACATCATACTATGGTATCCTGATGGACTTTCCGTTAAACTGGACCTGTCCGGTGCCAAAGTAAGTGATATCATGTCTCACGGTGATAATGTTTATTCCATTGACATTCTGGCGAAGAAAACAATAAGCGGGAATTATATGAACCAGACGATGAACCGGAATGTGGAAGAACTATTGTTCAGAATAGCCTTTGGCATGGAAAACAAGTCACTGACCAGATTCAGGATCGTGGGTGTAAGAAGTGTATCCTCAAATTATGTAATTGATTATACCCAGGCACTGAAGGAAGTGCACAGTGAAGATTTTAGCCCTGAGGATATGGTTAAAGTCCAGGCTGAACTAAAAGCCAAACTTAATGATTACAGCAATCTGCTTTCCCTTCTGGGTGATCCGAAGGAACAGGCTGAGGACAAGGAATTTTATAAAGAGGGGTTTTTAAATTTATTTCAAAATGCTGATACGAAGATCTATAATGATATTAACCCTGATCCGGCAACGAGCCTGATTACAGTGAATGAATACCTTGCCGCTTTTGTTGCTGACTACCCCAATGGGATCAGGAACCTTTCAGTTAATATTGACTCGACAAAGTACGGAAAGATCATGAAAGCTGAAGATGGCAGTTATTATACCTATGTTGAGGCCGAAAAATTTTTTTCAGGCAGCTTCAGGGGTAAGGAGGTCTTCAGAAAGAACTTCCCGCTGATATTCAAGATATCATTTAATGCTTCCGGGAAAACTTATACAGGATTCATGATCAACAGTATTGACATTTCATCCGTTAACTTTTACCAGGCAACTCCAGGTTCTGCTGCTGAAGCCAAGCCTGAAACAATTATAAGGCCAGTAACCCGCAAAGGACTGGGGATGTCACTTATCGCCACATTCGGGCAAACACAGATTAATGCAGCCAATATAACAGATCTCACTACTGACAGAAATCTTCATTCATGGAATACCTCTCCACTTTTCGGTTATTCCTCTGCTCTCGGCCTGAATTACTTTTTCAATGACCATATGGCATTTCGTTCGGGTGCCGAGTTCAATACATTTTCATCAAAATTTAATCTTAGCGGGAAATTTACAAATGATGTTCTTTCAACCGATATTAATTCCTCAGCTTACTATCAGATTGTTGAAGCTGAATATGATTCATTGATTACAATCAACTACCTGACTCTGCCTTTCCTGATGAATTACACAACAGGTAAACCCGGTAAATTTGGCTTTTATGGCGAAGGAGGTTTAAAAGTTTCCATCCCGGTCAAATCATCCTATGAACTCTCAGGTAATTATAAAACTTCCGGATATTATCCAACGCATCCTGAAGTTATACAGTATCTTGATATGGAAGAACTGGGTTTTTATGACCGGCAGAATATTAATGAAACAGGGAAGCTTACTTACAAGACCCTTAGCTTTGCTGTTTACGGTTCAGTTGGAATTAATATTCCCCTTGGATATTATTCGTCAATTAATTTCGGACCGGAAATAATTATCGGATTATCGGATATCCACAAGGAGAAAAGGGAATATGTGGATATTTTCGGGAAAACATATACACATCAGCCGACCAAAGTAATGAATTACGGCCTGAGATTAGGTTTGGCCTATAAATTGTAGAACATTCTGATAAACAGTTACACTTATGCCTATAAAGTATGTATGTTCAATAATTGCGTTTTTCAGTGTGGTTAACTTAACCGCACAGGAAACCAAAACTGCAGTGACCAGCAAAGAGGCAAGGATCACCGATGAAATAACACTGAGTGACCAGGATATAGAGGTGTTTAAGGAACAGACCAGGCAAAAGGTCAGCGAGTTCCAACAGTATATCGTTACTCTTGGTAATAAGGAAGAACCTGCTGAAAAAAGAAATATGGCAGAAAAGGAAGCGATTAAATTATTTTATAAGGGCGCTGAAATGGAAATCTCCACCGTGCTTCCGGATGGCACGGTACAAAAGCTCAACCGTCCCATGGAAAAGTACCTCGCCAGACTTAAGGCACTGCCCTATACCAGAGTGGTTATAAGGTTTTATGATATCGCCTATATACGTGAGTTCACAAAAGGCCCTGACGGAAAATACTATTCCACTGCCACTATTATCCAGGAATTTACCGGATTTAATGAAGATAATATCATTTACAAGGATGTTACCACGAAAGATATCGAGATCATAATTGATATCGTTGAAGATACTTTCTTTAACGAAAAACGCTGGAAGATATTCCTGGGTGATATTAAAGCATCTGAAACAAAAACAGTCACCACATAATGACCTCCTCTCCCGGTATTAAAAGCATTTTCCCGGTATTCACAATTCTTTTATCGGTTATTATTCATAGTCTGCCTTGTACTGCTCAGTATGTTGGCACTTCTGCCGATGAAAGGATGTTTCTGCTGCGGACAAAACAGTTTAATGAATTCCTCGACAGGTTTAATTATAAAACCAACTTCCACGGCGAACCTGTTGATTCTGCTTTTGAAGTTCAGATCTCAAGGGAAAGAATGATTAACTTCCTGTTTGATCTTGCCGATCCGCGGTTTGATCCTTCCGAAGATGATTATTCTGCGGAGTATGTGGATGAGATAAAAGCCTTTGTTGAGGATGTAATTCAACATGACCGGAAAATTTTTAAATATTCCGATAAAATTTTGGCAGAAGCAAGATCAAGGGTCATCTATAAGGGTTCTCCTGTTAATATAAGTGTATTTCTGACGCAGGAAATTGTTGACCGTACCAAAGTGAAATGGGTTATTAAAAGTGTCAGCGGAGAGGTGTTTAATTTTCTGCTGACAGATACAATGTATATACGATTTATCCCTCCTTCCAGCAATGAAACCGATTTCATGAACCTGAAAAGAGCACTGGAAGATGTTAATTATCTTCAGTATTATGCAGATAAAGATTATGAACCTGATTATCTGACATTGTTCTTTTATATGATAAACTCAGGACAGATGAAATTCGAATACGTGGAGGAAATTATTTATCATATTACAGATATTCCCGGCTGGTACATTAAAGTGAAAAACTTTAACCGGGGTGATATGAATTCCGGATGGCTTATTTCAGGTGTGGAAAGAATTTTATCCGGTAAATAATTAGATTTCTGGCGAAGTTTATTCCTTATACCTTTGTGTTCCTTCGTGTTATCCTTTGTGTCCTTTGTGGTTAACCTCATAACGTATTTTACCACGAAGGGACACAAAGGATTACACAAAGGACACAAAGGAAAATTTAATTGGATAATTCAGTCAGGGATTTCCAATCTAGTAGTTACCGGATGCCACCATCACCAGCGCGCAATCTTCCACTACTTCAACACCCTTCTTTTCGGCCATTTTCATAAATTCTTTATTTACAGTGCCGGGATTGAAGATGATACGTTTCGGTTTAAGTGACAGGATGTAATCGTAATATTCAGGCTGGCGCTTGGGTCCAATGTACAATGAAACGGTATGTATCTTATCAAGCTTTGGTTTACCGGTAAGTATTTTAACTCCACTTATTTCACCTTCCCTTATCCCCACTGCTACAGCTTCATATTCATGCCGTAAGAGCGATTTGATCATCTTATGGGAAAAACGCATTGGGTTGGGACTTGCGCCGATGACAAGGGTTCTTTTCATGGCTTCAGATGTTGGTTCTTAAAAGGTAAAGATACAACAAAAAACATAGTTTTCTTTGTGTCCCTTTGTGACATCCTTCGTGTCCTTCGTGGTTATCCTCATAACGTATATAACCACGAAGGACACAAAGGAATTCACGAAGGGACACAAAGGGGAGGCAATTTATTTCTTTATTCCTTCCAGCATCAGCAGGAATGCATAATCTCTTGCTGATTCCCTGTACCGCTGGTACCTTCCCGATGCTCCGCCATGCCCTGTATCCATATTGGTATACATCAGTAGCAGATTATTGTCTGTTTTCATATCTCTGAGTTTAGCCACCCACTTTGCCGGTTCCCAGTATTGTACCTGCGAGTCATGAAGTCCTGTGGTTACAAGCATATGCGGGTAATTTCCCGGTTTAACATTATCATAGGGGGAATAACTCAATATATAATCAAAGTATTCTTTTTCATTGGGATTGCCCCATTCATCGTACTCCCCGGTAGTAAGGGGAATAGTCTCGTCCAGCATGGTAGTGACGACATCAACGAAAGGGACTGCCGCTACAATTCCGTTGTACAATTCAGGCTGCATATTGATAATTGCACCCATCAGCAATCCTCCGGCACTTCCTCCCATGGCGTACAGATGTTGTGGAGATGTATATTTTTCATGGATAAGGAATTCGGCGCAGGTGTTAAAGTCGTTGAATGTGTTCATTTTCTTAAGCAGCTTGCCGTCCTCATACCATGATCTGCCGTTGATCTGTCCTCCCCTTATATGAGCTATGGCAAAAACAAACCCGCGGTCAATAAGGCTTAACCGGACTGAACTGAATGACGGGTCGATGGTAATGCCGTAGGAGCCGTAACCATAAAGTAACAATGGATTTTTTCCGTTCTTCTTTAATCCTTTCCGGTAAACAATGGAAATGGGTATAGGTGTGCCATCGGCTGCAGGGGCATATAAGCGCCTGGTTTCATATTGTGTAAGATCATAACCACCCAGCACTTCTTCCTGTTTTAGAAGAGTTTTCTCCTTAGTTTTCATATTATAATCAAACACTGAACCGGGGGTGGTAAGAGATGTATAGCCATATCTGAGTATTTCGGTATCGAATTCACGGTTCACGCTGGTGTAAGCAAGGTACGCTTCTTCTCCGAAGTCAATATGATGTTCCGATTTATCATCCCAGCGGATCACCCGGATATCGGTAAGTCCGTTTTTGCGTTCGGAAACAACCAGGTATTCCCTGAAGATATCAATTCCGGTAAGGAACACATCCTCCCTGTGAGGGATAAGTTCTTTCCAGTTTTCCTTTCCCGGTGCATCAACAGGGGTTTCCATGAGCCGGAAGTTTTTGGCATCCAGATTGGTGACAATATAGAACTTATCACCAAAATGATCTATACTATATTCCAGCTCTCTTACCCGCGGCTGGATAATTTTAAACGGATCATCAGGTCTTCCGGCATCAATAAAGCGGTATTCAGTGCTAAGAGTTGAACCGCTGACAATCATGATATACTTTCTGGATTTAGTCTTGAAGACAGCACAGTAGAAAGTCTCGTCATTTTCCTGGTAGATAAGCCTGTCGCCGGAGGGTTCTGATCCCAGTATATGCCTGTAGATCTGGAAAGGACGAAGAGTAGTCTCATCCTTTTTGGAATAGAAAAGAGTTTTATTATCGTTTGCCCAGGTTGCACTCCCTGTGGTAGAGGGTATGGCATCGGGTAAAAGCTCCCCTGTTAACAGTTTCTTTATGTATATCGTGTAATTGCGGCGTCCCACAGTGTCCACCCCGTAGGCTATCATGCTGTTATCCGGACTTACGGAAATTCCCCCGACATGATAATAGGAATACCCTTCGGCAAGGTCATTTACATTGAGCAGAACTTCTTCTTCAGCTTCAAGACTGCCGGGTTTTCTGCAATATATAGGGTATTCCTTTCCTTCCTCAAAGCGGGTGTAATAATAATAACCCTCCTGTAAATAAGGAACCGACATGTCTGTTTGTTTTATCCGGCCGACAATTTCATTGTATAATTTTTCCTGCAGCTGCTTTGTTCCGGACATCATGGTGTCGAAATACGCATTTTCTTCTTCCAGGTATTTGATAACTTCCGGGTTCTCCCGTTCTCTGAGCCAGTAATAATCATCAATACGGGTGTGTCCGTGTTTAGTGAGTTCCACAGGGATTTTTATTGCTACAGGGGCTTCCATTTTGATTTCATTTTTACATGCGGTTAATACTGCAATAACTGCCATGATAGTAAAAACCGCTTTTCCTGATTTTAAATAGTTGTATGCCATTATTTATATTCTTTTTTTCAGAATAATAGTGGGTGCATTTTTAAATTTTCAAAGATAGGATTAAATTTTTCAATTGTTTGCTAACTTAATATTAATCAAGTGCTCTCCTTAGTGTTCCTTTGTGGAATCCTTTGTGTCCATTGTGGTTAACAGAAATACGTATCTAACCACAAAGGACACAAAGGGTATCACGAAGGAACACTAAGGGGGATTCGTAATATATTAATATACTATTCTTTACAACTCGTCTCCCCACATTTTTCCATCTCTGGTTGGTTTTTTCAGCTGTACCTGATAAAATTGATTATGTGCGGCTTCCCGGGAAAGGAACTTCACCGGCACATAGTGCTCTCCGTAACCAAGAGCGATGCCGTCTGTACCTGTTTTTTCCACCAATACTCTCTGAGTGGTACCTGTAAGAGAGGTAAGGTATTTGCTTCTGTTTTGTATTGAAATATTTTGAATGATCCTGCTTCTTTCCTGTTTTATATTTTCAGGCACCTGGTTATCCATTTTATCTGCTTGTGTTCCCGTTCTTCTTGAATAACGGAATGTGTGAATATGGCTGAAAAGCGCTTCTTCTGCAATCCGGCAGGTTGCATTAAAATCTTCATCAGTTTCCCCGGGGAATCCCGCAATTATATCGGTCGTGAAATTAAAATGGGGAAATGATTTTCGGAAAGTTTCAAGAGTTTCCATAAAATTCTTCACCGAGTACATGCGTTTCATTTTTTTCAGAATGGCATCTGAGCCGCTTTGCAGGCAAAGGTGCAGGTGAGGGGTGAGTTTGGGATGCTGAAAAAGTTCATGAAAATTCATTCCGAATCCGTCCGGTTCGATGGATGAAATTCTGACCCTGAAATCACCCGGCACTGTCAGGATCATACGTATCAGATCTTCAATTTTTTTTCCTTCATGATCATATCGTCCAATGTTCACACCGGTAAGGACAATCTCCCGGAATCCGTTATCAACAATTCTTTTTACATTATCGATAATATCGGAAGGTTTACGGCTCACTGCCTTTCCCCGCACCATGGGGACAATGCAGTAGGAGCAGAAATTATCACAACCGTCCTGGATTTTTATAAAAGTCCGGGTATGAAAGCTTTTTGATACGGTCTCATATCCGAAGACATTTTCCGGCAGTTGATCCTGGGAGACCAGTTCTCCCTTGAAATGTGCTTCAACCAGTGAAAGAATGCTGCTTTTCTTCTCGTTATCAATAACATAGGTAATATTGTTCTTTTTCTCAAGTATTTCTTTCTGATTGTTAACCAGGCAGCCGGCGGCAATGATCACTGCACCGGGGTTATCGGCTGCAGCGCGGTTTATGGCATATTTCGATTTTTTATCACTTTGCCGGGTGACGGTACAGGTATTAATGATCACAACATCAGCTTTTTCGTTAACCTGATCTTTTTCAATAACAGTATAGCCGGCATTATAAAAGCGGGAAACCAGGGCGTCCGTTTCGAACTGGTTTAACCGGCAGCCTATGGTTTTGAATGCTATTTTTTTGTTTTTTATCATAATGAATTTTCCCTGTTCATCAGAAGTACACTTCAGTAAATATATCGGAATTCCGGAAATCTTTTTCAGAAAGAATAAGACTTGCATCCCTGATCATCTCATTATTACCGCACAGAAAAACAAGGTAATCAATTTCAAAAACAGTTTGTTTGAGATAATCTTTCAGCCTCCCCTTAAAATCTCCCCGTTGATCGCGCGATGTACAGGTGATGTATTTATCTTTTCTGTAATGTTCCCTTCCATAAGCTTCGTCTACTGAACGAATCCCGTGGATAATAGTATATGCGGCATCAGGGTATGATCTTGCGAAAGAATGGAACGGTGCGATTCCTGTGCCACTGGCAATAAACAGCAGTTTTTTTGAATCCGGGGGTATGATATCAGACAGAAAATATCCGTATGGTCCGCTGATCTTCAGCATATCTACTGGTAGAAGCATGTGGAGATTTTTACTTACTTTCCCTTCAGTTATTTCTCTGACAAGAATTTCGAGATACTCTTCCCCCGTTCCGCTATATATAGAATATTCCCTGGCTTTTTCAGTCCCGGGGAAACCTATTACCAGATGTTGTCCGGTTTTGAATTCAAGTCCCTCACTACTGAATTTCACAATAAAGGATGCTTCTGATATGTTCCTTACTTCCAGAACTTCGGATTTTTTCCAGGCATTCAATATCTTCAGGATATTAATGTTATAAAAATGCAAAGTTAGTTTTTTGGGAGTAATAAATGGGCAGGAAGGATGTTAAACTTTTGTGGAAGGGAAGGGGGGAGGGTGTAATTGTTAGGTGGCAATAATATAGATTTGGAAATTCTACAATCAGAATATTATTCACATCAGATTTATTAACATAAGATATTAAAATAGATATTGCTTCGGAGGTAACGCTGACAGGTCTGGCGACGCTGTCAGGTTGCACCTTGATAATTCAGGGGAGAAGATGTTTTGTAAATGATAAATGACTATGTTTAAAAATTTCTAACAACGTACTGCAAATAGCAACTTGCCGGCGCAGACCTGACAGCGTCGAATCATGAAAAACAATAACCCTACCTCCCTGCCACCATTCCGTCCTGATTAATCAACTTCCTGCATTCACCCTCCTCCCAGCTAAAAATAAGACTTTTAAAGTTAGTGCCATGGATGCCTCTTAATTCAATCTTATTATCAATTTTTGCCAGTCTGAAAAGAAAAGCCGCAAGATTTGGGTCATCTGACTTCTCTCTTTGCCTTGGGACCATTGACACTCCATTCTGATCGATATAGGGTATGGTCGGGGTGAAGTTAAGTTCCTTCCATGCACAGCCTTTCAAGCCGGTTAACTTTATCTTGTCTTCTATGGTTTCCAGGAGGATGAGGAACTCCGATGCTTCAGAAGACAATCCGCTTTTTACTCCAGTTGTTGATGCGGAGGGTGAGGCCTCTGACTTTGAGGGTGGAGTAACTCTTTCCTGTAAAACAAACTTCACCGGGATCCTCATAACCACAGCAACAGGTTTGCCGTCTTTAACTGCAGGCGTAGTCCAGTCGGGAGAAACAAGCAACACCCGCAGAACTTCCTGAACCATAAAGTGTCTTGCAATGTTTCTGACAGGTTCTGTCTGATTGTTATTTCCATCTCCATAGGCTACAGCCACAACAGGTCTTTGAGTATTCGGGTCATGCTGTTTTTCATCGCGGATAGTATATTTGTCCGGTAATTCTATCTTCCCCTGTTCATTAATAACAAATTCCACCATCACTTCTCCGTCTATCTGATTATCATGCGCATATTCAGGGTATCTCAGGTTAGAAATAATGAATCTAAGGAACTCGTCCATTCCGCCCGGAAACTCAGCCATTTGATCTACTTTACACCAGGCTGGTTTCAATTCCGGCACCCGACTGTTTGTTTTATCTGTTGGATCCGGAACGGGTAAATCCTTTTTTTCAGTCAGAGCGAAATGTACCGGGAAAGTGAACAACACGGTTACAGCTTTTCCCCTTTGTTTTCCTGGCGTCCAGGGAGGAGAGGATTCAATTACCCGTAAGGCTTCCCGGTCAAGTCCGGGGCTAACCCCTGATATTACTACAACATCGGCAACATTTCCCTCAGGGTTCACCTTAAACTGAATGATAACCCGTCCACTTTTTTTGCTTTTCGCTTCTTCCTCCGGATAACGTAGATTCTCGGTTACATATTTTGTAAATTCCAGAGCAGGATCACCGCCATTGAATTTGGGCATTTCTTCAACAATATAAAAAACCTCTTCCTTCACTGGGAGTTTATCAGGTGGCCTGGGAGCTTTTTTTGTGTTATTCTGAACCACGGGTAATTCCGGTGGGGAAGGTGGTATCAATTCAATGGTTTCCCTTTCCAGAACAATAAACCTGTATTCACCGGGGTTAAACCAGTACGACTGCGTTTTATAACCGACAAATGAGAACACCACCTCAGACCGTTCCTTCAGTTCAAGCTTATAGTTTCCTTTTTCATCCGCAATTGTACCTGTGGTTGTATTTTTTATTACAATGCTGGTTCCATGGGCGGGTAGATCTGTGTCAGCGAACACCACTTTACCGCTTATAGTGTTACCCTGCCGGGCTTTTCCAACTGCCATGCCAAGGGAAACAAGGATAAGAGGTAAAAGAATGGCAACTTTAAGTATGCCGGGACGAATGGATTTTGAATTTTTCATCATGTCAAAGCGTTTTTTAAGGTTTGAACGGTTAAAATAGTGAACAAGGCTGAATACCTGTACCCCCATTGTCTGGTTGAGCAATTGTGTGCGGTATTCCAGCGGATCTATTCCTTTCTTAAGTACCATCCTGTCGGCAAGGTGTTCGTGGTTTTCCTTCACCAGGAAGGTGAGCAGCCAGGTAAAGGGATTGAACCATGTTAACAGAATGGTTATTTCCACAAGGATAAGATCGAGAAAGTGCAATTGGCGAATATGTGCCTTTTCATGAAGCAGGATAGATTTCATATCCTTCGTATTCTGAATA
>CAYVTV010000040.1:0-20967 GCA_964454295.1 uncultured Bacteroidaceae bacterium
TCTTTAGTAACTAAAAATAGTCCGGTACCAGAAGTTGACTCATATATTCTTGCACCGGCAATGAAATAATCGTCATTCAGTGGTATAAAATCAGGGCCTCCAAAACGCATTCCGGCACCTGTCCATATCCATTCTGTGTATGGTGGTTTGCTTTTTCCCCAAAGACCTTCACCACGACGACGGACCATTATAAACATTTCTCCGTCAGGTAATATCCTTACAGTTGATTCATTACCCCCATCAGCCACATTTGGAACGATTCTTACTATTGACTCATTCACACTAAAACCCTCAAACTTTTTTATCAATTTGTAATCAATCCCATTTTTTGTCTCTAATAATGATATGCTTTCGATTATGTTTTCCGGATTATCTCTATTCTGCTGCTTCAGCACTCCATATCCAGTATTATTATGCCATGTGACACGCCATAACCAATCATAATTCGATCTAATGCCGGAAGATACATTTATGGGTTGAGGTTCAGAAAATTTATTACCCGCATTATCAGAAAAAGAGACATGAGATAACCTACTAATTATCTTCCTGTCTTGCCAAACAGAACCTCCCATAATAACCATTATTCTTCCATCAGGGGTTACAGATAATTTTGGATCTCTTAAGTCATACCCTTGTTTCTTTAATGTTACAACTGATTCCCAATCTTTACCATCTTTTGACTTAATAATTCGTATAACACCATCTGCACCCGCTCCATGATCACTTCCCTGTCGAAAAGAACAATAAAAATTAACCCTATAAAACAGAAGGGAAGTAAATGCATTATGGTAATGAGAAATAAATTCAAACATCTTTTCAGAGGATTTAACCTCTTCGCTCCAAATTTCCCTAACAGTAACTTCTTCTAAGTTAATTTGAGCATTACCTTTGGAATACCCAATCAATAATATCATTCCAATAAAGAATGTAGATTTTGTAAATTTTTTCATATTATTATTCTTTATATAGATATTCACGATAACGCCACTTAGTATTACGATTATCAAATGTAATTGTATCAACCTCATTTGTTAATAATCGGAGATTTTCAGGGTACCTTAATGGATCATTCGTCTGCTCCTGCCAATCGAATAAGGCAGTTAGCAACATCTTTTTTATAGTAAAATAATTTGGATCATGTGAAAGGTCTTTAAACTCCCATGGATCATTTTCAAGATCATAAAGTTGTATTTTGCATGGATGAAGCCATTGGTAATACATACTCCTAATTGAATAAGGTGCTGTTTTTAGTTCCTCTAATGTTGGACATCCATAAAATGCTGTATGACCTCTTATTTCATGTTTAATATATCCTTCCGCCTGTGAATTTGATCTGTCATCTAAAAGACTGTAAATCAATTTGTATTTATTATTTCTTATAGCCCTTCTGGGAAAATATTTTTCTGTAACATCAAGATTTTGTTCAACAACAATATATTCTCTGAATTTTAGATCAGGATTGCGAAATAGAGGTATCAAACTTTTACCCGCAATATTGTCAGGTATTTGTAATTTAACCGTTTCCAGGATAGTCGGAACAATGTCAATAGCAGAAATAAGTGCCTCCGATTCAATGCCATTTGGAATTTTATCCGGCCACATCATTAAAAACGGGACCTTAACACCTGCTTCATAAACATTACCTTTCCCACGAGCCATTTGATCTCCATGATCTGAGAGAAAAATAACAAGTGTATTATCTTTTTTCCCCGATTTGTTGAGTTTATCAATCAATTCTCCTATACACTCATCTAATCTTAATATGCAATTATAATACTTCGTTGTTATGTTTCTTATCCTTTCATTATCAAAACCTATGTAAGGAAATGGAACAACTTTATCCTGGGACACTATTTTTGCAGGCCGACCGTCAATCTGTTCGTATCCTTCCCATTCCCAGTGAGCATCCGGAAAATTTACCATTAAAAAAAATGGGTCTTCCGATGCATTTATGAATGTTTCTGCCCATTGCCAGTAACGATCTAACCCTTCTCTCTTGAAATTACCATGATTAGCTTGACCCTCATAAATAATCGGCCAATAATCAATCGGGAAACTATTTTCAGGTTCTACATGCAGTTTGCCTATCATGCCGGTACGATATCCTGTATTTTTTAATATTGAATAGATATTTATAACATTTTTAAGCAACCTGTGTCCATCTCCCGCAAGACCTAAATGGCCATTTTGATGGGGATACAACCCAGTGAGGATACTACTCCTTGACGGACTACAATAGGATTGTGTAATATAAGCATTTCTGAAAAGGATTCCCTCTTGTGCTATGTTATCAAGATTCGGAGTTTTTATTATTGAATCGCCGTAGCAAGATAAATGTTGACCATGATCTTCCGATGTAATTATTAAAATATTCGGGCGTGTTATATTATTAGTATTATCAGTATTACAACTCCCTGCATTAAAAGAAAATAGAGGTAATAATAGTATAATATTATATTTCATATAATTTAAATTTATGGTATTCAAAGAATACATATTAAAACTTTAGTAATTGATTAATTTCTACTCACATTGTATATATGCCAAATAAAAAAAATCAATGATTTTTCTTATTTGGCATATATCTTATTATTGTGGAATTTTATCTTACATTGGTTAATCATAACCCGGTGTTTGAGTTATTTTATTATTTTTATTTATTGTATTATAATTTACAGGCCATAACATAACATTTAATTCGTTTTCTCGTCCAATAAGTGTTGGCACCTTTTCAAATAGTTTGTCAAACCGGATTAAATCCCACCAATGCTTTCCTTCAAAAAACAACTCTTTACATCTTTCTTTTAAGATAATATCATTAACCTCTGAACCAGAAAGGGTTGAGCTGTAATAATCTGTTACTCCATAGGCACGTTCAGCAATCTCGTTAAGGTAGTTGATTGCTGACAATGTATTATTCTTCTCATTTTCAACTTCAGCTTTAAATAAAAACGCTTCAGCAAATCTGTAAACATGCTGATTCTGGTTTAGTTGTAACTGACCGATATATTCACCTGAATATTTAACAATCCACTCGTATTCTAATGATAAATGATGAAGACTATCAAAAGTTTCTTTAGATCTTTGATCGTTAGGGTCTTCATAAACCAGATCCCAAGCTATATCAGTAAATCTAAAAACGTTCCCTCCTGATCCAATTGGTATAGGATTGTTATGTAATTCTGCAGGAACATCACCATCTCTCCATATCATAGCAGTAAACCATCCATTTGGATTCCCCCCCCCTTCTTCAATAAAATCCCTGGAAATGGTAAAAATATTTTCATTATTTGACTCCTTTCTGAAAATATTTCTGAAAACCGGTTCCAAAGCATAAGAACTATTTCCTAAGACAGCATTAACTCCTTCCTCGGCTTTTACAAGTGCTTCAGATTCATTTTCAACCTTATATAACCAAAGATAAACATCTGTTTTGAGCATTTGTATGGCCGCTATATTTACATAGTAAGATTCCTGGATTTGTTCCGTTGCTGGATATAGTGATTCTGCTTCAGCAAGATCATTCTTTATTTGTTGCCAAACAGTTGAAACAGGATTCCTGACAGGATATAGATTTTCCTGATTATCTGATTCAAAAGGCACTGTAATAACCGGTACTTCCCCCCATATTCTGGCTAACCAAAAATAAATAAATGCCCGCACAAAATGAGCTTCAGCCAAAATCTTATCCTTATCTGTCTGGAGCATTTCAATCTCCGGAACGTATTTTAAGATTAAATTACAATGATTAATAAGAGTGTAAAAATTTGTCCAATCTGTCCCTGTAGATGATGGAATTAATTGATTATCAAAAAGGGGAACCCATTGCTCATAGAAAGACCTGCCAAATTTATATAATCCTGTCCTCAATTCTCCGTAATATTGATAAGTATCTGCAAAAGCATTACGGAATAAATAATACATTCCATTTTTAGCAGCTATTGCATCATCTCTGGTATTCCACATTGAATTTGTTGCCATTGAGCTAATTGGCGCCAAATCAAGCTCACTACAAGAAATGTTACATATAAGTACCATTATACTTGCTAATATTTTTATTTTTTTCATTTGTTATAATTTTTTGTTATTTGTAAATAAATTAATTAAAACTTTGAGAACATATAAAACTGCTTCGATCTCATACTTTTTTTAATCAAACCCATATGCATACATTAGTATAAGAACAAGCTTGTTTCATTTCTTTTAAATTTTAATAAATTTATATAATTCGTAATATTCAGATATAACTTGTAAAAACTGGATATCATTATCAGTTTTCACATCGTATAAAAATCAGAGTATTGCTTTAAACCCGAAATTAAATTTTCTAATAGGAGGATAACCTGTATTATCGTTTTGATTACTAGTAGCTCCCCATTCGGGATTAACTTCTTTTGCATGAATATCTTTGGTGAAATACAACAATGTATTCCCTGTAACATAAATATTTATTTTATTTAGTCCAACTTTACGAATCCAATTTACAGGAACGTCATAAGATAGTTTAATTTCACGAAGACATAAATAGTCGAGTTTCCAGCAACGACGGTCGTTTGGCCTGTCCAAATTTTTTTGGTGTGCCGGATCCTGATTATAAAATGCCGGTAAAAAAGCTGTTGCTGCATCTCCTTCTTTTTGCCATGAGTCTGTTATCATATATTTTGTTGGTCTAGCACGAGTATTAAAACCATTCATATTAAGATTTGCCCAATAGTCATCCATTACTGAATGCCCGATAGCATAATCAAAGAAAATATCAACCATGAATCTTTTCCAGGTCAATGTATTTCCAAATCCACCGGTTGTATGTGGCATAGAATAACCAACAACAAACTGATCATATTCATTAATTATTCCATTTCCATCTCTATCGACCCATTCATAATCACCAGGAAATTTTCGTCCCTTTATTTTCGTTAATGTGCCATCCTTACTGATTCCTTGCGCCAAATTATCATAAAGGGCATTATCTGCTTGATCCTGATTGTCAATTATATAATCAACTTTATACCCTATTATACTGTAAAGAGACTCTCCTTCAGCAATACCGCCAAAATCATCACCTGTTGGTGTGGAATATCCACCGATACGGTTTTTTTCTCTATCATTATCAGGTAATTCTAATACTACATTTTTATTTAAATTATAAATAAACCAAACATCCCATCTTAAATTATTATTTCCGATAATATTTGCATTAATATCCAAATCAATACCGTAGAATTTTACTTTTCCAATATTCGTTGTTATTGAAGAGAAACCAGATGTATTTGGTAATGGTTTATTAAAAAGCAGATTGTCAGTTATTTTGGTATAGTAATCAAAAAGCAACGAAAATCTTTCATTAAGAAATCCAAGATCAAATCCTAAATCAAATTGTTTCGTCCTTTCCCAGGCAAGATTCTGATTTGCCATCACAGTAGGGATTATAGCCATGTTACCCGCATATTTTACAGCCTGATATTCACCTTGTGCTGTATAAATACCGATTGCATTATTTCCAGTGACACCATAGCTTGTTCTTAATTTAAGATTACTAATAGAATTTATGCTCTTCAGGAATGGTTCTTCACTTAAAATCCAACCTGCTGAAAATGATGGGAAATACGCCCACTTATTATTACGTCCAAATTTTGAAGATCCATCTCTACGTAATGATCCCTGAAAAAGATATTTCTTATTGTATATATAACCAACACGTCCAAATATACCAATTAATGATTCTTCAGTTTTGAATGATGATGCATCATTTTTATTGGGAGCTGCATTTAAAGTTGGTATAATATCAGTGGAGCCACCATCAGCATTTAAGTATAGATTCCGGTTTTTCATAAACAGATCAGAAAATCCTAGCATTAAGGAAAGATCATGCTTATCAATAAATGTTCTCGTATAAGAAGCTATTCCTTCAAATTGCATAACTTCATCAAGATTTTGAGTAACGTATGCCTGTCTATTCTTTCTAAAATAATTAGAGATTTCAAAGTACTCATTCTCAAAATCAGATCTATAATAACTATAATTACCTTTTAGCTTTAATCCTTCGATAGGTTCAAAAATTAAGCTTTCGTTCAGGGCAATTTTATTTCGATATTCATGATAATCGCGTGTTTCCCGCCAGAAATATGGCCATGTTGCTCCAGAATTAAAACCTGGAACAGGAGATCCGTCTTCATAACGTAATCTTATAGTAGGTGCCATTAATCTTTGACGACTAACTGATTGACGCCATTCAGGTTCTGTAGGGCTGTTTGTATTTGTATAATCGATAATGCTATTAAATATTAATTTATCTGTAATATGAATATCAATATTTGAGGCAGCAGTTAACCTTTTATACCCGGTTTCCAATACTACTCCATTGTCATCAGTGTACCCAATACTTGCTGCATACCTGATGTTTTCAGATCCCCCGTTTATACCAAGGTGGTAATTTTGCCATAAACCTAAATCAAATAATATTTCGTTTGGATCATTTTCCTGATATATTAATGTTTTACCCGGGAAAATGGGATCGTCCATACTTTTCCATCCTGGAGGAATTGTTTCTCCTACATTAAGCCACCTAGTTGTATAAATGGAATTCTCACCATTTACATGGCTTGCTGGTCCATCTCTATAAATATTTTGTTCATATTGAGTTCCAACTATATTTGTTCTAACAAGGTTAATCATTTCTTCAGCACTTGTCAAAGGATACCCTTTATGATGTTTTTGAAAGCTTAATTCACTTCTAAAAGTTATTTCTGGTGCCTTCCTTAATTTACCCGCCTTAGTATTAATGAGAACAACACCATTTGATGCTCTTGATCCATAAATCGAAGTGGAAGCAGCATCCTTCAGAACATTTATAGATTCAATATCATTAGGATTTAGATCACTTAAAGACCTGGGTACTCCATCGACAATAATTAATGGATCATTTGAATAGTCAATTGAAGATCCTCCTCTTATTATGATTTTTGGGGTTGCACCAGGATTGAAATTCTGACTGTAAATATTTACACCCGCAACTTTTCCCTGAATTGCAGAAAGCACATTCGAAACAGGTCTATCCTCTATTAATTCAGATTGAATATTAGATACAGAAGCACTAACATAGCGGCGCGATTGAGTGCCATATCCAATCGCCACAACCTCATCAATCCTAATTAACGCTTCTTCCATCATTATATTAATTGTTGTCTGATTGCCTACAACAACCTCCTGCGACCTCATCCCAACAAATGAAAACACCAGCACGCCATTTTCAGGAACATTCGATATGGAATACATTCCCTGTGCATCTGTAATTGTACCCTGTGTAGTACCTTTTACCATTATCGTAACCCCAATCATGGAATAACCTTTCTGGTCGGTTACGGTTCCGGTAATAATCTGGGGTTGCTTTACTCCATCCTTCAGATTAATAACGTAATCTTTCGGCGATAAAATAATCTGCCTGTTGAACACGATATAATTCACATCCGTATTATCAAATAACTCCGAGAGTATCCGGTCAATTTTCTGATCTTTTACCTGAAGAGTTGTTTTTCGATTAACGTCGATCAATTTCGAATTATATAAAAAGTAGAATTCACTTTGCTCCTCAATTTGTGTCAGAGCTTCTTTTACTGTGATATCATTAAGGTTCAAAGTCAGGGTTGCCGTTTGCGAGTATGAGTTTACCGCAAATATGTGAAATACGTTTAGCAGTAATAGTAGTAGTGTATTTCTCATGATCTTTAAAATTTTGGAACAGCATGTTTGTTGAATAAATGCTGCTGTAATTGTAGTTTTTTTCATACATTTGAATGTTTTTGGTAAGTAAATCTGTTTTGTTCAGCAAATCGGATTGCAAACCGAAAATTAAGAGGAAAGCGTGCCAGCGCTTTCCTTTTTTCGTTCTGTTGTTTCAAGTCATAGGCTTAAAGTTTTTAATTTAACATCGGGTTAGTTTTTCCTCTTTTTAGGAGGACGATAGTATAATTCTATTGTCCTTTTTTCAAATGTCCCATCATCTGATTGTTTCCTGGGAAGATCCTTGTATCTTATTGGGGCTGATATGGCAAGCATCTTCAGCACTTCATCCAGGGTTTCATCCTGGAAGGTTGCTACATAACGATAAGTTTCAAGAATTTCATCCTTTATAATAATGTTTACATTATACCAGCGGTTAATACGTTTTACCACATCGGTAAAAGCATCTTCCCTGAATACCAGTTTGCCTTCTGTCCAGGAAGTATATTTATACACATCCACTTTCTGAATATAACTTCCGGTGGCTTCAGGTATGCAATGTATCAATTCTCCGGGATTGAGAACAGTTACCAATTTCCGGTCTCTTGCAGTATGATGAAAAATATCAAGATTCCCCTCCACCAGCACGATTTCTGTTTCAGGCACATCATCCCATGCCCGCACATTAAAAGAAGTCCCCTTTGCCATAATATTCAGATTTTTTCCGTACACCACAAATGGTTGTTTCGGATTGGTCCTGACATCAAAGAATGCTTCTCCTTTTAAACTTACATTCCGTGTTTTACCGGGAAAACCTTCAGCATATTTCAGGTATGAACCTCCACTAAGCCATCCTTTTGATCCATCGGGAAGGTAAAACATGGTGCGGGAACCCAGGGGTGAGTATATTTCAGTATAAGCAATCTCTGAATCCGTATATGTACGGCCATCACCTTTCATAAAATAAAAAACCAGCAGGGGAAGAAACATTACCGCAGCGGTCTTTGCCATGAAGTTGAGTATTCTTATCAAGGGTTTTGGTTTCGGGTTTTCCCGTGCTTCCTTCATTTTTATTTCCCGGTAAATTCTCCCAAGAATAGCAGATTCATTGTATTTATCATCTGAAGTCTCCCCGGGAACTTCGTCCCAGTATTGATGTGATTTTTCACGTAAATCCTTTTCAGCATCAAAATGATTGAACCAACTGATTATTTGTTCATGATCCTGTTCTGTCCCTTTTCCGTCGAGATACTGTTTAATTACCTCATAATTTATTTCCATCGTAAATCTGCTTTTAATAATCCATAATCCTCATTCTTATATATTAATCCATAAATGCGATAAAATACCCAGTGAGGAGTAATTTTTTTTAAAATTTCGGGTAATGAATATAAATGGTGAGTTTTTAAGAAAATATATTTATGAGTCTGGTCTAAAAAGTCAGATATTCTTTCAGGAAAAACCTTATATTATTGATATTTAGATCAATAATAAATTTGCTAAAAATTATACAATATTCTATCAATCAGCAAATTAACTTTATAAACTTTTTACTTTCAGACTTTATAAACTGGACTCATTTATAGAAATCATATTTTCACTTCTCTTATCCCCCGCCTGCCATAAGAAGTTCAGCGGACAGGGCTAGTCTGCTTTCTATCAAATTAAGCAATAAAAATCCAGTAAAACACCACCGAAAGCAAACCTTCCTTCAGCATCGCCTTCTTCAGAAAAACCCTTGCCCTGTTCAAATGATTTTCAATAGTTTTTTTTGAGAGCTTAAGTTCCTTCGCCATTTGCTCACTGGAAAGACCTTTTTCTTTGCGTAATAAAAATATCCTCTTCTGTTGGGGAGGAAGTTTGGCTATCAGGTGTGTAGCCTTGTCAAGAAGATCATAATATTCAATTTCTGTTATTTCATCCTGCCTGCTACCCATTTGAGCAGAATATTTTTCCAGATGTTTTCTTTCGATGGACAGGTTTCTAAATCGCTTTCTGATAGCATTGAAAGTCACGGTAAAAAGCCAGGCATTAAGGTTACTGTCCTTTTTCAGATTTTTACAATTTTCCCAGAGTTTCACAAATACCTCCTGTACCACCCCCTCGGCTTCATTCCTGTTTTTAAGATACCTTAATGAAAAGTTAAATATCTTTTTATTATAATTCTTATACACTTCTTCAAATGAGAAAACATCCCCCTGGATGAGGCTTTTCAATAACTCTTTTTCCGGACTGGTGGTTTTCATCGATTATTTATTGCCAGATATCAGTGAACAATATTATAAATTATTTGGGATAAAAGAAATTATGTCAGACGCAATTACAAAATCTCAACATCCCATAGTGCTTTTAAAAATTCCCCTGTCGGAAATATTTCAACATCATTCAGGATTCCCGGGTATTTTTCAAGCGATACAACAATAGCCCTTTAAGTCGCTACTGCCGAGTTAGATTTATTAAACCATTTACAGCATATAGCGGAAGATTTATAAAATAGCCCGATTGAATTACATTTCTGGGCGAAAACCGGAAGATTTTATCTGGCCTGTATTTATCAGCATAACTCCTGAGACTTTTCAAGTTCCTGTCTGTGCCACTTTTTACCTCCAACGGATAAATACTTTTATTTGATTCAATGATAAAATCCACCTCGGCTTCACTCTTTAAAGTCCAGTAGAATTGATTTACCTGTCCGTAGTATAATTCCTGTGCAACAAAATTCTCAATAAATGCCCCGTTGAATTCCTTAAATAACTGGTCTGGTGCAACAATCAGGTCGGTGGTAATATTCAGTATGGCTCCTAAAAGACCGACATCATGCAGATAGAAATTTATCTTATTAAAAATGTAAATATCCGAATAAATCATCTTATAAAAAATGAAACATTAATTGCGGATGCCAAACAACACAATCCTGGCGAGAATTTGCAATAGGGTAACAAAAATTGAAAAGACACATCAGCGGGGAACAAATTATTTATTTAAACAAACCCTTACCGGTGAAGCCATAGTTAATAAACGTATTGAATTTGAAAATTTGTATTAACCTCTGATATGGCTGGAAGAATGCTATTTTATAGTTAAACCCCAGATATTAACGTATGTATATATTTATATTTGCTATCTTTGTTGTCCAATTAAGATTTATTCCGTTGTTTTGTATAGTTTTGAAATGGAATGGAAATGAGTAATTGAGTAATTGAGTAATTGAGTAATTGAGTATTTGAGTAATTGAGTAATTGAGTATTTGAGTATTTGAGTAATTGAGTAGAGACACACTGCCGTACACTTTGAGTAAATGAGCACATGACCAGCAAGTCTATTACCCTGTTAATCAAATACTCAATTAATCACTTCTTTTACTTCCAACTCTATCATCAAACCAGTTAATTATTATTTATAAACAATTAATGAAAAAAATACTCCTTCTTTCAACCCTCTTCTTAATCACCCTCCCCACCTTCTCCCAGTTCTTCTTCCAAAACCCGGTAAAGTGGAATTTCAGGTCGGAAGATAAAGGCAATGGTGTCCATGAATTATTTTTTACCGGGAACATCGAAAAACCCTGGCATGTGTATGCCATTAAACTGGATCAGGAAGGCCCGATCCCGACATCAGTGCACTTTGAACCCGGCACTGGTTTCCGTCTGGATGGCGTGCTGACTGAACTGGTAAAGCCAATAATTAAATATGATCCCGGTTTTCAGTTCAACGTGGGAATGTACAATAAAACAGTTGAGCTTAAACAAAGGGTGAAAGTAACTACAGAAAGTGAAGTGACTATAACCGGGTACATTGAATACCAGTGTTGCGACGATGAAACCTGCCTTCCCCCCTACCAGCAGGAGTTCAGCTTTATCCTTCCTGGTATTGCTGCTCCGGCGAAAACCAACATTGAAAATGCGGTTTCAAAAAAAGTGAGTGCAGACCTTATTATCACTCCTGCACCTGAGACTGAATCCATTCTCCCGGGAATAAAAGGCACTGATTTAATTATAACTGAAACCGATTCTGCTGTTTTATCCCCTCAGACCAGTGCAGTACAATTAGTTCCTGAAAAAAGTGCTGAATCTTTGTTCTTCTTCCTGCTTATCGCTTTCCTTGCAGGTTTGGCCGCTATCCTCACTCCCTGCGTTTTCCCGATGATCCCAATGACGGTGTCTTTCTTTATGCAGGGAAGCTCCAACAGGGGTATGGCTATACTGAAAGGACTGATATTCGGTGCTTCCATCATTTTAATCTACACAGGGCTTGGCGTTATCGTAGGACTCACAGGCATGGGTGCCGATACCGGAACTGTTATCAGTACACACTGGATACCCAACCTGGTATTTTTTCTCCTATTTATGATCTTTGCCGCATCTTTCCTGGGTATGTTTGAACTTATCATTCCCTCAGGACTGATTAACAAAGCCGACAAACAAGCCGATAAAGGGGGGATCGGGGGAGCATTCTTTATGGGAATCACAACTGTCCTGGTATCTTTCTCATGCACCGGACCAATAGTAGGTTCCCTGCTTATTGAAAGTGCCGGAGGACTGGCTATAAAACCCATACTGGGGATGTTCTTCTTTTCCCTCGCCTTCGCCATCCCCTTTACACTTCTGGCCATCTTCCCGTCCGTAATGAAAAACCTTCCTAAATCAGGAGGCTGGCTGAATTCGGTAAAGGTTGTCCTCGGATTTATCGTCCTCGCTTTTGGACTTAAATTCCTCAGTGCCATTGACCAGTCTTACCACCTGAATATACTAAGCCGGGAAATTTATCTGGCCATCTGGTTCATTCTGGCTGTACTGCTGGGTCTATATTTGCTGGGGAAGATTAAGTTCGCTCACGACAGCGAGCTTCCGTATGTAAGTGTGCCGCGTTTCATTCTTGCACTGATCTCATTTACCTTCGCTATTTACCTTTTTACAGGTATATTAGGTGCCGACCTGAAATCCATAGCTGCTCTTATCCCTCCGAAAAGTGCAGCAAGTTTTAGTTTGTCTTCCCCGGGAATAACAGTAAGCACAATTGATCAGTCCGCCACCTATTGCGGACCCGGTAAATACGATGAACGCTTCCATCTCCCCCATGGATTGAAAGGTTATTTTACATGGGAAGACGGTTTTAATTGTGCAAAAGAAAAAAATAAACCTGTCTTCCTCGATTTTACAGGACATAGCTGCAGTAATTGTAAACAGATGGAAAATCTGGTCTGGTCTGATCCTGCGGTATTACAACTGCTTAAAGAAGAATATGTGGTAATCTCCCTTTATACTGACGATAAAACAAGGATCGCAGAGGAAGACATCATAATACGGGCTGATGGAAGGGAACTGCGAACTATTGGAGATATAAACAAACAACTGGAAATAGAAAAATTCAACACAATTGCTACCCCCCTCTATGTGTTGCTCGATCATAACGGCACTATCCTGGTTCCTCCGAAAGGTAAAGACCTTAATGTTCAGAGTTTTACGGATTTCTTAAAGGAAGGGTTAAATAGTTATCAGCAGGAATGAATAGTATTAATTTACAAAAACAAAATTTCGCCCGTTTCCTCGCTTTCGCCACCCCGCCTCACGGCACGAAACTCTAATTGTCACCCTGAAGAATATAAATTTACCAGATTTTTATTAATTAACATCCTTTTAACCTAAAACCGGAAAATTTTCAAATTCAGCTTTAAAATTAGTTGAAATTTATCCCTGCAATTTAAATATTTAATTAATCAACTAATAGTTAATAAATCATTCCGTTTAATTTTAAAATGAATCGGATAAAATATTATCTTTCTCAGGTTTTTTATCTTTGATATACTCAATTACCTTGCGAAAAGTATATTTCATTCAGTTGTTTTTGTTCACTCTTGTGTTTTCCACATCAACCGTATTTTCACAGGAAGTCAGACCCATTATCCCCAAGCCCCTCACCCGGATTCTCTTTGTCTTCGATGCTTCCCAAAGTATGTCGGCTACCTGGGGAAATGAGGAGAAGATACAGATTGCACGCCGTATTTTAATCGACCTGGTTGACAGCCTGGAAAAAGTTGATCATGTGGAAATGGCACTTCGGATTTACGGCCACCAGAGTCCTGTTCCTCCTCAGGATTGTTCCGACACCCGGCTTGAGGTCGCATTTTCTCCAAATAATGCATCCCGTATACGACAGAAGCTCAGGTTTATGACTCCCAAAGGAACTACACCCATTGCAGGCTCCCTGGCTCAGGCGATTAACGATTTCCCTGTCTGTCCGGGATGCCGTAATATTATCATACTCATAACAGACGGTATTGAGGCCTGTGACGGAGACCCGTGTGCTGTTTCACTCGAACTCCAGAAAAAAGGGATCATCCTTAAACCCTTTGTAATAGGAATAGGACTGGATCCGGGATTCAGGGAAACATTCGACTGTGTGGGATATTATTACAACGTCCAGGATGAATATAAATTCAGGGAAGCCCTGGGAATTGTTATCACTCAGGTGCTTAACGAAACAACATCTCAGGTTAATCTCCTTGATGAAAACGGCAATCCTTTGGAAACCAATGTAAATATGACGTTTTATGATATCATGTCGGGAAGGATCAGATATAACCTTGTCCATACACTTAACCACAGGGGAAATCCCGACACCCTGTATATCGATCATTTAACGGAATACAGACTTGAGATTCACACTATCCCACCCGTATATGTCGATACGGTAAAGCTTATAATGGGAAAACATAATATCATCGCCGTCAATACCCCTCAGGGTTACCTGAGTGTGAAAACAACCCGGGGAAAGGATTATGAACATATGGGTTTCCTGGTAAGGAAGGAGGGAGAGATGCAGACCCTTAACAACCAGAAAATAGGAGAAACGGAGAAATATATCACGGGTAAATATGACCTGGAAATACCGGTAATTCCCCGCTTATACATTAACGATGTGGAAATCCTCCAAAGTCACACTACCATTGTCGAAATTCCTGTGCCCGGCACAATCACCTTCTCCGGCCCTTCCAATGGTTATGGCAGCCTTTATCTGCTCGAACCGGAAAAGCAAACCCGCATTTACAATCTCAGTCCTGCCGTAAGACAGCAAACCATCCTCATGCAACCCGGAAATTACAGGCTTGTTTTCAGAAATGCCAACGCCAAAGAATCGGTATATACTATACGAAAGGATTTCTATGTGGAATCAGGAAAGGCATTGACGATAGAATTGCAATAAACTGTTTTAGGGACGATAAGGCCCGGAAGAAAACACAAGTAAAAGGGAAATAAATTTCTATTACCGTGGCATAAAAATTATTACCTTAAATTTTACTATTCTCTGTGGCAGATTTTTTTATTTTCAGAATTAAATGTATCCTCCTGCCACTTCCCGGGGTTAGTTGGTATACGATATTTTCCTGTATAACTGAAATTTAAATTGATTATAAATAAATAATTAATTATCCTAACCTTCACCTCTTCTCAAAAAACTACCCTAACTTTACCCCGCATTTTCCGTTAATCCTGTTTAACCGGAAAATAATTCCTCATTAATCCTTTTTAGTAAAACCGAGTCTAATTTCAATAGTTCGTTAAACTTTTATTTTGCACTGATAAAGAATATTTTAACGATTCATGCTTAAATTACTCATGTTGTTAATAATCAACATATTGCGCCTTTGCGCCTTTGCGTTTAATTATTTTTAACGAACTGTTGTAATTTTAAATCTACGAATTAATGCAGATTACAGACGACAGCGAATTAATTAAACTTTTTCAGAAAGAGGAAGACCGGGAATATGTTTTCCGGTTGATCGTCGACAAATACAAAGAGAAATTATACCGCCATATAAGAAGCATTGTTCTTGATCATTATGACACTGATGATGTATTGCAGGAAACTTTCCTGAAAGTATGGCGGGCGCTCCCCGGGTTCAGGGAAGAATCAGGTCTGTACACCTGGCTTTATCGAATCGCCACCAATGAAACCCTCTCTTTTCTGAGAAAAAAGAAAAAACATCTCCTGGTATCATTTACCGGAATTGAAAATAAAATGGCTGAAAAACTAACTGAAGATGAATATTTTAATGGTGATGCTGTACAGCTTAAACTTCAGAAAGCCGTACTCACCCTTCCGGAAAAACAAAAGCTGATTTTCAACATGAAGTATTTCAATGAAATGAAATACGAAGATATGTCAGCTATACTCAACACCTCGGTGGGCGCGCTTAAAGCATCCTATCACCACGCAGTGAAGAAAATTGAAAAATATATGAATACAGATTAAACCAAGAGTAAATATATACGTCAAAACATTAAACATCAAGCGATGTCTGAGAAAGAAAATAAAAAATTTATTCTGTCGGAAGACAACAACCACAGTCCGTTCATTATCCCTGAAGGATACATGGACAACCTGCCTGTGAAAGTAATGAAAAACATAAGGCGGGAAGAAACAACGCCATCTTCTTCGCCTGTAGGGAAAGCTCTTCGCATTATCAGGCCGCAGCTGGCCTTTGCAGCCGGTTTCCTTGCTTTTGCACTGGTGATCTTTTCTGCTGTAAACTTTATACTACGGCGCGAAAATAGCGATATTTCAACAGATCATGGGGTTTCTCATCTGGTAGAATATGCCAGTATCCAGGTAGATGAAATTATGCTTTATGAATTTATGGCAGAAACAGATAACTATGACTATACCGGCACAGATGGTGACTACACCGATCTGATCATCAACTACCTGTTAAAAGAAAATATTGAATACAGCAATTTGTTAACGGAGCTTTAACCCTCTGTAAGAGTTTATGACTGGAATTAAACATCATATGGAATTAACGGTTTTATAGACTGAAAAAATCAATCTAAAAGTTTTAATTATGAAAACATCATGTACTATCGCACCCAACAAGGAAATGAAAAAATCACTAATTTCCTGTTTTGTGCTTTTTACCGCAATTATTTTCGCACAAAACATATACGGCCAGCTTCCGGAGAACAGAATGGAACGGTTTCAGACTCAGAAAATAGCTTTTTTCACTGACAAACTTGAGTTAACGCCTGCAGAAGCTGAAAAATTCTGGCCGGTTTACAACGATTACACCAGCAGAAAAGACAAACTGGATGAGGAAATCAGAAGTATTATGAGATTTGTTGCCCGTAATTCGGATAATATGTCGGATAAGGAAATTAAAGAATCCACGGATAATTATATCCGCCTGCAGGAAGAATCACACAGGCTGTTCCTTGACTATCATAATAAATACCAGCAAATTCTCCCCCCAGGTAAAGTAATGAAGATTTATATCACCGAGAACCAGTTCAAAGCTGTCCTTCTAAACCAGATAAGAGAAAACAGGCCGGCAAGGGCCCCTGTGAGGAGGTAAGTGATTACGTATCCACTCCCCTTAAAAACTCCACCGTTCTGTTAATATCTTCATACATCACCGTATCATTTTTTATGAATTTAACTACCTTCCGGTATTGACCGAGTATTCTTTCCAGATATGGAGAAGTCATTGCCGGCCTCCGGAAATCCATTGCCTGTGCAGCATTATATAATTCAATGGCCAGTATTCTTTCAAGGTTAAGCATGACCTTCCATGCTTTTATGGCAGCATTGCCGCCCATACTTACGTGATCTTCCTGACCCTGTGATGATTCAATACTGTCAACCGAGCAGGGTGTGCATAACTGCTTGTTATGACTTACCATAGCAGCAGCTGTATATTGGGGTATCATAAACCCGGAATTTAACCCGGGATTGGCAACCAGAAAATGAGGTAATCCCCTGCTTCCAGAAAGAAGCTGGTATGTTCTTCTCTCAGAAATACTCCCCAGTTCAGCCATCGCTATTGCCAGGTTATCAAGAGCCAGTGCCAGGGGTTGCCCGTGAAAATTTCCGGCGGAAATTATCATATCCTCATCCGGGAATATTGTAGGATTGTCGGTAACTGAATTAATCTCATTCTGAAACACATATGCAACATAGTTAATGGAATCTTTGGATGCCCCGTGAACCTGTGGAATACACCTGAATGAGTAAGGATCCTGGATATGCTTTTTAGGTCTGGCAATCATTTCACTGCCTTCAAGTATTTGTCTTATCCTCCCGGCAGTTTTTATCTGCCCCTGGTACGGTCGTATCTGCTGGATCAATTCGTGAAAAGGTTCTATTCTTCCGTCAAAAACATCTAAAGATAATGCGCCGATGATATCAGCAATATCGGAAAGATGGAAAACCTTAAGACAGAGCAGAACTCCATAAGCACTCATAAACTGCGTTCCGTTAAGAAGAGCAAGACCTTCCTTTGAACGCAGATGAACAGGCTCCCATCCATAACCTGAGAGTATTTCCCCTGCAGAAAATCTTTTTCCCCGGTAATTTACTTCTCCCAGACCTATAAGCGGGAGACTAAGATGAGCAAGAGGCGCCAGGTCGCCCGAAGCACCAAGAGAGCCGTATTGATACACTACCGGTAAGACGCCCTCATTGAAAAAATCTATAAGCCTTAGTACCGTTTCCTGCTGAACCCCGGAGTTTCCATAGGATAATGACTGAATCTTCAGGAAGAGCATCAGTTTCACAACCTCTTCAGGTACTTCTTCTCCAATACCACACGCATGTGACATAACCAGGTTACGCTGAAGATTACCCAGGTCGTCTTTCGAAATAACGCGGTCATGCAATGACCCAAATCCGGTATTTATGCCGTATAATATTTCATCACTGCGCTCCAGTCGCTTATCCAGATAATCCCTGCACTTTTCAATACGTCTCTCTGCCTCTTCAGACAACTGCAGCCTGTAATCTTCTGAAAGGATTTGTTTAAGCTTGTCAAAATCAACAAGACCGGGACTTATAAGATGAATTTTTGACATATTGGATGGATTTATCCGCTGAAGTGCCTGCTACCTATTGTCTGTACAGACGTCCCTCCTGGCACGTCTCTGCGATTATTGAATATCCTTCCATAACTGCCTCCTGGCATTTTTCAGCAACTATTGAACTTCCTTCCACAACTCTCCCGCTTCTACCTCCTTCTGCTCCCCATCAATCATATTCTTCAATGTAACCACATTCCCTGCTATCTCGTTTTCACCTGCCATTACAACAAATGGAATTCCGTTTGCATTGGCATAATCCAGCTGCTTCTTTATTTTCACACTATCAGGATAGATTTCGGTATTGATACCTTTTTCCCTTAATTCCTGCAGAAGGGGTAATATAACCTTTACCTCAGTATTGCCAAAATTTACAAACATTACCGTTGTGGTGGAGTTGACCCGGGAAGAAAAACAATCCAGCCTGATCATTACATCATAGATCCTGTCAGCCCCAAATGATATCCCTACACCTGAAACCCCGGGCATTCCAAATATTCCCGTCAGGTCATCATACCTGCCTCCACCACAGATACTGCCTATTTCCACATCAAGAGCCTTAACCTCAATTATGGCTCCTGTATAATAATTCAGACCTCTGGCTAAGGTAATATCAAAATCAAGGCGGTTCAGTAACTGAATTCCCCCGGTAAGTTCCAGAATAGTTTCAAGTTCGCTAACACCCTTAAGTCCCGTGGGCGACTTTTCAAGATAAGATTTCAGGAATCTGATTTTCCCGTTAATGTCACCCGACAGATTAAAAAGAGGAAGAATAACACCTATGGCCGTTTCATTCAATCCTTTATTTCTGAGTTCATCAAGAACCTGCTCTTTACTGGTTTTTTCCAGTTTATCCATTGCCTGGGTTATGTCAGTGAGTTTTTCCGGCACACCGGCTATCTCTGATATCCCCGCCAGGATCTTCCTGTTATTCAATTTAATACACACTCTTATTCCAAGCTCGGCAAACACTTTATCAGTTAACTGTATAAGTTCCACCTCATTCAGAAGAGAATTACTTCCGATAACATCAGCATCGCACTGGTAAAACTCACGGTATCTGCCTTTCTGAGGGCGGTCTGCCCTCCATACAGGTTGTATCTGGTACCTCCGGAAAGGAAATGCGATTTCATTCCTGTGCTGGACAACGAACCTGGCAAAGGGAACAGTAAGATCATATCTCAATCCCCTGTCACATATTTTTGATGACAATGCCGCTGGTGAGAGTACTGTTAAATCATCCGCTTGTATTCCTGATGTAAAATCCCCTGAATTCAATATTCTGAAAAGGAGTTTATCGCCTTCTTCCCCATATTTTCCAAGCAGGGTAGACAAATTTTCCAGGGCAGGTGTTTCTACCGGCAGATAACCGAATAGTTCAAAATTTCGCTTTATGACCTGGAAAATAAAATTTCTCCGGACCATTTCCTTTGGAGTGAAATCCCTGGTTCCTTTTGGTATGGAAGGCTTATTGCCGGTCATCATTAATTACTTAACAGCATTATAACTTCTTCCTGATTTATTTCTTTTTGGATTTCGCCAGTTTTTTAAAGTCCTTGCTTAAAAATCCGTCCTGATTTTTAGCGCTGACCATATGATAATTAAAATAATAAAAATCAGCATTCCCTGCACCGATAAGTATTTTGTAACAACGCGCTTTTAACTTCTTTCCCTCCGGTCCCACCTTATGAAGGAATACAACATCATTATTCCCCACGGTAATGGCATCCTTGATTTCATCCCTTTCTACCAGCTTAAATTTATAAGGATAAACAGCTTTGATCCTTGCAGCGGTGCTCACATCTTTTGCCAGTTCATCTTCAATCAGGTAGAGGGTTTTGTCCTTTACATCAGCCATATTATCATTATAGTGTTTAAAAACATTGGAAGAGATCAGTTCAGGTCTCTCCTTTATCATGTTAATATGTTTCTGCATGAACCTTACAAATAAACCTAATTTATAATTATAATGGTCAGGGTCGACACCTGCATAACCCAGGGGGATAGAAATAATATCTCTCAGATCATTGAGTGAGACGTTATCACCGCCAAGAGACAGGTGCAGGAAGATATACCTCGACTCAGTTTTATCATTGTCAAATGTTACATAGGTTGTATAAATGAAGGAAGCGGCAGGATCCTTGGATTTTTCCGGGAAATCTGCCAGTGTGATATAATCGAACTTAGTAAGTTTCCATTCCCGAGGCATCGCCTCTTTCATTTCCATATTAAATTCGGAAAGGGGGCTTGGCTCCAGCACTACATAAGTGGTGGTAGTAACCAGCTTATCCAGGTCATCAGGGGTAGGAACATAAGGGCGCTGTGCATTCAGTGCAGATGCTGCAAATAATAATAAATAAAAGGAAATGTGCTTTTTCATATGCTTAAATATTAAAGTGGG
>CAYVTV010000041.1:0-9839 GCA_964454295.1 uncultured Bacteroidaceae bacterium
TAGTAACGAGATGATTGCAGAATATCTTAATGCTGTTTTAGCCGAAGGGAATGATTCTGATGTAATTACAGCAATCGGACATATTGCAAAATCAATCGGCATGACAAAAATTGCTCAAGAAACTGGATTAAGTAGACCTAGTTTATACAAAGCTTTATCGGATGGATCTAAACCTCAGTTTGAGACTATCATGAAAGTATTAAGAGCAATTGGCGGAAAAATACAAATAAACCCTATGACAGCATAAAGAAAAACGCACCACAACATGCGGTAAGCACAATGCGGGGCTAATGGGAGTAGAGAAATTATGTTTTATTTTTTGTCAACCCAGTTCATTCCGAAAAAAACTCCTTAAACCCGCACTGGGCCTACCGCTGCACGTTACCGCCAAGTGTGAAACAGCAGTATTTCAAACAATTAATCGAAAAAAATACAAAAGAGTGAATTGTTTTCTTTCACACCATGTAAATGATTATTTTTATTGCTTGATATAAAACAATGGATAATAAGCAAAACATAATCATTTATAAAACTGCTGATGGTAAGGCATCGGTGGCATTGTATGCAAAAGACGGTAATATATGGATGAACCAAAATAAACTTACTGAACTTTTTGCCACCTCTAAGCAAAACATAAGTCTACACATAAGTAACATACTGAAAGAAGGTGAGTTATCTGAAAATTCAGTTGTCAAGGATTACTTGACAACTGCTTCCGATGATAAAGAGTATAATATTACATTCTATTCACTCGATATGATTTTGGCAATCAGATTTCGAGTTCGTAGCAAACGTGGTACACAGTTTAGGATATAGGCAAATAAAAACTTGAAAGAGTATATGGTAAAAGGATTTTTAATGGATGATGAACGTCTAAAGAATCCTGATGGCAGACCTGATTATTTCGATGAATTATTAGAACGAATACGGGATATCCGTGCATCGGAAAAGCGGTTTTACCAAAAAATCAAGGACTTGTTTGCACTTAGCAGTGATTACGATGCAGATGATAAATCAACACAGATGTTTTTTGCCGAAACGCAAAATAAACACCAGGCGGTAATAAATAGGACTCTGAGCGGTCTGCAATGCCTGTCCCGGTTTTTCGGGAACCCAGTGTGATAAAGGAATCTTAAAACAGGAAAAATCAGGAGGACGGAGTACAAATTACGAATTGACAGACGAATGGAGAATGCACTAGTTACTTTGTCCGCATTTTTAGGATCTCCTTAAAACATCCAGTGCAGTCATATACCCGCTATAAATGGATCCTGAGAATCCTCCCCCGAATTTTCCCCATGCAGAGGCAATATGTAGGTTGTCGGGCAGAACAGACAAATAATCTGTCGGTTTACCCGGATTTTGTGCAAAGCCATAAACAGCACCTTTGGGATTTAGTGTATAGCGTTTCACGGTTAAGGGTGTGCCCACTTCAACATATTCAATCGCATCCCTGAAACCGGGCAAAAGCATTTCACACCGGTTAACAATGGCATAAGCCACTTCAGCTTTCTTCTTCAGGTATGTTTTGCGGTCGAAATTTTCCCATTCCGATGCATAGTCTATACAGCAAACAGCGCCCACCCCTTTACCGGCGGGTGCAAGGGCAGAGTCGACCTGACTGTAATCCACCAGCGTAAAGCTGCGGGTTTCAAAGTTCGCATGATTGTTATGTACTATATCTCTCTGAGTTTTAACCAAAGGATGGAAAACAAAGGTTGAATAGTACTTATTCCCGATATTTTTCAAAGCGGTTTTAAAACCGAAATAAACAGTAAGCAGTGATGCTCCGGTATTCATGTTCCGGATTTTTTCCCGCAGAATTTTTCCATGGCTTTCAGGTAGCAGAGTTTCTGACAGTGCAGGAACGGAAGCATTCACGACGATTTCAGGGGCATAATCGGTTTGAGTGGTTTTTGATTTTGCAGAGGTATCCTGATAAGCGACTCCGGCAGGGCGGTTACCTTTAAAAACTATTTGTGTTGCCAGGCAGTTCAGCTTGACTTGTCCTCCACTCTTTTCAATTACCGACATTAAAGCATTTGAAAGTGTTTGTGATCCACCCTGAACAAAACTTGCAGATCCTCCGTAATAGCTTCCCTGGGCAACAAGGTAGTAATGGAGAGATATAGAATAAGGGTCATCGTGAAAATAACCCAGGTTTCCCAGCAGGATTAGTTTCAGGTCTTCATTGCCAATATGCTCATCAAGAAAATCACCAAGGCTTTTTACCGGTTTTCCGGCAGCTTCTGAAATTATTTTACGGGCGTTAAGAACGTTATGGAAATAACTTTGTATTCCTTGTTTTTCACCGGGGAACAGATCGCCGAGTTTCCGCTCTGCCTCTTCCGGATCATGGGGAATTACCACATCCTGCCTGCCATTGACAAAGCGATAGAATTCAGGTACTCCCAGTAGCGTAACCCTTTCATTCAATCCCAGGTCCCTGAATATTTTAACTTTCAGATCCCTGGCATGCGGGCCATCCATCTCATGAAGACCAACTTCCATTGTATAATCTTTCCGTTGAAAGGTAGTGGCGCATCCTCCCGGGCGGTCATGTTGCTCGAGAACGAGAACTTTCTTCCCTTCCTTTGCCAGTTTTGCGCCGGCGGTAAGTCCTCCCAGCCCGGCACCGATAATTATGATGTCATAATTCATAGAGTTTGATTAAAATTATATATATCATCAAGAGTTCGTAAAAATAAAAAAAGCGCAAAGGCGCAAAAATGTTGGTTTTAACAACATGATTAACACAAGGCTTAATTGTTAAAATTTACATTATCAACGCAATATTAAAAACATAGCGGGTTATTAGTATAGTGATGTATTTCTATTATCAGCTTCGGGTTTCTTTCCACGTCATTCAAATATCCTTTTGCGCCTTCGCGTTTCTTTTTCTTACGTCATCCTATATCATTAATCCAGCTATACTTATGAAGGCCTTACCCCCTATTCCGGAATAGGATACCTCTTAAACGGCTTATTCCTGTCAAACAGATACCGGTAAGTAATATAATGTTTTACAGGAACACTCCCCACGGCCATGAATATTTTACGCATTTTGGGATTAAAGTCACCCACCCATGAAAATTCAATTTCCGTATAATGAGGTTTACCGGCCATAACTTTTGCGACATTCAGAATTATTCCCGATTCCACTCCAAGTCCCTGAAAAGAGGGAATGACTCCCATAAGTACTCCCCTTGCGCGCGTCATGGTTTTTATCTTTTTCAGCCAGAGGAATTTCAGCATCGCAGGAATGGTGAGTTTGCCGTTCAGTTTCTTCAGGATCTGGTTTACATCGGGGTACATCAGGTAGATGGCAATGGGCTTGCCTTTGTTGTAGGCTAACCAGATAAATTCCTCGTCAATGATAGCTCTGGCTTTTTGAAGAGTTTTTTTGATATATGAGGGTTCCAACGGTTCAAAGTTTTCTTTGAAGGTAGCCCATGCTACGTTGAACACTTCTGCGAAGTCGTTAATATACTTATCTGCTTTTTTCCATTCAAAATGACTGAAACTGTAATCGGGTTTTTTGGCAACCCATTCGGCAATTTTCATGAACTTGGGAGGCAGTTCTTTTTTCAGATCGAGGTGAAAGCCTTCCTGTTTGTAATATGTCTGAAATCCGTATGATTCAAACAATTCCCGGTAATATGGATGGTTATATGTGATCTCATACGAAGGGTGAGTAAAGCCGTCAACCAGGAGTCCCCAGTATTTATCTGTCTCACCGAAGTTTACCGGGCCGTCCATGGCTTCCATTTTTCTTTCTTTCAGCCATTCACGGGCTGTGTCAAAAAGGAGGAATGCCGCTTCTTTATTGTTTATACATTCAAAAAATCCCATTCCGCCGGTAGGCTGATCCTGTCTGAAGGCCGTATTCCTGTCGATAAATGCAGCCACCCTTCCGATAAGGAGGTTCCCTTCATCGTACAATAACCAGCGGGAGGCTTCGCCGTGGTTGAAGAATACATTTTTTCCCGGAGTGAAGATAGCTTCAATTTCGTTGTCGAGAGGACAAACCCATACATTATCGTTTCTGTAAATTATACGCGCCGCTTCATGAAAGGCTTTCCTGGTACGGTTGTTTGTTACTTCTTTAATATGCATTTATAAAGGTTTCGTTTAAGGGTATAACCGCTTGTGCGGTTTGATTTAAAAAGATCAAACTGCACAAGCGGTTTAATTTAATAGTTCATTAATTTATGACTGTCTCCTGTAGATATCGTCAAGGATATTCCTGTATTTAGACTCAATTATTTTTCTTTTTAGTTTAAGGCTGGCAGACAACTCGCCTGTCACAGGCGACCATTCATCGGTTATTATCCTGAACCGCATGATTTTTTCGGCTTCCGAAAATGTTTTATTCAGACTGCTGATTTCCTCATTAATGGCTTCTTTTACTTCCTGAAGACCGGCCAGTTCGGTGTTATTTTCTGAGTGTGACAACTTATGGGCATCACACCATTCCCTGATATATTTGAAGTCAGGTAACACAAGTGCACTGGCAAACTTCTGATGCTCACCCACTACCATCGCCTGGTCGATAAAGGCTGATTCTTTAAGTCTGTTTTCGATAGGCTGAGGAGCAACGAACTTACCGTTAGACAGTTTAAATATCTCTTTGCTTCTGTCAGTAACAGCAAGGAATTTTTCTTCTACCCAGTTCCCAACATCCCCGGTGTGGAACCATCCTTCCTCATCAATAACTGACCTGGTAAGTGCGTCGTCCTTATAATATCCTATCATTAAATTGCGGCCACGTGTCAGTATTTCCCCGTCGTCATTGATTTTCACTTCCACTCCCTCAATTACGGCACCCACGGTACCCAGTTTACAGAGTGGTTTTTCCTGACGGTTGATGGTAATGATTGGTGAAGTTTCGGTAAGTCCGTACATGTTAATAATTTTTATCCCCGCAGCCCAGAATATCCTTTCGAGTCGTGGCTGTAAGCTTGCACCTCCGCAGCCTACAAGCTTTACGTATCCGCCCAGGGCCTCTCTCCATTTACTGAAGATCAGCTTATCGGCAACCTTTAGTTTGCGTTCATACAGCCACCCATTTTCTCCAAAAGGTTTGTAACGTAGTCCAAGGCGGACTGCCCAAAAAAAGATCGATTTCTTTATTCCTTTCAGTCCTCTGCCTTTAGCCATCACATTGTCGAATACTTTTTCAAGGATACGGGGTACGGCATCGAATCCTGTTGCTTTTATTTCCCTCAGGTTAATTGCAATGGTGCCCATATTTTCAGCGTAGTAAATGCAGGCACCTGCATATTGAGTCTGGTAATTGCCCAGCCTGCCACCCACATGGCAAAGAGGGAGGATATTCAGGTAGCGGTCATCAGGACCTAGTTTAAATACTTGTGCCGCCGCAAGAAAATTACTGACCAGATTCTGATGCGACAGCAATACGCCCTTCGAAGTTCCTGTTGTACCTGAGGTATATATCAGGGAGGCAGGATCGGAGGGTGTGATATCTGTTTTACACTTTTCAAGTAAATCCAGAGTTTCAGGTTTACAACCCTTCCCTTTTTCCACTACTTCCAACCAATGCCGTGAGTGATCTGTGTGGTTAAAAGTAAAAATATATTCCACCTTTTTAATCTGATCACATACGGGTTTAATACTTTCATACAATTTTGCATCAGAAATAATAACCATCCTGGCATCGGAATGTCCGAGGATATATTTATACTCGGAAGGGTTTAATGACGTATAAACCGGAACATGAATAACCCCGGTCATTGCCATCCCCATGTCGGTAAAGTTCCATTCCGGTCTGTTATTTGTAATAGTAGCAATTTTATCTCCTTTGGTAAATCCAAGTTCAAGGAGTCCCAGTGCAAACCAGCGGGCATAGTCGCTATATTCCTTATTGGTGTGTTTAATCCATTTTCCGTCTTGTTTGGCGGAGAGCGCATCCGCATCGGGAAAGAGGCTGAGATTTCTTTCAAGGAGGTCGAATGTTCTTGTTGGTTCCATTTTTCGAGTGTAATTTTAATGTAGCAATATAGTAATTGTTTAATGACGGACAAGTTATTATGTTTGTTTTTTTATTCCATTTTCAGGAATTTGAATTAAATTTACTATCAGATAAATATTCACATATGGAAGAAAAACAGTTACATTCCACTGTAAAGTCAAAAGAAGAGGACCTTCGGTTAAAGTCTCTCGTACTTGATCAGATCAAGGATCATGTTACCATTACCGATCTCAATGGTGTTATTACCTATGTGAATGATGCGGAAGTAAAAACATTACAACTTTCCAGGGATGAAATAATGGGGAAAAAAACAAATATTTACGGGGAAGATACTGAGAAGGGGGCTTCACAGGAGGAGATACTTGAAAGGACCATAAAGGATGGGGCATGGCGTGGGGAAGTGGTAAATTATGCTGCGGATGGTACTGAACTGATAATGGACTGCCGCACCCAGTTGATATATGATGAGAATGGCAATCCTGTTGCCTTATGTGGGATATCTACCAACATTACTGAACGCAAGCATATTGAAAAGGCCTTACTGGAAAGCGAGTTAAGTTATAAAAGTATTTTTGATTATGCGAGTGATGCCATTTTTATTCAGGATCAAAAAGGACTCTTTCTTGAAGTTAACCAGGCAGCTATTAAGATGTATGGTTATTCCCGCGGTGAGATGGTGGGATTTACACCGGAAAAGCTGGCTGCTCCCGGACGCAATAAGATGAAAGAAATAAATGTAAGTATAATGGAAGCATTTGAAGGCTTTACCCGGAAATTTGAGTGGTGGGGGAAACGTAAGAATGGTGAAATATTCCCGGGGGAAGTAGTTTTAAATAAGGGAAAGTATTTTGGAAGAGAAGTTGTGATTGCAATGGCAAGGGATATTACTGAAATTTATACAGCCCTCAATGCCCTCAGGGAAAGCGAAGATAAATTCAGATCTCTGAACAGACAGTTGCCGCTGGGAATATATCGTACTGCTACAGACGGACAGCTGGTATATTCCAATCCTGCGCTGGTAAAAATGCTGAACTATGATTCCATGGAAGAACTCTTAACACTAAATGTCAAAGAGTTATATGTATACCCTGCTGAAAGGGAAAAACAGCTGCGAGCCTCGAAAAAAACATCTGAAGTTATTCAGAATGAATTTCAATTAAGGAAAAAGACAGGAGAGTTAATATGGGTCAGGGATAATAGCCGTCTCATTTTTGATAATAATGGTAAACCTGTATATTTCGACGGAGTTCTTGAAGATATTACCATTCAAAAGATAGAACAAAAAGAGCTGGTGGAAGCAAAGGAGAAAGCTGAGGAGTCTGACAGGCTGAAGACGGTTTTTTTAGCCAACGTAAGTCATGAGATACGGACCCCGATGAATGCCATCCTGGGATTTCTGGAGTTATTAAAAAACCCCTGCCTGAGAAAGGAAAATATAGACGAATATATTGATATTATTGATCAAAGTGGACAAAGACTTCTAAGTACAATTAATGATATCATTGAAATATCAAAAATTGAATCAGGTCAGTCCGAGGTTATATACTCTGAAGAATCTATCCCGGAGATACTTCAGTATCATTATAGTTTCTTCAGGCAACAATGTCATGAGAACGGAATTACGTTAACTATTTCGTCTCAGTCAGCAGGTAATGAGCTTTATGTAAAAACTGACAAGCATAAGTTAGAGAGTATTCTTACAAACCTGATCAATAATGCGGTAAAATTCACTTCATGCGGGAGCATTGAGTTTGGCTGTAATCTAAAGGAGAATTACCTCGAATTTTTTGTTAAAGATACCGGCGTTGGCATTCCGGAAGACAGACTTGAAGCGATCTTCAAACGTTTCGTGCAGGCTGATATAAGCAATATCAGGCCTCATGAGGGATCAGGACTTGGATTGTCCATTGCCAAAGCTTATGTTGAAATGCTTAATGGTGAAATATGGGTGGAGTCAGAATCAGGCAGGGGAAGTACCTTCTTTTTCCGGATTCCATATATACCGGCAGAAAAGATTAAATCAGGATCGGATGTTCATCCGGATCGTTCTTCCCGTATTCCTGAGGGATACACTATATTAATTGCTGAAGATGATGAGTTCTCCTGTAAATACCTGGAAATAATTCTTTCACGGGAATGCATTTCCCTGATATTTACCACAAACGGCAGGGACACAGTAACTGCATTAATGGAGAATCCTCAAATATCACTGATTTTAATGGATATTAAGATGCCTGATATGGATGGACTGGAAGCCACAGAGCAGATCAGGGAATTTAACAAAAGCATTCCGATTATCATTCAGTCGGCCTATGCCCAGGAGAGTGATAAGCAAAATGCATTTCAGGCGGGATGTAATGATTATATTACCAAACCGGTGATGAAGGAAGAGTTGATAGGGTTAATATATAAATACCTGGGGTTGAAGGACGATTTTTGTTAATGGTGACGAAAATAAATGCTGTACATGGATCAGCAGCATTCCCTGCACCTGCAGGTCATCCATCCAACACCCTTTCATCATAATGCTTTGTCCCTTGTGATAAATTCATACAGGACCTTCGCAAATTCTTTGGTTCTCAGGTACCCAAATGATTTATGAGGATTATGCACTCCATTTATATGATAATCATTTACCACCTGGAAGTCGACAGGCTTTACACCATGATCGTTTTCCGTAAAATCATCCGCAAGTTTAAAGTTGAAAGCTATCTTATCCAGGATATCTGAAAAGTTGAACCAGTTTATATACACTCCGGGCGGGGTAACCATTTTAATTTCTTTTTCCATCCTGCGCTTATGTTCAGCTGCTATCTTGCTGATAATAACAGGCAGGCCTAATGGAGAACCCATGGTGACCAGGCTGTGAACTTTAATCTGAGGTGCCAGGAATGTCAGTACATCATATGCGATTATTGTTCCCATGGAATGGCATACCAGCATAATTTCGTCATTCTTATACTTTTCCAGGGCATTGACAAGTCTTGATTTAATTTTATCCTTTGCTTTACATTCCTGAATGTTCTCCTCACAGTCATCCCTGTAATATACTTCAAGTTCCCTGAAATACTTACTTACTATATAGTCAGTTATAAATGAATAGTTTAAAGAAAAATCCTCATTAAGAAAGATATCATTCAACTGTTTCCCAAAAAAATCAATTATACTCATACGCAGAGAGTGGTCTTCAACCTGGAAGTCTGATGGTGCTTTGGTATATTTTTCTTCGATGAAATAAGGGTTTTCCGGATCCTTAACGGATTTATCCAGTGGTTTATCGTACATAACATCAGCCCAGTACACCATTTCAAATTTTGAAATGGAAGTGTCCTCCTTGCCAATTGATTTAAGTCCTTCGATCATAGACATCCGCCACCATTTTTTCAGGGTGGGTTTATCGGGCTTATTACCAAGACCGTGAATTCCAATAATAATTCGTGCCATGAAAATAGTATAAGGATTTATTATCGCTGTGAAATTATGAAAAAGTCTCTTATCCGGTATTTGTACCATTCATTATTTTGGAATGCCATATTTTTTTTGTTTTTTTAGTTCCTGTATTTTTTAATGTAATATTTAAATTGTAATTGTTTATGAACAGGATGGTAAAGGTTAAATCGACCGATGATATATTTCCGGCGTACATGAATACACCAGTAGGATTACTGCTGGAATACCATAATCTGCTCAGGCCCCTCGATGTTCACACAGAAGCAGAGATACTGATCGGTATGTGCATGGATAACAGAAAACATTTACAAATACCTGATAATTTTGCCTATATTATTAGATCGGGAGGGGGAAATTTGCGATACAGTGAATTCAAAGTTTCCTATGCTATTGCCAT
>CAYVTV010000041.1:9849-20640 GCA_964454295.1 uncultured Bacteroidaceae bacterium
GTGAGACATATTGCATTAATTGCTCACAACCATTGCGGTATGGTAAATCTTATATCCCGCAGGAGTAAATTCATTAACGGGCTGGTAGAGAAAGCAGGATGGGAAAAGGAGTGGGCAGAAGAGCATTTCATGCATTTTGCAGCCATGTTTGAGATCGGTAATGAAATAGATTTTGTGCTGGGTGAAGCAAAGCGCTTGCGGTTGAGATATCCCGGAATATCGGTAGCTCCTTTGTTTTACAGGGTAGAAGACAATCTTTTGTATCAGATAAGGGAAGGATAGGCTGTATTAATTTAAAACTTACGTAGGATCAGGGTTTTTTCATCCTTCCTGTGTTGCAGGAAAGTTTACAATAATAGAGAGTATTATGCCAGGGAGTTGTGGTTCCCTGTCCACAGCAGGTTGTTTTCAGCCATAGCCAGCATTGCCCGTGTTTCCACACCATAAGGACATGCCTGTTCGCAATACCCCGGGCATGATCCGCAAACTTCATGTGGTCTTTTGCCTGGAAGACCTGCAAAGTTCTGCATAGCTTCCCTTTGTCTGCCTTTCACCGAATAATAATAATTATAACGCATGATATAATTCACCGGCATGTTGTGAGGACAAGCTCTTTCACACATATTGCAGCCAATCCGGCAGTTAAGGTGTCCGTATGTTTTACGGTATCTTGATAATAAGGCAGAGTCTTTATCTGTTGTCTTCATCCCCGACATGGGAAGCATGTTCTCTACCTCGTTCAGATTGCTGAATGCCCATAATACTGTATGAGCATCGTCATTCTGTAAGACAAATTTCATGGCCGCGGTCATTAACTCTTCATTACTCATCTGTCCATCCGGACTAAATTTCTGTTTGGCTTCCTCAGTCATGACTTTAAACTTCTCATAAAATGTAACAGTGCTCCCGGGAGGTTCTTTACCCTCTTCACTGTAACGGGCAATCCTGTCTTCCATCATCATATATAACTGCACCGGGTTGGATTTAATAATTTCTGTGCCTATATTTTTCCTGCGGCAGGCCTTGAGAACTTTCTCAGCGATGTCAGCATTAAAGAAGTTATAGGCAAGTTGAATAACATCAAACCTTCCGTCATTAACAGCAGTCAGGAGGATTTTATCCATACTTTCATCGGGATTTACCAGGTGATTATTTCCATGGCATGATACGCCGACAGACTTTACTTTGCCTTCTTTTTTCAGCTGTTTCATGGCTGCATGAAATGCCTCATCCTTAATTATCCGCGAATTTTCCGCACTGTGTATCATCATGCAATCCACATAGCTGGTTTCCAGCCTGTCCAGCGCATCGTGTGTGCGTTTAATGACCTCTTCCTTCGATCCGAATTTATTTTCAGTGTAGAGTTTGGTGTTAATAAATATTTTAGATCTGTCGTAATTTTTAATTACACCGGCAATAAGTCTTTCATTGTTTCCATTTCCATATACTTCCCCGGTATCAATAAAGTTCACTCCTGCATCGAGCAATGCTTTCAGCACGGTTTCGTTGTAAGGGGTGCCGCTTCCGAAGTCGGAAACCCTGAATCCTGTTCTTCCAAGGATTCTGTAGCGTTTAATTTTCAGCTCCTGCAGAGGCCCGGTATGCTGACCAGTAATTCCGGGTGTAACTCCCAGCCCCAGCATCCCAAATGCGGAACTGCGGATAAAATTGCGACGGTTTGTGGTTTTCATTTTTATTATTAATAAGGAAGAAGATTCCAAATTTCAGATTCCAAATTCCAGATTTCAGATTGGTTCCTGCCAACTTACAGCACGGTAGCTGAGTTTGGCGAAGCCCGGATTCCAGATTGCTCATTGCTAATGTCATTGGCAACGGACAATTCCATGTAAAGATAAAAACAATAACAGACCCAATAACTAATATATGGAAAATTCTTATTAAATACACAGAATCCCTGTCAGCTTATCATCAGCTAATTCAAATTTGATTATTTTTGTCGTGTGGAAAGATGCATTTCCTCTCAAATGAACAATATATGAATGACTTATTTTTAACGTTAGAGGAGAAGAAGATAGCCCTTCCTGATGAATTATACACGCTTCTCAACAGTTGCAGGGGATATACGGTTTATGACACCAGCGAGCAATTAGCTGTTGCTTCTGTTAATGGAGACAACAGCATCTATGAAGTAAAATATAATATACCCGGGAAAGGTGAATATACAGAAGCCGTTATTCATCGTGTAACGAATGGTATTTCTGCGAATTACACTGAACCGTATATGAGGAGGAGGGACCCTGATACTATGGTTATAGGTGATGATCTTCCCAGTGACAAACCCCGTTTCATTGATAAATACGGGTATGAGTTTAGTATATTAAGAGATGAAACATTTGCATGGCTTAAAGAACAGGAGCTGGCCGTTTTCTTTTATTTTGCCGGCGCAGAAAATATCGGCATCGGGGGAGTAGCAATTGCTCCTGCCAATGCAGGATTTTTCGCTATGGGCTTGTCCATGCTGCAGCGTATTGTCAGTGTAAAGGAACTTACTGAAGAGTTTAGCGTTGGTACTGTGATATATGTAGCTCCGCCTTTCCGGCATACACATTTTAAAGGGAAGCAGATTGTGGTGCATAATCGTACTGACAGTCTTCATGAAATGTTTTCCTATAATTTATACCCGGGCCCCAGTGCAAAAAAAGGATTATATGGAGCTTTATTAAACAAAGGAGAAAGGGAAGGGTGGATTACGGCTCATTGCTCAACGGTTCAGGTAGTGAGTCCTTATGATAACATTACCAACTTTATGCACGAGGGTGCGAGCGGAGGCGGAAAGAGCGAAATGTTGCAACACATCGTCAGGGAGCCGGCCGGACAGGTGTTGATAGGGCAACAGATCAATACAGGGGAGAGGAGATTAATTAACCTTCCACTGTTCTGTTCATTTAATCCGGTAACGGACGATATGGCTCTTTGTCACCCTTCATTCCAGAGAGACAACGGGAAATTAGCTGTTTTTGATGCTGAAAACGCATGGTTTATACGTGTTGACAGTGTAAATGACTATGGGGATGATCCCTTCCTTGAAAAGATAACTATCAAGCCGAAAAAGCCGTTATTATTTCTTAATATAAATACTAATCCTGACAGTACTGCACTTATCTGGGACCATATAGAAGACGAACCGGGAAAAAGATGTCCCAATCCGAGGGTTATCCTTCCCCGTGATATTGTTCCGGGGGTAATTAATAAGCCTGTTACGGTTGACGTCAGGAGTTTTGGAGTGAGGACTCCACCCTGTTCCAGGGAGCATCCAAGTTACGGGATTATAGGCCTGTTTCATATTTTACCTCCTGCACTTGCCTGGCTGTGGAGGCTCGTTGCACCCAGGGGGCATGACAATCCAAGTATCGTTGGCGGCGGGAAAATGGAATCAGAAGGTGTAGGCTCATACTGGCCGTTTGTAACAGGGAAGATGGTAACGCATGCCAATTTACTGCTCGAACAGATCATCCAGACACCACGAATGAGATATACCCTGGTTCCCAACCAGTATATTGGTGTGTGGAAGGTTGGGTTTAAACCTCAGCTTATTATGCGTGAGTACCTTACGCGAAGAGGGAATGCAAAGCTCAGAAGTGATCAGTATCAGGAAGCACGTTGTCCTCTGCTGGGATATGAACTTAATTACCTGACCATTGAAGGATCGAAAATCCCGTCACGATTCCTTCAGGTACATAAACAGACGGATGTAGGTGAGGATGGTTATGATGCCGGGGCAAAAATCCTTTATGACTTTTTTAAACAGGAACTTCAGAAATTCCTGCAACCTGAGTTATCTTCCATCGGGAAAAAAATAATTAACGCATGCTTATCCGGGGCCAACATATGTGAGTATAATTCGATAATTTCAATGAACTATCAGTATTCATTTTTATCTGTAAAAGATTACGAACAGAATAATGGGATTATTGATGAGGTGGAACCATAGGGTGGGGAAACAGACCATTTTTTAATATACGCATGTTAAATTAATAGTTAGTTAAACTTTTGCCGGATGTAAAGGTGAAAAAGAAACGCAGAGGCGCGAAAGCGCAAAGAAAACGCAAAGACAAAAGCTTATAAAAAACGCAACGAAATCAAGGATTGTGATTATTTTTCCCTATGGAAAACAGGATTAAAATACGAAAGGCTGAACCGGAAGATATGGATAATGTGTACAGGTTCATTTGTGAACTTGAAGATCTTATCCATGACTACAATTCATTCTGTTCTATTTATCTGGATAATTTAAAAAACCCCGATTGTCATTATCTTGTTGCCGGCTATGATAAAAATACTGTTGCCTTCATCAGTTTCCACATACAGAATTTATTGCATCATTGCGGCGGGGTGGGTGAGATACAGGAGTTATTTGTTGATAAGGATTACAGGAAACTGGGAATTGCGAAAATGTTAATAGAGGAGATTGACAGGATATCTATAAGTAATGATCTGAAAAGTGTAGAGGTTGCATCTAACAGGAAGAGATCAGATAATGTAACTATTTATGAGAATTTAGGTTTTACGCTTTCCCATAATAAATTAACGAAGGAGGTTAATTATGTTAGGAAAATCTCCCGATCAGAATCAGTTAAATCTTTTTCATCCGATCCTGAAACAGATTGTTAATCCTGCGCATGAGCTCGTTTTACTGGCCGGTAAGTGTCCGTGGGATGAACTAGAAGAAGAGTTTGCGGCACTCTATTCTGAGACTGGCGCTCCTGCCAAACCTGTGCGGTTAATGGCCGGATTATTAATTCTTAAAAAGATGTCGGATTACAGTGATGAGCGGCTTATATTTGAATGGGTACAGAATCCGTATTATCAATATTTCTGCGGCGAGGTGGAATTCAGATGGAACAGGCCGTGTGATCCGAGTGATATCGCACATTTCAGAAAACGCATAGGAGAGAAAGGGATGGAGAAAATTCAGCATACATATACAGATATGCTGGAAAAGACATCCCTGTTAAGCAGAATCTATCAGTGGCTGAAACCCGGAAAAAAACGACAGAGACAAGTCAGTGACGAGGCACAGGCATAGCCGGTCCGGAGTATATGCAATCAATATATTAATTCCTCAATTTCTTTAAGATCGTTCCGGAAATAGTTGTCTGATAATTGAATTCCATTGCCATTAACACCACTTCGAACACATTTATGGAAATAGAGAGTTACATCTTCACCTGCAATATCTTTTTCATAATGAGGTAAATGTAAAATTGTCATAAGGTTCGGTGACATATAACTGTCCTGAATTCCCCAGCCAGATATGACGAGCATGCCTTTTTCAAAAAATCCTTTCCCTTCCACATTTACGGCATATACTCCATCGGGCGGGCAAAGTTTTACATTTTCCTCAGGATGTAGTTTGTAGAATCTCAGTGCTGAAAATGCCGGCAGGTCGGGGGAGGGTTGCAATATGGTTTTAATGATATAAAAATGGTCGAGATAGGCATTGGCTCTCTGAATATTACCCTGCAGCAGGGCAGCGCGGATCCTGGTTGAGCTTACACTTTCATTCTGGATATCCTGTTCCGGAATTTCTTCCACTTCAAATCCGTATATCTTTCCGAGATTATACAGTGATTCAAAATCCCCTTCACGTCTGTGTCCGAAATGATGGTTAAAACCAACGACCACAACCTTTACCTTCAATAAGTCTGCCAGCACTTTTTCTATAAAATCATGGGAGCTGATCATTGAAAACTCACGGGTGAAGTTAACGATAATCAGGTGGTCTATTCCTGTTTTTTCGAGCAGCCATATTTTTTCACGCTGTGTATTGATCATCAGAAGGTCTTTTCCTTCTGCGTCAGGGTAAAGTACCCTTCGCGGGTGGGGATAAAAAGTTATAAGCACCGTTTCCCCGTTAATATCACGGGCAAGTTTTTTCAGACGGCTTATAATAACTTTATGTCCGACATGTACACCATCAAACGAACCGGTTGTAACAACAGGATTTTTAATTCCCTTAAGCTCTTCAAGATCTCTGTATACTTTCATTATATCCTGCAACATAAAAAATGAAGGCCGAAATTACTAAAAAAGTATGTCAACCATTTTGTTTTTTTACAAAATATGCAACTTTTTCAAGTGAGGTGATCATGTCGTATTGTTCGAGATAAACATTTGAGGGCACATTGAGGGGAACCGTGGTAAAATTGAGAATACCCCTGAATCCTGCAATAACGAGCTTTTCGGCTGTTTCGATAGCTACATCGGAGGGTACAGTAAGGATAGCAATGGAAATATCCATTTTCTTTACAACTTCCGTGAGTTTCTGCGTAGAATAGCATTTTACGCCGGAAATTACCCTGTCGGTTTTCATAGGGTCAACATCAAAAGCTGCCACGATATTTAGTTTTGAACGTTTGCCGATAAAGTAATGTGTAATAGCACGGCCAAGATTTCCGATTCCGATTACAGCCACATTTAATGGTGTGTCCGAGTCAATAATTGTGCCTATAACCTGAATAAGTTCCTGAACATCATACCCTTTCCGTTGTAAACTGGTATAACCGATAAACATAATATCCCTTCTCACCTGAACTGCTGTAATATGTTGCAAACGTGCCAGTTCATGCGAAAAGATATGTGTTTTTCCTTGTGCGAGGCAATTTAATAAGGTTCGTCTGTATTCGCTCAGACGTTCAACCGTTTTTTCAGGAAGTCTGTTCATTTTAGTTAAAATTAGGTCTATGTGCTATAGTTTTACAGAGTGAGGTAGATTGTAAATGTGCTTCCCTTATCGGGTTTGCTCTCCACATGAATTTTGCCGTTATAAAGTTCGGTAATTTTTCTGACAATTGACAGACCTAAGCCGCTGCCTGTAATATGTCTTGTTTTTTCATTTCTGATTCTCACGAAGGCATGAAACAGCTGTGATTTTTCTTCTTCAGTGAGTCCGATCCCTGTATCCTGAATTACCATTTTCAGGATCTGATTGTCTTTCGACAGGGTCACACCTACACTTCCGCCTTCTTTGTTGTATTTCACCGCATTGCTTATCAGGTTGTTCATTATTATTTCAAGGTCGTTGGGATTCGCTTCAATGATAAGGTCAGGAGGGCAGTCGAGTTTAATCTCTACATTTTTCTGGATTGCATAGGGTTTGACAGTACTGATAGATAATTTCGCCAGTTCCCTGAGATTAACCTTCATTATTTTTTCTTCTTTCTTTTCGAGTCTTATTCGTGTAAAGTCAAGCAGGTCAAGCACCAGGCTTCTCATTCCCCTGACCCTGTCCAGAGCCCTTTCAATCATCTGTTCGTAGTTAGAGATATCATCACCTGCCTGTTTTTCGAGCATGATCCTCAGGTATCCTTCAATGGCATTAAGCGGGGCTTTTAATTCGTGGGAAAGCACGGAAAGGAACTGGTAACGTATCTGCTTGCCTTCCTGTTTCATTTTAGCAGTGATCCTTTTGAGGAACAGTTGCTTGGTGATATTATCCACAGAAGATTTAAGCTCCTGTGGGGTAAAGGGTTTGGGTATGAAATCATAGGCGCCGTCATCGGTTGCTTTAAGGGCAATTTCAAGGGATGCATACGATGTGATCATAGCTACCATTATATCGTAATTCTTGCTTCGTATATATTCCAGCACCTCCATTCCTTTTATTCCCGGTAATTTGTTATCGAGCAGTACGATATCCGGCAGCTCATTGTCGATAAGTTCAATAGCCTCTTCCCCGGTGGCAGCCTCCAGGCATTTAAAACCATAATCTTCATCCATAAATGGATAACTCACCATGTGTTTGGAAAGAATCCGGCTGACCCCCATTCTTATACCTGGTTCGTCGTCTACAACCAGTACTTTTAATGCTTCCATTTTATTGCAGTAGTTTGGTTATTTCCATTTTTAGTTGTTCAGGACGTATACCCTTTTCAAGGTAAAGGTCTGCTTTTATCCACTTTCTGTCTTCATCACTGCTGATGCCAAAGTTCATTCCTGTTTCTGCTGACACGGCTGTTGCAATGATCACCGGGACATCAGGATATTTCTTCTTCATCCTGTAAGTAAGAACGAAACCGCTATCCTCACTTTCCATCATCAGGTCAAAAATAGCCAGGTCGGGTTTAAGGCTTTCAAGAATTATTTCTGCTTCTTTCCGGCTGTCTGCAGTAACCACATTGCATCCCCACTGGCTGATCTGTAATTTAAGCTGAAAAAGATAATCGAAATCGTCATCTGCAATGAGAATGGTTTTTCCTGTTAAATCCATGATAATTTTAACTATTTCTTTGTTTGGGTAACTGAATGGTAAACTCTGTTCCTGTTGGTCCCTTTAAGGGATCAGTATTTGAGCGGATGTCAATTTTACCATTGTGCATTTTCACAACTCCATAGGCAGTGGCCAGTCCTAAACCGGTACCTTTACCAATACCTTTGGTGGTAAAGAAGGGTTCAAAAACCTTATGCTGATCCGTTTCATTAATTCCGGTGCCGTTGTCCTTTATCTTCAGGATCACATCTTTATTGGATTCATCGGTGGTAATGGTTATCGTTCCTCCCCCGGGCATAGCTTCAATGCCGTTTTTAATGATGTTTGATACCACCTGAATCATCTGCTCCTTATCAATTTCTGCAAAAAGGTCTTTCTGGTTCTTAACAATTTCTATTTTTACTGATTTGGGGCTTACTATTGAGGCCACACTGATCCTTACCAGTTCATTGATATCCACTTCCTTACAGCTTACCTGGGTTTTCCTGGCAAAATTAAGTAACCCTCCGACAATCACTTTACATCTTTCTGCCTGTTCCACTATCATTTTCAGGTCGTCCCTGAGGGGAGAACCTTCATCAGTATCATCGAGAAGGATGTTGCTGTACATTATCACTACACCCAGCGGGTTATTCAGTTCGTGGGCTATTCCGGCAGATAACTGGCCCATATGAGCCAGCTTTTCTGTTTGTTTAAGTGTTTGCTGGATATTATAAAGTTTTGTATTGGAAATAGCTAGTTCTTCAATAGAGTTGTGCAGCTTGTCGATGGTGTAAGGCAGGCACATCTCTATTTCCGCAAGTCCTTTATTTATGGCAATGGCATGATTCCTGCACGTGTCATATCCACATGCGCCGCAATTCAGATGGTCTTTCTCACTGAATTTATGCATTTTCTTCAGAATTTCCCTGATTTCATTTTCAGTGGGATCGGGTGAACGCTGGTCATTTACCCTGAATGATTGCCTCAGGTCAAGGTTAACACTTTCTTTCATTGCCTGTTTCCATTCCGGGGAGTCCTGAAACTTTACTTTTTCCTTTACATAGTCCATAACTCTGGATCTCCTGTTGAATTTCTTACCGTTACGTGAAGTTCCCGGACCCATAATACATCCTTCACAACATAACAGTTCGAGATGTTCGGAAGAAATGGTTCCCAACTTGTATTCTTTGACAGCCTCCTGGAAATTCTCTCTCCCTTCAGCGATAATAACATTACGTTCGAGTTCATCATCTGAGAGGTTCACTGTCTGGAGAAGTCCCCTGCTTATCGGGAAAATGGCTCCTTTCCCTCCTCGCGGGGGATCAAAATCGGAAGGAGTACTATTCGCGGCATTAATATTTTTAGCCTTCAGCATCTCACGAAGTTCGGTAAAGGTAATTTCTTCATTAACTTCATCTGTCTCAGCTTTTTTTGCTATACACGGGCCGATGAAGACAAGGCTGAAATTTTTTCCATACCTGTTTCTCAGAAAGCGGGTAAGTGCCAGCATAGGTGAGACAATGGGGGCAAGGTTACCTACAATTTCAGGATGATGCTTCTCAATATATGCAACTATAGCAGGGCAATCAGAGGAGATATACCCTCTTACATTCTTTTTATGGATTAATTTCTTGTACTCTACAGCAACAAGATCGGCTCCAAATGCCACTTCAAAGACTTTATCAAATCCCAGTTTCCTGATCATCCCAACTACCTGGCGGTAATCATTAAACTCATCAAATTCTGCGATAAAACTGGGTGCCAGCATAGCATACACAGGCTTTGAGCCTTTTAATAATTCAAACACTCCGGAGGTGGTATTCATATATGCTTTTGCACCCTGACTGCACACCCGGGTGCAATTACCACAGGCGATACAGCGTTCGCTGATCACCTCGGCCTGACCGTTTATGATCCTAATGGCCTTCACCGGGCATTCACGGACACAGGTGTAGCATACCCTGCATCTTTCTTTTATCGTATATACCAATATGTTGTTATTTTTCTTCATCTCTATTATCAATATGTCAACGCTTCTGAAGCAGATTACACGTTTACATTCTGCAGGTATTTAACGGAAAACAGTTCTCTGCATTTTTTACTGTTGGTTTCTTTTAAAAATTCGCTGTAAACGTTGATTATCTGCGGATTTTTATGTGCCGCTTTGATAATTTCAGTATTATCAAAATCATATAATGATTTACCCCGGTTTTTAATAGTGTTTTCTCCGCATCCTATGGGCTGACCTCCTCCGTTTATGCATCCCCCGGGACAGGCTTGTATCTCTATGATATGATATTTACTGGTCTTTGTCCTTATTTCATCGAGTACCTTCCTGGCATTTGTCATTCCGCTTACTGCAATTACTTCAATATCTCTGTCTCCCATTCTGAGGCTCAGCTCTTTAAATCTTTTTGTATTTCTGAGTTTTATAAGCTTCTGGGGGTTTAATTCTTCGCCGGTATATTTGTAAAAAATGGTTCGTAACAGTGATTCAAGGGGGCCTCCGCTGATACCGAAAAGTTTCCCTGTACTGCTAAGTGACCCCAGCGGTTCATCCAAAGGTTCGGGTTCCAGGT
>CAYVTV010000042.1:0-4454 GCA_964454295.1 uncultured Bacteroidaceae bacterium
TGCAGATGTGGTGGTCGGATCAACACAGCGTTTTGGGATCCCCCTGGGATACGGAGGCCCTCATGCTGCATACTTTGCCACAAGGGAACTATATAAACGTAATATTCCCGGCCGGATTATCGGCGTTTCTGTTGACAGGCACGGTAATCCGGCACTACGAATGGCACTGCAGACCAGGGAACAACATATTAAAAGAGAAAAAGCAACTTCCAATATTTGTACTGCACAGGCATTGCTCGCAACAATGGCAGGAATGTACGCTGTTTATCACGGGGAAGAAGGATTAAAAAGAATTGCAGGTAATATTCATACTGCTGCTGTTCATCTAAATAATGGATTGCAGAAACTCGGATATAAACAATACAATACTGTTTTCTTTGATACTTTAAAAATTGAACTTCCCGGCGGACTGGTAAGTAGCCGGATTCATGAAATAGCGGCAGAGAAAGAAATAAACCTGAGACATACCGGTAATACAACGGTAGGAATAAGTATGGATGAAACGGTAACAGAAGCCGATCTTAATGATATCCTTGAAGTCTTTGCCCTGGCAGTTAAGAGAAAGTACGAAATTATTGCAGAAGCAGAGCCTGTACAGATTATCCCTGCTAGCCTGCGGCGTACAACAGGCTTTTTAAAAGCCGGTGTTTTCAGGATGAATCACACGGAAACAGACATGATGCGCTATATAAAGATGCTGGAAAGGAAAGATATTTCCCTCGCGCATTCCATGATATCCCTGGGTTCCTGTACAATGAAACTTAATGCGGCATCTGAACTTATGGCTTTCCTATGGCCTGAATTTTCATCACTGCATCCTTTTATTCCCCTTAGTCAGGCTGAGGGATATCTGCAATTACTCAGTGAACTTGCGAATGATCTCCGGGTGATCACAGGCCTTGATGAAATATCCTTTCAGCCGAATTCCGGGGCGGCGGGAGAATATACAGGACTGATGGTTATCAGGGCATATCATGAGAAAAAAAATGAATCCCATCGCAATGTAGTTCTTATACCTGCTTCTGCACACGGAACAAATCCTGCAAGTGCCGTCATGGCAGGAATGCAGGTCGTGGTGGTGGATTGCGATGAATATGGTAATGTGAATACAGGAAAACTCAGGGAGCTGGCTGAGTTGCACAAAGAGAAGCTTGCAGCGCTTATGATAACCTATCCCTCCACTCATGGTGTTTTTGAGGAGAGTATAATGGAGATGACAGACATAATACACAGAAACGGGGGACAGGTATATATGGACGGGGCAAATATGAATGCCCAGGTAGGCCTTACCAATCCTGGCAGGTTAGGAGCTGATGTATGTCATTTGAATCTCCATAAAACCTTCGCTATACCCCATGGTGGAGGAGGCCCGGGTGTAGGTCCCATTGCTGTGGCAATGCACCTCGTGGAATTCCTTCCTGTACATCCGCTATTGGAAACAGGTGGAATTAATGGTATTCACCCGGTATCATCTGCTCCGTTCGGAAGCGCAAGTATACTTACAATATCACATGCCTATATAAAAATGGCCGGTGGAGAAGGATTAACAACAGCCACGAAAATAGCCATATTGAACGCTAACTACCTTGCAGCAAGACTTAATCCCTATTTTCCGGTATTGTACAAGGGAAAGAAAGGACATGTGGGACATGAGATGATTGTGGACTGCCGGCCATTTAAGCAGGAAACCGGCATCACAGAGCTGGATATAGCTAAACGACTTATGGACTATGGGTTTCACGCACCGACACTCTCATTCCCCGTTCATGGAACATTAATGATTGAACCCACAGAGAGTGAGTCACTGAAAGAATTGAACCGTTTTACAGATGCGATGATCTCAATTTACAATGAGATAATGGATGTTAAAGAGCAAAGAGCAGATAAGGAAAATAATGTGCTGAAGAATGCTCCTCATACAGCAGTTGAAGTTACTTCCAATAGTTGGGAGCATCCTTACAGCAGGCACCAGGCAGCATTCCCTTTAAACTGGGTTAAGGAAAACAAATTCTGGCCTGCTGTTGCACGTGTGGACGATGCCTACGGCGACAGGAACCTTGTATGTTCTTGTCTGCCAATTGAAGAATACAGAAGGAATATGTAATAATCAAAGTCAGAGATGCTGTTATTTTCAAATGCCAAAATTAATCTCGGACTACGGGTGGTTGAAAAACGACCTGACGGGTATCATAACATTGAAACTATTATGATTCCTCTTGGTTTTGCCGATCTCCTTGAGTTCACTGATGATGGCAGTCAGGAGGTGACATATACTAATACTGGGTTACAGGTTAACTGTGCTGAGAATGAGAATCTGGTTATTAAAGCATATCATCTGATAAGAGAAGACTTTAATATACCGGGCATAAGCATTCATCTTCATAAATTTATTCCACCCGGCGCAGGCCTCGGAGGGGGGTCTTCGAACGGGGCATATATGCTCAGGGGACTTAATGAGCATTTTAACCTGGGTTTGGATGATTACAGGCTCGAGAAGTATGCAGCCATGCTGGGAAGCGATTGCCCTTTATTTATAAGGAACACACCTTGCCTGGCGAGTGGCAGGGGAGAAAAACTCATTAATATTCAGTTGCCGCTAAAGTTTTATCTTGTTCTGCTTTATCCGGGATTTCCTGTTTCAACCGGAGAGGCTTATAAGGGTATCATTCCACATAAAGAAGAAATTTCACTTACTGAAGTATTGAAAATCAATCCTGATAATTGGAAAAATACGTTGAAAAACCAATTTGAGGACACCGTATTTTCATTATATCCCCGGTTACAGATTTTAAAGTCATCACTTTATAACCATGGTGCATTTTACGCATCAATGACCGGCAGCGGTTCTGCTGTTTACGGCTTGTTCAGGGAGAAACCTGCTTTGAGCAAGGAGTTGGAAGAGATAAGGATTTGGGAAGGGGAGGTATGAGTGGTTATGTGGTTATTGGGTTATTGGGTTATTGGGTTATTGGGATATTAGGTTATTAGGTTATTGGGTTATTATGATATTGCAATTATCCAGTGGTCCCGTGATCCCGTGATCCCGTGATCCCGTGATCCCTTACGCATAGCATAATATGTGTCTTCGTAACCACGTAACCACTTAACCACGTAACCACTTTTTCAACACCTGTTAATTATAACTATGCCCTCATTGTGGAAAAAGTGGTAAATAAATCATTTCTTTTACCCGTTACTAATCACTACATTTAGGCGTAAAAAAAAAATACAATGGCACAGAAAAAAGGCTCTCCTCAACAGTCTGGTATAGAAAAGTTAAACAATGATTATGGAAGGGTTCCTCCGCAGGCCGTAGACCTGGAAGAAGCTGTTCTTGGTGCCATAATGCTTGAAAAAGACGCTGTAATTGCTGTGATGGACATTCTTAAGCCGGAGAGTTTTTATAAGGAAGCGCACAAGAAAATTTTTCAGGCTATTATTGACCTTTCCCAGAAACATGAGCCTATCGACATATTAACTGTTACTGAGACATTAAAAAAGTCAGGACAACTTGAAGAAGTCGGAGGTGCGGTATACATAACACAGCTTACCAGCAGAGTGGCTTCTGCCGCACATCTTGAATTTCACGCACGAATTATCACCCAGAAATATATACAGAGGGAACTTATACGTGTCACCTCTGAAATTCAATCAAAAGCTTTTGATGACAGTCAGGATGTTGATGAACTTCTTGATTTCTCCGAGCAACAGCTTTTTGATATTGCAGAGGGTAATATAAAGAAAGAAACGGTTAAACTAAGCAAGCTTATTCAGGAGGCTATTAATCAGATTGAAGAGGCATCAAAAAGAGAAGATAAACTCAGTGGTGTGCCATCGGGTTTTACCAAACTTGATCGCATCACTTCAGGATGGCAGAAATCCGATCTCATTATTATAGCAGCACGTCCTTCCATGGGGAAAACAGCTTTTGTGCTTTCTATGGCAAGGAGTATAGCTGTGGAACATCACCGGCCAATTGCTGTCTTCTCCCTCGAAATGTCTTCATTGCAGTTAACCAACAGGCTTATTGTAACTGAGACCGAACTTCCTGCCGATCGCATACGGAACGGCCGTCTTGAACCCTGGGAATGGGAACAGCTGGATCTGAGAATAAAGAACCTTGTCGAAGCACCTATATTCATTGACGATACAGCTGCGATCTCCATTTTTGAGCTCAGGGCTAAATGCAGGAGGCTGAAAAATCTTTATAACGTGCAGGCTATTGTTATTGACTACCTCCAGCTTATGAGCGGAAGTACTGATATGAAAGGAAGCAGGGAGCAGGAGGTAAGCAATATATCCCGTTCACTGAAGGGCATTGCTAAGGAACTTGATGTGCCTATAATTGCACTTTCACAGTTAAACCGAGGTGTTGAACTAAGGGGCGGAAACAAAAAACCCCAGCTTTCTGACCTGAGGGAATCCGGAGCTATTGAGCAGGATGCGGACATTGT
>CAYVTV010000042.1:4464-20412 GCA_964454295.1 uncultured Bacteroidaceae bacterium
AAAATATGGTTTTGATATGGATGATAACGGGAACTCACTAAAAGGTATCGCACAGATCATTGTAGCAAAGCACAGAAACGGTGCTGTGGGAGAAATAAGCCTCAAATTCAGGGAGGAGTTTGCCAAATTTTCAGATTTGGATGCCGTTGAACCTATATACGATGATTTTGATGAATCTCCTGTGGTAACTATTGGTTCTAAAATGAATGCTGAAAATTCAGGAGATAGCAGTAGCTCAGACATTAGCTTTAATACAGGTTTTGAAGATCAGCCATTTTGACAGGCAGGAGTAAATGTAAAGAGGATATTACCATTGAAGAAGATCTGACATCCATGATTCAAATTCCATTTCTTCCTCAGTAAACAAATCATCATAGATCCAGTTTGTCTCTAACATCCAGCTCTCGAAATTCAAATCCTCTTCCATAAATATTTCGGGTGTCATTGAAATCTCATTTTTTGGTGCTGACCAGTTTTCCGGATGCAGCATCCAATCTTCAAATTCCAGCCTTTCTTCAATTGCAAATAAATCTGATAAGGGTGAATGATGAAAAATGCTTATGACCTCAGGAGTGTTGTGGGTAATCATTTCGCTTTCAAATGACGTCAACTCGTTATTGTTAAATGAAAACTGTGAAAAGATATTCATGCTGAAAATAATTGACACGAGGACTGCAATTAATCCCTTTCTGCTGATTCCGATAATATCACTGATTGTTTTCATGACCTTATTTTTTACTGGTTATTAGATAATCAGTTCATCATGAGTTGTGCCAAAGCTTGCAAGTAATTAAAATACTGAACTATACAATGGGTGATTTTGATATTATGTGAATAAAATTCTGAACGCTTATGCAACACGTGGTGTACGAAAACGGACAATTGAAAAGATTGTATTATGTGTCGGAAATCAGGAATCAAAACCGGAGATAACTATTACAAATTCTCCTTTTATCGCTTTTTGTGAAAAGAAGGTAATAAGTTCTTCCAGACTACCGGTAATAGTTTCCTCATGGATTTTGGTTAATTCCCTTGAAATGGACGCCTGTCTGTCATTACCAAATGCTTCTGCAAAAAGATGAAGTGTTTTCAGGAGGCGGTGAGGGGATTCAAAAAATATCATTGTACGGACTTCCTCCTTTAACTCGTTAATTTTTTTAGTTCTTCCTTTTTTTACGGGCAGGAATCCTTCAAAGCAGAACCTGTCGGATGGTAAACCGGATTGTATCAGGGCAGGTACAACAGAAGTAGCGCCGGGAAGGCACTCAATGGGGATTTTATTTTTCCTGCATTCCCGTACTATCAGAAATCCCGGATCGGATAAACCGGGTGTTCCTGCATCACTCACAAGTGCAATGGTTTTCCCCGATATCAGCTCATTAATTATACCATGCAAGGCATGATGTTCATTATATTTATGGAAGGAGCGAAGGGCACGGGATATTCCGTAATGCTTAAGCAACACGGAAGTTTTACGCGTATCTTCACACAAAATAAGATCGCAGTTTTTAAGAACTTCTATTGCCCTGAAGGTGATATCCCCCAGGTTTCCAATAGGAGTGGGAACAATATAAAGCTTACTCATCTTCCCTGCTGATAAATTTTCTGCGGATAAGAGTCAACAGTTGCTGAACAGGTTCTGACTCCATATCCCAGTCGAGATTTTCAATCAGATAGTTATATGCTTCGTTAAAATTATGGGCATTGTCCAGATTAGTGATGGTTTGCCTGAAGTCTTCCGCATTGCTGTTAAAAAGCTCCCGGATGTAATAGAATTTATCGTTAATTCCAATACTTCCTGCAATGGATTTGATAGGGCTGCTTTGCAGTTTGGAAGTAAGATCAGGTTTTTGTGTCTGTCCTCCCAGCCGGTCATAAACATATCCCCGGTTATCTTTAAAAGTGTCTCCAAGTACAGTTTCAGTTGTTTTGGATTTTTTTTGCTGCTTTTCAACCGGAGGTTTCTTCATCTCAGTCGATGTTGATTCCGGACCTGTTATCGGGGATCTTTCCTCCTTATGATCTTCAGAGTTGAGACTGACCGGAGTCTCATCAGGTTTAATTTCAACTGTTGTATCAGTATCAACTCTTTCTTCTTCTGTTTTCGCTTCCACTTTAAGAATGTCTTTTTCAACAGATTTGATCTCCGGCTCTTCTGATACAGTCTTCACTGATACATGTTTTGTTTCCGGAACTTCCCTGTCATGCTCCGGTTCGGTTTCATCCTCAATAAATATAATATCACCGGCAGGTTTTTCAGTTGTGTTCTCTCTCAACATTAACAATATATCATAAATATTTCTCAGTTTGGAAAGAGCAAGGTCAAGTTCAATAGACGGAACAGAAGAATAATTCTTAAAACCATCCACAAGTTTCTCAATATCTTGTATATCTTTTGTTACTATTTCTATGGTGTTTTTATACGTCATGTCAATTAATTGTTAGAAAAGAAGGTAAGGAATGAGAATTTTATAAAACAATAAGTTGTGAGGTTTTTTACCTTTGCAAAAATAAAGATAATATTTAATATTACCTTTATCAGGAAGGAGCAGGTTTTGAACATACCGGCGGTTTAAAACAAACAACTTCCGGCAATCAGAATTACAATCCTAAAAGCGGGATAATTAGTAAAGCAAACTGTAAGATTATGCAACAATTTAGCACCGGTGAATTAGCTGCAGCTGTTTCCGGTAAATTATCAGGGAACAAAGATATTCTTTTCACTTCAATCTCAGTTGACAGCCGTACCATATCATTTATTTCATCTCCGGTATTTTTTGCTCTGCAGGGAAGAAACCGTGACGGACATACTTTTATTGATGAACTGGTGAGGAAGGGAATTAAGGTCTTCGTTGTTGACAAATCATTCGATATTTCGGTTTACTCTGATGACATCACTTTTATCATTGTGAAAGATACTCTTGCAGCACTTCAGCAGTTTGGCGCATTTGTCAGATCCAAATATACAGGGAAGGTCATAGGTATTACCGGTTCAAACGGGAAAACCATTGTTAAGGAGTGGCTCTACCAGGTGCTGAAGAATTACATACCGGTTTTCCGGAGTCCTCTGTCATATAATTCCCAGTTAGGTGTTCCTCTTTCATTATCTCTGATTGAGAACACTTATAAAATATCTGTTATCGAAGCCGGCATATCTCTTCCCGGAGAGATGGAAAGGCTGGAGAGTATTATTAAACCCGATATAGGACTATTAACCAATATTGGGGAAGCACACCAGCAGAATTTTGAGTCTGTAGAACAAAAACTCGAAGAGAAACTGAAGTTATTTACCCGTTGTAAAACAGTGATCTACTGCCGTGATCATAAAACTGTTCATGAGAAAGTTTCCTCATTCCTCCCTGAGTCAGTAAGAAAAGTTTCATGGGGAAGCTCACCTGATGCCGATTACCGGATCACTGCTATTAACCGTGAAGAGTCGGGAACTTATGTTTCCATGGAAGGGATAGATGACAAGTTATTTATTCCTTTTTTAGATAACGCCTCGGTGGAGAACGCGATGCATGTTGTTATACTATCTCTTGTACTGAATGCAAGTAAAGAATTGATTATCAGGTCATTGCAAAAAATTGAACCGGTTGAAATGAGACTTGGGCTTCATAAAGGTATACACTCCTGCACCCTGATTAATGACAGCTATAATTCGGATATTCAATCTGTTAAAAATTCACTGGACCTCCTGATGCAGCAAAACCAGCATAAGGAAAAGATGGTTATACTGTCCGACATTCATCAGAGCGGGAAGTCGGAGCAGGAATTGTACACAGAGATCAGTTTTATTATTAAAGCTAAGAATATTGACCGGTTTATTGGTATTGGCCCCACTATTGGCGTATATAAAGAATACTTTAAAGAGAACTCACTTTTTTTCAGCGATACAAAAGCTTTTATTGCTTCCGGTATCTGGACAGGCTTTAAAAATCTGGCAATTCTGGTAAAAGGATCAAGGACATTTGAGTTTGAAAATATAATTACCGTATTGCAGGAACAACAACATCATACCTTACTTGAGATCAATCTCACATCTCTTATATCCAATCTTAACATTTACCGGTCATTACTAAAACCTTCCACACGTGTTATGGCGATGGTTAAAGCTTTCTCCTATGGAAGCGGAAGTTATGAGATCGCCAACAAGCTTCAGTTTCATAAGGTTGATTATCTTGCAGTTGCCTATACTGATGAGGGAGTGGAACTTAGAAAAAACGGCATCACCCTTCCCATTATGGTTATGAATCCTGATCCCTCTTCTTTCTGGACTATTGTTGATTACAGGCTCGAGCCGGAGATGTACAGCCGCCACATACTACAAGCATTTCAAAAGTTTGCTGACAACCACGGGTTAAAGGGGTATCCCATTCATATTAAACTTGACACAGGGATGAACAGGCTGGGTCTCGGAAAAAATGATATCTCAGAATGGTTGAATTTATTACCCTCTGATCTTACAGAGATTGTTTCAGTATTTTCACATCTTGCAGCTTCCGGAGAACCTGAACATAACGATTTTACAAAACAACAGATTGCGTTATACCGGGAAATGTGTGATGCTATCAGAAATAAATGCCAAAAGAACTTTCTGATGCATATTCTGAGTTCAGCAGGCATCCCCGGATTACCGGAAGCACAGTTTGATATGGTGAGGCTTGGAATAGGTTTATATGGAGTGAATATGACTGATACGCCCGGGCTTGTTGAGATAAGTACGTTTAAAACTCATATTTCCCAGATAAGAGAAACAGTTGCGGGAGATACGGTGGGTTACAGCCGCAGGGGAAAGGTAAATGTTCCGGGAAAAATTGCCATTATTCCTGCCGGATATGCTGATGGAATTCCGAGAAGTCTGGGCAACGGAGCCGGTAAATTCCTGGTAAACAAAAAAATTGCACCTGTCATCGGTAACATATGCATGGATATGTGTATGCTGGATATAACCGGAATTGAAGCTAAAGAAGGGGATGATGTAATCATTTTCGGAAAAGAAAACCCGGTGAAGGAAATAGCCAAAGCCGCAGGGACCATCCCATACGAGATACTTACGGGTATATCAGGAAGGGTGAAGAGGGTGTATGTGGAGGAATAGGGACGAGTGACATGTGACACAAAAAGGTTCAAGGTTTCAGTGGTGATTGAGTAATTGAGTAATTGAGTAATTGAGTAATTGAGTAATTGAGTAACTAAAGGGATCACGGGATCACGCTATCACGGGATCGGGTGGGAGAAATCGATGCCAAATGTATTTTTCTTCGAAATGCCATGCGGCTAAGTAACACGCAACCACGTAACCACGCAACCACTCGATCCCGTGATCCCTGAACTAACTGAACTCCTCCCTCCTGTACTTCCACCTGTTATGTGTCCATAACCAGTACTCAGGTTTATCTTCAATCGTTTGCTGAAGGAGACTGAAATAGTTATTCATAATTTCCAGCTCCTGCATTTCACCGGGATTATCTGTTACCGGAATGAAAGTGACTTCATAATAACCTCTTCCGGTTCGCTGTGTTTTTTGATATACCACTGCCATATCCAGTTTTCTGGCTATTTTTTCCGGACCGTTGTAAATGGGTGTGTCCTGGTTAAGGAATGTTGTCCAGTAATGTATATTTTTCTTTAACGGGCGCTGATCTGCAAGAAAATAACTCATTGTAAGCTTACTTTCCCGGCTTGCTTCCATAAGGTACCGGAGGGTCTTTTCCATAGGTACTGTTTTACCCCCAAATCTTTCCCTGTTCTTTATTAATAACCTGTCGAAGTATTTGTTCTGCAAAGGTTTGTAGATGAATACCGCCTGATGCATGATTTTCCTTTGCACTCCTACAATCCATTCCCAGTTTCCATAATGCCCCATTACTATAATGATACTTTCCCCTTTTTTATACAGGTCATTCAGAATACCGGGATTTTTGTAAATAAATCGTTTTTCTAATTCCTTCACACTCATAAAAGGAAGACAGGCAGATTCTACGAGTATGTCGCAGAAATAGCGAAAAAATTTTTTAGCCGTAATATGAACCTTATCTTTATCCCATTCCGGAAATGCATTCTGAAGGTTGTTATAAACCAGTTTCTTTCTGTATGGAACGATATAGAATACGACATAAAAGAGCAAAGTGGAAATGCCGTATAACCATCTCAGAGGCAGGCGGGTAAAAATCCACACAAGAAAATATGTAAGATAAAAAGATATGCACTTCATCTATAAGATGGTTTTTGAATTCCAAATTTAATATTTTTTATGCAGCCCTGTGTATTTTTGTAACTTTGCAACTCCATAAACAATGATTAAAAGATGAGTTTCTCCCTGACAGAATCCAAACAGGAAAAGATATTTAAATGGCTGATAATAATTCTGTTATTTCCTGCCTTGCTGATTAATCTCGGTCTTATGCCATTTATTCTTGATGAGGCAACCAGGGCTTTGGTGGCTAAGGAAATGATGTTATCGGGAAACTATATTGTACCATCCATTAACGGCGAATTTTATTATAATAAACCCCCGCTTTTTAACTGGATTCTGATATTATTTTTTAACCTCACAGGCAGTCACACCGAGATAATTACACGGATTCCGGTGGTTTTATCCTTAATTGGTTTTGCCTGTACGATATATTATACCTTAAAAAAAGAGATCGGAGAAAAGGCAGCTTTTTTAACCGCACTGGCATTAATTACCTGCGGGAGGATTTTATTTTATGATTCCTTTAAAGGGCTGATTGATATTACCTACTCCTGGGTCACATATGCCGGCTTCTGGAGTATTTACTATTACAATAAAAAGGGGAAACTGCTCAGGTTGTTTATTGTATCCTGGTTGCTGACAACAGCCGGATTTTTCATGAAAGGTCTTCCATCGCTGGTGTTTCAGGGGATTACTCTACTGGTGTTTTTTATTTATACTAAACAGTTCAGGATGCTTTTTTCAGGGAAGAGTTTTGCCGGGGGAGGGCTTTTCCTGCTTCTGGCAGGCATCTATTTTCTTTTATATTCCCGGTATAATTCCCTGCTGAATTACCGGGATGCATTATGGTCTGAATCTGCCGGCCGCACTGCGGTTTATCACCCCATCAGGGAAAGCATACTCCACTTTATTCTATTCCCTGCCGAATTTATTATGCATTTCCTTCCCTGGACGCTTCTGTTGATCTTTTTAGTGGGTAAAGGAAGATTAAAGGAACTCTTTTCTATCCCCGTTGCACGTTACATGATAATTATTTTTATTTCCAATATATCAGTATACTGGATATCCCCTGTGATATATCCGCGGTATCTTTTTATGTTCCTGCCCCTGGTGTTCGGAACATGCGCATATTCTTATTATGTATTCGGATTGAATACACGGGTTGACAGATATGTATTTCAGCCTGTTCTTTTTATCTTTATTGTATTATTTCCACTCGTACTGATGGTTCTTCCCTTTACCGGCAGGAGCGAATTTCATAGCGATAAAGTAATACCATGGGTGCTGATCACCCTGGTGAGTCTGGTTTTTCCCTGGCTTTTTATAAAGCTGAGATCTCAGCGTATCCTTATATTTATTGCCGTATGGCTGCTGACGAGGGTTGCATTTAATGTCTTTGTATTACCCGACCGGCTAATGACCGGCAGAGATATTTACTGGAAGGAGGGGGCTGTGGAAACAGGAAGACTGACAAAAGGGATGCCTTTGTATTTGTTTGAGGATTGCCCAATTCACCATATGAGCAGCTATTATATCACTGCGGAGAGAAATGAGATGCTCACCAGGTGGTTTGATGTTCCTTCGCAAGATGCTTATTATATTATGCCGTTGGATAAGGTTCGGAAAATTAGTGAAATAGAAGTCATTTATGTTTTTGAGACAGATATTAAAGGATTGAAACTGGCGGTGGTAAAATTCGGAGAGGGTTCAGGTTACAGAGTTAATTATTTACCATTTCCTGAAAATGAAAATTACAGCCAGGATAATAAAAACAAATCCCACAATATAGTTCCAGAGTAATTGTTCTTTCAGGTAAACCACAGCAAAAATTGTAAATGCGGCAAGTGTAATTATTTCCTGTTGTCAGGAATAATTAAATTTATAAACAATTACCAGATGGAACATATTATCTTTGCACCGGCTTTCACATGATGAGGTTTAACATTCTATATAAAGACACACAATCGTCGGCCAGGGCGGGTGAGATAGTGACTTCCCGGGGGATAATACAAACTCCCGTATTCATGCCTGTTGGTACTGCGGGTAGCGTTAAAGGCATTCACCAGAGAGAATTAAGGGATGATATGAATGTTTCAATCATCCTGGGCAATACATATCATCTATATCTTCGCCCGGGTTTGGATGTTATCCGCGGTGCAGGTGGTATTCACCCATTTATCGGCTGGGACAGGCCTGTATTGACCGATAGTGGAGGATACCAGGTTTTTTCTTTGTCCTCCAACAGAAAGATTCATGAAGAAGGGGCGGTATTCAGATCTCATATTGACGGATCAAAACATATCTTTACCCCGGAAAATGTAGTGGACATGCAGCGTGTTTTGGGCTCGGATATTATGATGGCACTGGATGAATGTACTCCTTTTCCCTGCGATCACAACTATGCTGAGAAGTCTTTACAACTTACCCACAGGTGGATGGATAGAGGTGTGGCCAGGTATCGCGAAACAGAACCCTCATATGGATTTTACCAGTCATTTATTCCTATTGTTCAGGGTAGTGTGTATAAGGATCTCAGGATTCAATCGGCTGAAAAAGCTGCTTCCCTGGGACTGGATGCAAATGCCATAGGCGGACTTTCAGTTGGAGAACCTGCTGAAGTGATGTATGAAATGACCGGTTGCGTTACAGGTATTTTACCGGAGGACAGACCCCGTTACCTTATGGGTGTCGGGACACCTGTAAATATTATCGAGAGCATTGCCCTCGGGGTGGATATGTTTGACTGTGTAATGCCTACAAGAAACGGAAGAAACGGAATGTTGTTTACGTCTGAAGGGATAATTAACATAAAGAATAACAAATGGAAGGATGATTACTCACCCGTGGATGAAGCAGGCATAACATTTGCAGATACATCTTATTCAAAAGCTTATCTCAGGCATCTTATCATTTCCGATGAGATACTGGGAGCGCAAATTGCAAGTATTCACAATATTGGTTTTTATATCTGGCTGGTGAAAGAAGCATTCACCAGGATAAAATCAGGGGATTTCAGCCAATGGAAAGACAAAATGGTGAAAAAGCTGGCCGTTCGTTTATAAAACGGCTGAACATTAAAATTCTGGATGTGTATATCACCAGGAAATTCCTGGGGACATTTGCTTTTTCCATTCTTGCCATTCTTGCTATTGCTGTTGTTTTTGATTTTTCAGAAAAGATTGATGACTTCATTGAAAACAGTGCACCTGGCCGGGAAGTCGTTCTGGATTATTACATGAACTTCATTCCTCATTTTGCCGTTTTGTTCAGTCCCCTGTTTACTTTCATCTCTGTAATTTTTTTCACTTCCCGGATGGCATACAATACGGAGATCATTGCCATTCTGAGCAGTGGGATAAGCTTCAGAAGGCTTTTAATGCCCTATATGTTCTCTGCCCTGTTGATTGCAATTTTTGCTTTTGTTATGAGTGATAAGGTAATTCCGGGATCAAATAAAGTAAGACTGGATTTTGAGGAGAAATACCTTCATAAACGTCCTGTCCCTTTTGAAAGACGCCATATTCACAGGCAGATAGAACCCGGAGTTTTTATTTATATGGAGAGCTACAGCAATGTAAGTTCAACCGGATATAATTTTTCCATTGAGAAATATGAGGATGGTCAGCTGGTGTCAAAATTAATATCGGATCAGATCATCTGGGATGACAATGAAAAGAGATGGGTGATAATCCGGTATTATATAAGAGACTATGATGGATTAAATGAAACAATAAGAGAAGGCAGCCACATCGACACTGTGCTTAATATGCATCCTTCGGAGTTCACCAGGCGGCCAAATGTTGTTGAAGCTATGAGTATCGCGGAGTTAAATGAACTGATCGATGTGTCAAGGATGCAGGGAGAGACCAACATTACTGCTTATCTTATTGAGAAACATAAACGTATTGCATTTCCCTTTGCCACATTTATCCTTACACTTATGGGTGTTTCTGTATCTTCAAAGAAGAGCAGGGGAGGTATAGGATTCCAGCTGGGAGTGGGAATGGCACTTAGTTTTGGGTATATACTTTTTATGCAGTTTTCTTCGCAGTTTTCCATTGGCGGTTCCTTATCCCCTGCATTTGCTGCATGGCTGCCAAATATTATTTTTTCAGTTGTAGGTGTGTTTTTATATCTGAGTGCTCCAAAATAGTTTATTTATGAAGCCATTTTACCTCGGTACATCATTCCTGGCAATCATTGCCTGTTTTTTATGGTCAACAGCATTTGTCGGGGTGAAATACGGACTGCAATATAACACTCCTCTGCAATTTGCAGGGACACGTTTTTTTATCTCAGGGTTACTTATACTTCCTTTTATCCGCTGTGGAGTGCAAGCATACTTAACTTACCTGAGGAATAACATCAGGGTTGTCCTCATTATCTCTGTTCTGCAGACCTTTCTTCAGTATTCCATGTTTTACCTGGGCATAAACCTGGTTCCGGCTGCGCTGGGAGCTATAATTATAGGCTCAGGTCCCTTATTCATAGCGATGATAGCTCATATATCCATGCATGACGACCGGTTATCATGGAAGAAGTTACTGATATTCATTCTCGGAATATGCGGAATAATTATTGTCAGTGCAGGCAGGAATAATTTTTCACTTACGGGTGAGGTAAAGTTCAGCGGGATACTCTTTCTTCTTGCTACTATTATCATAAGTGGCATAGCAAATGTAGTGGTATCAAAGGATAGTAATAAAACACCTCCTTTACTGCTCAGTTCCTCTTCCATGATTATTGGCGGAGCAGCATTGTTTCTTTTTTCGGTTCCTGTTGAAGGAATGCAATGTAAGATCAAACCTCCGGATTATTACATTGCTCTTGCCTGGCTGAGTTTCCTTTCTGCCGCTGCCGTTTCCATCTGGTTTGTTTTGTTAAAACGCCCCGGGGTAAAAGTCTCCGTCCTAAATTTCTGGAAGTTTATTATTCCTGTTTCAGGAGCTGTACTCAGCTGGATTATCCTGCCGGAGGAATATCCAAATTATATTGCATTTATTGGAATGGGGGTTATTGCAGTATCGGTGATCCTGATGAATCTGCATAACCGGAATTTGAAGAGGAAATAATATAACCCTGACAGGGTTTCAAACCCTGTCAGGGTTATATATTTATTATATCGCCGTACTAATAAGGAACGTAGCAGCAAATGCAATAATTGCATACAATTCGGGGAATACCGCCAGGATAAGGGTATTACCGAACACATTATATCCGGATCCTATCGCTGCAATACCATTTGCACATACCTGTCCCTGCCTGATGGCTGAGAGCAAAGCAACAAAACCCAGCGCAAGTCCTGCACCAAACACGGCTCCTGCTTGTAACCATGAAATCTCCGGGGTTAAAATACCCTGAAGAATAAAATATCCCATAAATCCATACAAACCCTGGGTTCCGGGTAAGGCGCTAAGCACAAGATAGTTACCAAAAGCATCCTCATTCTTCTTCAAGGCTCCAATGGAGGCATTTCCTCCCATTGATACTCCAAATGCACTGCCGATACCGGCAAGCCCGATCATTAATCCAACTCCGATGTAAGCTAAAATAATAGGTTCCATAGTAAATAATATTAAAATTTAAATTTGTTTGTTATACTAACTTTTTAAAAGGATTGTATTTTTTCCCTCCACCGGAAAAACCGGCATTTTTGTAAAATTCAACAAAGGTAAGACGCATTGGATGTACAAATGAGCCTAATCCCGACATGAATATGTTTATACTGTGACCAATGACAAGAATGATCACCATAAATATTAAACTCAGTACAGGTATGTTCCCGCTCATGGAAACAGCCAGACTGTTGAAAACATAGCCTAGTATCGCACTGGAAATACCCAGGGCGAATAAACGGATGTAGGACAATAAATCACCTACTATACCGGTGACCATATTATATGAATTCCACAGGCCAATACCAAAATTCATCAGGATATTCCGCTTCAGGTTATTGAGGAAAAGAATGAGGAGCCCGCTTACTCCCAGAACTACATACAATACCGGTTTTAATGTTTCCATATCAACTCCTCCGAGTTTGCTTATCAGCACCACGGTAACTGATCCCACGATCAGAGTGATCCATCCTATGGTACCAAGGGCGAGTTTCCAGCCGAACTGAATGGTTTCATTAACTGCCTTCAGTATCATTCCAAAAATGATCTGTACACCTCCCAGGATAAGTGAAAGGTAGAACAGCAGGTTGTTGATATCAGTACCTTCCGATTTAAAATACTGCTGCAGGGAACTGTAAACAGGCAGGTTGGTTTCATATAAATTAATACCAAAGAGGGTTCCACCTATCAATCCAAAGAACAATGTGGATAAACCCAGGTAAAATACCAGTGTGGTTACGGCTTTAAGTTCTTTCTGAACTTTCCTTCCCGCAAATAATGCAGCAACTGCCAGAAGGATCCCATATCCGGCATCTCCAAGGCAAAAACCAAAGAAAAGAGTATAAAAGGGTGCAAAAAAAGGAGTTAAGTCCAGCTCATTATATTTTGGAAGTGAATATAATTCCCCAATCAGCTCAAATTTTTTGGCAAAACCTTTATTCTTCAGCAGGATAGGTACTTTTTCCTCAGGATCGGCTTCCGAGATAATATAAACTACAGCTGATTTTTCAAGGTAGTTATTGATACTCTCTTCCTTATCATTCGGAACCCAGCCTTCCACGACCATCAAACGTTCTTCCGCTTCACGGGAAGTGTGAAATACTGCTTTTTCATATTCTACATTCTGCAGCAGGCTGTTTTTATATTTTTCGAGGGAAGGGAGTGAAGTGGCTGCATATTCATTGAACTTATCATCGATATTCTGTATGTTTTTCCGGATTTCTTCCTGTGTGGTTCTGAGTTCTTTAAGTGAGTGTGAGGGAAACTTAACTTCTTCGGCAGGAAGGTCTGTCTCCTCGTGATCTCTCTCCACCATGATGAAATAAATATTACCACCAGTGTTGTTAATAACCTGAACAGGGTATTGTTCTTCCCATGAAGGATCATACTTCCTGGTTTGTGTAACGAAAAACCTCACTTTAATTCCATTGTCCTTCAATTGTTTAAGTAAGTCAAGTGAGAAATCACCCCACGGGAGGATCTCGTTGATCTCCTTTTGAATGTTGGCAAGGGAATGCTGATGGTGTTCAAGCTGATTCTGCATTTCAGCAATATGGGAAAAGACTTTTTCTCCCTCAGCAGTGGCTGATGCTTCTGTTTTTTCTATTTCACGTTTCCTGAGAAAACGGATGGTTTTCTCAACGCTGTCAATCTGCTGATATTTACCCCTGATATCATCGCTTATATCTTGTTGTCTTTCTATGAGGTGTACGACTCCCAGTTCCCTCAGATCATGAAGAAAATCTTCATAATCGCGATGATACACCAGAAACGAATATTTTTTCATTGGTATGATCATGCTGCTTCCTCCATAGTCTGCTGACGGGTTTTAACAATTTTCTGTGAAGATTTTGACAGGTTCTCTTCATCTTCAAGAAAACGCTTGATCTTCAGTATTGCCTCTTCATATCCGGGTATCTGTACCTTTTCGTACAGGTTAACCTTCTGAGTGGTCTTCTTCCTGGCATGTTCGAGAAGGTTCATTTTCCGGTAAAAGAAATCTCTTTCGATAGCCACCTGTGATAGTTCCTTGAGTATTTCAATTCCTTCCGGGAACCAGGAAGGCTGGTTAAATAAACTATATTCCTTTGTTTCAAAAACAACTTCATCCAGTATTGGAGTTTTTACGCCGGCAATTTTTTTTACAGATAGCTTTACATCTGTTATAGTTATCAATTCCGGATTAAATTCAGCCCACATCCTGGCCATATCTTCGTACCGTGCAAATTTCTGATTCAGCTGCTCATCCAGTTGGAGGGCATTGTCCTTGGCTTTTTTAACTTCAGCCCGCAGTGCCGATTCCTTGTTTTTAATAGTAGGAAGAGCCCGTACTCTTATTTGCAACTGTTTGTTGAGATTCTGAAGAGAGATTTTATTATATTGAAATTTTATTGCCATGGATATTACTTATTATTTGGCCAGTATTTTTTTACAAATTCTTCCCTTATGCCTACTTCAGCAGGTTTAAAGTGCTTATCGAACAATTCCCAGGCTGTTCCCAGCATGGTATCTATATCAATATTCACGTCAATAGCTAGCAGACTGTTGGAATATTCCTTGGCGAAATCCAGCGTTCTTTCATCGTAATCGGTGAGGTCGAAGCCGTTTTCCAGTTTTGTTTTTGCGTTTGCCGCATCTGCAAAGAGCCTGATAGCGGCGTTCATAACCTGCGGATGATCTTCCCTCGTTTTCTTGCCGATAACGAGTTGTTTCAGACGCGACAAGCTTCTGAAGGGGTCGACAATAACCTTGCCTATGTCGGTATCCCTGCGGAGGAAAAGTTGTCCTTCGGTAATGTATCCGGTATTATCAGGGATAGCGTGTGTGATATCTCCGCCTGAAAGAGTTGTAACGGCAACTATGGTAATTGAGCCTCCATCGGGGAACTGAACTGCTTTTTCGTAAATTTTTGCCAGATCACTGTATAATGAGCCGGGCATACTGTCTTTTGAGGGGATCTGGTCCATTCTGTTGGATACGATACTCAGGGCATCAGCATAGAGCGTCATGTCAGTGAGCAGCACCAAGACTTTCTCATTTTTTTCCACAGCGAAATATTCAGCTGCAGTGAGGGCCATATCCGGGACAAGGAGTCTTTCCACAGGGGGGTTTTCAGTGGTATTTACGAAACTGATAATACGGTCGAGTGCTCCGGCATTATCAAATACATTTTTATAAAAAAGGTAATCGTCATTGGTAAGTCCCATTCCGCCAAGAATGATCTTGTCGGCTTTAGCACGCAGGGCAACCATAGCCATTACCTGGTTAAACGGCTGGTCGGGATCAGCAAAGAAGGGAATTTTCTGTCCTGTTACCAGCGTGTTATTCAGGTCGATACCGGCAATACCGGTAGCAATGAGTTCGGAGGGTTGTTTACGTCGAACGGGGTTAACAGAGGGGCCGCCAATTTCACGTTCTTCTCCTTCCACCTTTGGTCCGCCATCTATCGGATCACCAAAAGCATTGAAAAACCTTCCGGCAAGTTCATCACCCACTTTTAGCATGGGAGGACGGCCAAAAAATACAACCTCAGCATTGGAAGGAATGCCTTCTGTTCCTCCAAATACCTGGAGTGTGACATTATCACCCATAATTTTCACTACCTGGGCAAGCCTCCCGTTTATTGAGGCCAGTTCTTCATAACCTATACCTTCTGCCTGAAGAGAGCAGGTCGCTTTCGTGATCTGCGTTATCTTAGTATATATTTTCTGAAAAGCTTTTGTTTCCATCAGGCTGTCTTCCTTTCTTCTATTAAGTTGTACAATTCTTTTTCATGACGCTTGAAATCGTCAGACTCGAAAACAGAGTAGTTCATCTGCTTCAGATGGTTAATGACGTCCTTGAAATAGGGATTTACTTCTTCAAAAGTATCAAAACCAAATCCGGTATTATATATTTCCAGTACCTTGTCGAGCATATATTTCTGTCTCTTCAGGGGTGTGCTCGCATCGATCTTATCAAATGCATCCTGTTGAAGGATCACAAAGTCAATAACTTCAGCTTTCCAGAACACCTGGTGGTAATCGATGGGTACTCCGTCATCACCGAGGATATTGATCTGTTCGGAAGCTTCCTTTCCGCGTATAAGGATGTTTTTCACCTGTAATACTTTGTCAACCCAGTCTTCAGCTACAT